>NZ_CP046120.1:897500-1222036 GCF_009707465.1 Novosphingobium sp. Gsoil 351
GAGTCCTTCATCATCACTTTCGCATACGGGGCTGTCACCCGCTATGGCCACTCTTTCCAAAGTGTTCTGCTAGTTGAAATGAAGGCACTGGCCTGGTCCGCGTTCGCTCGCCACTACTAACGGAATCTCGGTTGATGTCTTTTCCTCCAGGTACTGAGATGTTTCAGTTCCCCGGGTTCGCTTCACCAAAGCTATTTTATTCACTTCGGTGATACCTAATCCACCTCACTCGCCCCGCGATCGCTCGCGGATAGAATGAAATGGTGAAGGTGGGTTTCCCCATTCGGAAATCGCCGGATCAAAGTTTGCTCACAACTCCCCGACGCTTATCGCAGCGTGCCACGTCCTTCATCGCCTGTATGTGCCAAGGCATCCACCAGATGCTCTTACCTCACGCTTGAGAATCCACACCATCAACGACAGCCTTGCATAAACGCTGCGTTGTTACAGGTGCGGACGAATTAATCTCAGCCAGATTGTGCAACGCGCTCTTCGCCGATCCTTTGAGAAGATCGGCGACGCTACGTCGCGGCATCGATTAAAAACCCATTCACAATGTCAAAGATGCGGGCAAACCCCGCAGGCACCGGCGCTCGAACAAGTCGCACGCCGGAATTTCGTTCTTCATCTCTGGAGATGTGGTCCAACGACCAGTCGCGCCCTTCCCTTACAAGGGAGCGCAGCGTGGCCGTCTTGAAACTGGTGGAGCCTATCGGGATCGAACCGATGACCCCCTGCTTGCAAAGCAGGTGCTCTCCCAGCTGAGCTAAGGCCCCGTTTTGTATTGCCCATCGCGGGAACACCGCAGGGCGCGTAAACACTGGTGGGCCTGGGAGGATTCGAACCTCCGACCTCACCCTTATCAGGGGTGCGCTCTAACCAACTGAGCTACAGGCCCACACACATGCCAGGCCAGCCCAAAAGGGCCGCAGGCGGCGTGAGCCAGCTCAGGCTAGCAACACAGCACGAAGCCAAATCGGCTCGACGCTGTGTTGATCTCCAGGATGAAGGGACATGAGGACGACGGCAATGTTCTTTGGAACGGACGAAGCTCTTCCGACGCGACTGGCGAACCAGGGCATCGGCGCTTTCGGCCAAATCCTTAGAAAGGAGGTGATCCAGCCGCAGGTTCCCCTACGGCTACCTTGTTACGACTTCACCCCAGTCGCTGATCCCACCGTGGTCAGCTGCCTCCTTGCGGTTAGCGCACTGCCTTCGGGTGAAACCAACTCCCATGGTGTGACGGGCGGTGTGTACAAGGCCTGGGAACGTATTCACCGCGGCATGCTGATCCGCGATTACTAGCGATTCCGCCTTCATGCTCTCGAGTTGCAGAGAACAATCCGAACTGAGACGGCTTTTTGGGATTAGCTCCCTCTCGCGAGGTGGCTGCCCACTGTCACCGCCATTGTAGCACGTGTGTAGCCCAGCGTGTAAGGGCCATGAGGACTTGACGTCATCCCCACCTTCCTCCGGCTTATCACCGGCGGTTTCCTTAGAGTGCCCAACTGAATGATGGCAACTAAGGACGAGGGTTGCGCTCGTTGCGGGACTTAACCCAACATCTCACGACACGAGCTGACGACAGCCATGCAGCACCTGTGTGATAGCCAGCCTAACTGAAGGAATCCATCTCTGGAAACCAAACTATCCATGTCAAACGCTGGTAAGGTTCTGCGCGTTGCTTCGAATTAAACCACATGCTCCACCGCTTGTGCAGGCCCCCGTCAATTCCTTTGAGTTTTAATCTTGCGACCGTACTCCCCAGGCGGATAACTTAATGCGTTAGCTGCGCCACTCAGGCACCAAGTGCCCGAACAGCTAGTTATCATCGTTTACGGCGTGGACTACCAGGGTATCTAATCCTGTTTGCTCCCCACGCTTTCGTACCTCAGCGTCAATACTTGTCCAGTCAGTCGCCTTCGCCACTGGTGTTCTTCCGAATATCTACGAATTTCACCTCTACACTCGGAATTCCACTGACCTCTCCAAGATTCTAGCTACCTAGTTTCAAAGGCAGTTCCGGGGTTGAGCCCCGGGCTTTCACCTCTGACTTGAATAACCGCCTACGTACGCTTTACGCCCAGTAATTCCGAACAACGCTAGCTCCCTCCGTATTACCGCGGCTGCTGGCACGGAGTTAGCCGGAGCTTATTCTCCCGGTACTGTCATTATCATCCCGGGTAAAAGAGCTTTACAACCCTAAGGCCTTCATCACTCACGCGGCATTGCTGGATCAGGCTTTCGCCCATTGTCCAATATTCCCCACTGCTGCCTCCCGTAGGAGTCTGGGCCGTGTCTCAGTCCCAGTGTGGCTGATCATCCTCTCAGACCAGCTAAGGATCGTCGCCTTGGTGAGCTTTTACCTCACCAACTAGCTAATCCTACGCGGGCTCATCCCTCGGCGATAAATCTTTGGACTTTCGTCATCATCCGGTATTAGCAGTCATTTCTAACTGTTATTCCGAACCGAGGGGCAGATTCCCACGCGTTACGCACCCGTGCGCCACTAAGCCCGAAGGCTTCGTTCGACTTGCATGTGTTAGGCATGCCGCCAGCGTTCGTTCTGAGCCAGGATCAAACTCTCAAGTTTGTGTCACATACCGATCAGCACGGACCGAAGCCCGCAAACCGACCGACATGAATTTCAAGGAGCCGATACCTGCACTTGTCAAACGTATGGTTACGTTAGGACATGTCCGAACCGACACTGCGTGAGCAAAGCCGGAACGTTAAGGCATCGACTTGTTACCGGTACCCGGAGCTTGAAAATCCCCGGACCGGGCGCCGTCGCCCACATGTCCCTTCATCTAAACCGACAATGTCAAAGAGCCATCCAACAGAAGTGGCGGACAACCATTGCTCCCCGATGGTTACCGGGGGACAGGCGTCCGTCTAGTGTTGGCGACCGTTGGAGAAGCGGGCGAAACCGCCTGCTCCCCTTCGGTGGACCGGCGTATATGGAGGGTGTTGGATTCGGTCAACATCAAATTGCAATTTTATTTCAAAGCCCTCGCAATGCCCCGGATTTGCGCGGCTTTTTCCGGGTCCACGGGCATCCGGACGCCCATTGGCTCCAACGAATCGCCGGCCAAACCGCGACGCGGCGCGCCCGGGCGATAGCTAAGCCGATGTTTACCCTATCGCCCTATGCCGCGGGCAAGCCCCGACATGGGCAAGTTTCCCAGCGAAAGTGCCGATGAACTGCCCTTCGATCAGCGTCGCGATGAGCGTTTACAACGCCGAACGCTTTCTCGATGAAGCGATCGCCAGCGTGCGCGCGCAAAGCTTCGCGGATTTCGAGTTCCTGATCCTGGATGACGGCTCGTCCGATGCCAGCCGCGCGATCATCGCCCGCCACGCCGCCGAAGATCCGCGCATCCGTCCCATCATTCGCGAGAACCGCGGGCTGATCGCCAGCCTCAACCAGCTGCTCGACGAAGCCCGCGGCAGCCTGGTGGCGCGCATGGACGCCGACGACATCTGCCTGCCGCAGCGCTTCGAGCGCCAGCGCGCGTTCCTCGCGGCCCATCCCGACCATGCCGTGGTCGGCTCGTGGAGCGAGGACATCGACGAGCTCGGCCGGCCCTACCCGATCGACGGCCCCGATCACCCCACCACCCACGCCGGCTTCCTCGCCGCGATCGAGGCAGGCGCACCGCTGCTGTGCCACCCGGCGGTGATGTTTCGCCGCGACGCCGTGCGGGGCGTGGGCGGGTATCACGCCGCGTTCCGCCATTGCGAGGACCTCGACCTGTGGCTGCGCCTGGCCTCGGTGACGCGCCTCGCCAACATCCCGGAGCGCCTGATCCGCTATCGCCACTATCCCGGCCAGGTTTCGAGCCGCCACGCCACCGAGCAGCAGATCGGCGCGGCCATCGCCCACCTCGCCTACGAGATGCGCCAGGCGGGCCTGCCCGATCCGACCGCCGATCTCGATGCCCTCCCCCCGCTCGACGAGCTCGACGCGATGCTCGGTCGGGCCGGCCTTGCCAGCGCCGTCCGCGCGCGCGTGGCGCCCGCCCTGCTCTATTCGCATACCGGGTTGCGCGACCACGGCTTCGAACTGCTGTGCCAGCACTTGCGCGAAGGCGGGCGGCGCGATGGCATGTGGCGAACCGTCGCGCGGCTGGTCCGCTTCGGCGAACCCCGCCGCGCCGCCCGTCTCGCCGCCACGCTTGTCGCCGGGTGATCGCGCGGTGAGCGACGCTTCGTTCGGCGCCGATCCAACCGCGCGCGAGCCGCCGGCGATGACCGTGCGCGGCGCTGCAATGTGGGCGATGGCGGGGCAGTACCTGTCGTTCGCGATCCAGTTTGCCGCTTCGGTGATCATCTCGCGGTTCTTCCTCGGCCCGGCCGAGGTCGGACTGTTCTCGATCGCGCTTGCCGCTGCGATGCTGGTCGCCGTGCTTCAGGACTTTGGTCTTTCGCGGTATATCTCCGGGTTAGCGCGTCTGGATGCGGACGAGATCGCGCGGTGCAGCTCGGTCGGCATGATCTTCAGCTTCGCCGTGGCGGGCGTGATCGCGCTTGCGGCGTGGCCGTTGGCACATCTGTATGCACAGCCGGATCTCGCTCCGATCTTGTGGATCATCGCCTCGAGCTATCTCTTTCTTCCGCTCGCGGTGGTGCCGCTCGCCTTGATGGGGCGGGCGATGCAGTTCCGCGGTCATTTCACGGTGAACGTGGCCGGTGCGCTGGCGCAGGCCTTAGTCGGTCTGGGACTGGCGGCCGCCGGCTGGTCGAGCTTCGCGCTCGCCTGGGCGACCGTCGCCAGCGGAGTGGCCCGCGGCCTCGTCGCGCAGGCGCTGCGTCCGGCCCCGCCGTGGCCGTTCCGCCTCGACGGGCTGCGCGCGGTCCTCGGCTTCGGAAGCCGATCGAGCGCGCTGTACCTCACCGGGGCGCTGGGCACGCGCTCGCCCGATCTCATCATCGGCAAGCTGCTCGGTCTTGCCGCGACCGGGATCTATAGCCGTGCCGCGGCCCTGGCCGACCAGTTCCGCGTGCTGATCTCCGGAGCGATCGGCAGCGTGTTCTTCCCGGCCTTCGCCCGGATTCGCGACCGCGGGGAACCGCTCGGACCCGCGTACCTCCGCGTCTGCGCCGGGTACTCGGCGGTGATCTGGCCTGGCATGGCCGGGCTCGCGCTCGCCGCCGAGCCTCTGGTGCGACTTTTGTACGGACCCGCGTGGGCCGGCGTCGCACCACTGCTCACGCTGATCGCGATCGCCGAGATGCTCATCATCGCCCTGCCCCTGCACATCGATATGCCGATCCTGATGGGCCGGATGGACCGCTTGCTCGCGTTCAATATCGCCGACACTGTCCTGTCGATCGCGCTGTTGGCGGCGGGCAGCTATTGGGGCGTTCTGGGCGCCGCGGCGTCACGCGTCGTTTATGCGGCGGCGTGGATCGCACTCTACGGGCGCTTTCTTCACGAGGTCGTCCGGTTCGACGTCCGCGCGTTGCTTTCGACTTACCTGAAGAGCGCCTTGGGGACCCTGGCAGCCCTGGCTCCGATGGCGGCCACCTATCGCTACTGGCAATCCCCAGCGACGATCGACCTGGCCACGCTGCTGCTTTGCGCTCTGGCAGGCGTAGCGTGCTGGTCCGTGACGCTGGCGGTGACATCGCATCCGGCCTTCGCCGAGCTGCTCGAACTGGCCCGCCAGGTCGCCACGCCGCTGAAGCCCGGGCGCCGCCCGGCGGTGCGCTGAGGCGCACCGGCCATGCGCATCGCCACGCTGATCATGGCGCACGAAGCGCCCGAGCAGCTTCGCTCGCTAGCCGAGCGGATGCTGCGCGAGGATGCAGGCGACCGGGTCATCGTTCATCTCGATGCCAAAAGCGCTCTCTGGGCCGATGGATGGGGCGACGTTCTGCGCGAACTGACCAAGATCGAGGTGGTGCCCCGGCCGGTCGCCGTGCGCTGGGGCCACGTCAGCCAGGTGGCGGCGATCCGCGTCTTGCTTCGCGCGGCGTTGGCCGGACCGTGCGATTTGCTCCACCTCGTCAGCGGGTTAGATTGGCCGGTGGCGTCGCGTGACGAGATAGCCGCGCGCGCCGCCGATGCAGAGTGTTTCATCGAAGCCGTCCCCCATCTTCAAAGCGAACGGATGGACGCGTTCCGGCTCGACGCCCGCTGGCTGCGCCCCAATCCGGACAACTTCGGTGCCTGGCATGCCGCACAGGCGCTCCGGCGCCTCAGTTCGCTGGTGCCGCGGCGCCGGTCGCACCCGTGGGGGCCATGGCACAAGGGTTCGACCTGGTGGTCGCTGCCGCGCGACGTCGCCGAAGTCGTATTCTGCGAGCTCGACGCCGCGCTCCGGAATCACCGCCTTGTCGGCACCGTCTGCGCCGACGAGCACGTGATTCCAACGATCGTCGCGTCCCGGTTCGCGTCGCGCATCGCAAGCAACCGGCGGTTCATTCGGTGGCAACCGGGCGCGGCAAGCCCCGCGGTGCTGGGCGCGGACGATTGCGCCAAAGCGCGTGCCAGCGGCGCCTGGTTTGCACGCAAGCTCTCCCTCGCCGACGACCCGTTCTTTCTCGCATACTGAACATGGCCGCGAAGTCGGCGCACAGACGGTCGGGAACGGCGATCGGCATGGCGTGAGGCGCGCTGCGCTGATATGATCGCAGGTGGAGAGGATTGCCACATGCCAAGTCTTCTGATCGCCGCGGCCGCGCCGCTTTCGTTGCTGAGCGTTCTGCCAATCGCCGCCGGGCAGAATGCGACGAGTGAGGCAGTGTCGGTCGACGTCATCAAGGCGGTCCGCGATTCCAGCGACCGCATGACTGTGCCTGTGCGGATCGGCAATAACGGTCCCTACGATTTCCTGATCGACACCGGCGCCGAGCGGACCGTGTTGGCCCGCGGACTCGCCGACCGGCTCGGGCTAGTCCCTTCGGGCCGGGCGACGATGGTCGGGGTCGCTGGATCGCTCGCGGTCGACCTAGTCGACGTCGCTGAAGTCAAGCTCGGCAGCCGTAGCTTTTACGACCTGTCCGCCCCGCTACTCGAAGGCCAGCATATCGGCGCCGACGGTATCATCGGCCTCGACGGCTTGCAAAACCAGCGGGTGCTGATCGATTTCAAGCGCAATCTGATAGCGGTTGCCACTGCGCGAGAGCTGGGTGGCAACAATGGCTACGAGATCGTCGTCCGCGCCCGGCGCCGCGGCGATCAGTTGATCATGACCAACGCCCTGGTCGACGGGATCAAGACTGACGTGGTCATCGATACCGGCGCGCAGGGGACGATCGGGAACCGCGCGCTGCAACGCGCGATGGCACGGCGACGCGCGCCCGAGCGCACCACCCTGACCTCGGTCACTGGGCAGGAGATCGCCGCCGACCTGGTGTTTGCGCGGCGGGTGACGATCGGCAACCTCGACTTCTCCAACCTTGCGATGATGTTCGCCGACGCGCCGCCGTTCGAGCGGCTCAACCTCGGCGACAAACCCGCGCTGCTGCTCGGCATGGGCCAGCTGCGTGCGTTCCAGCGGGTGGCGATCGATTTCCAGGAGAAGAAGATCCTGTTCGACTTGCCCTCGTCCGACGCGAAGACCGGAACGCGCATTCGCGGCTGATCCCGCTCGCGCGGTAATCCGAATTTGCGATTGGCCGATTTAGCGATTGGCGCTCTTCCGCCCAGCACCTATCTCCTCGCGCGATGCCTCCCGATACCGCAACCAACCTCGACGCCGGCCACGAGGGCTGGCGCACCCTGCGGCGGTTCGTCCCGTATCTGTGGCCGCACGACAATCCCGCTCTGCGCTGGCGGATCGCCGGCGCCCTGTTGCTGGTGCTGGCGAGCAAGGCGATCGTCCTGACCCTGCCGTTCTTCTACAAGAACGCGATCGACGCCATGAGCGTGAGGGGCAGCGGCGCGCTGAACGTCGCGCTGGCGTTCGTGTTGGCCTATGCCGGAGGCCGGTTCAGCGGGGTGGTTTTCGACAACCTGCGTAACATCGTGTTCGAACGCGTCGGCCAGGACGCGACCCGCGCGCTGGCGGTCGATGTGTTCCACCGCCTCCACCGCCTGTCGCTGCGCTTCCATCTCGCCCGCCGCACCGGCGAGGTGACCAAGACCATCGACCGCGGGACCAAGAGCATCGACGTGATGCTCTATTTCCTGCTGTTCAACATCGCCCCCACGGTGATCGAGTTGGTCGCGGTCACGATCATCTTCTATACCCACTTCGGGCTGGGACTGGTCGTGGCGACGCTGCTCTCGGTCGTCGCCTACATCGTGACCACCCGGATCATCACCGAATGGCGGACCAAGCTGCGCGAGCAGATGAACCGGCTCGACGGGCAGGCTCTGGGGCGCTCGGTCGATTCGCTGCTCAACTACGAGACGGTCAAATACTTCGGGGCCGAAGCGCGCGAGGAGGAGCGCTACGGCCGCTCGATGCGCGAATGGGCCGACGCCGCGGTCAAGAGCGAGAACAGCCTGGGCCTGCTCAACATCGCCCAGGCGCTGATCCTCAACCTGCTTATGGCCGGGGCGATGGCGTATACCGTGTGGGGCTGGAGCCAAGGCCGGCTGACGGTGGGCGACCTGGTGTTCGTCAACACCTACCTCACCCAGCTATTCCGCCCGCTCGACATGCTGGGCATGGTCTATCGCACGATCCGCCAGGGGCTGATCGACATGGCCGAGATGTTCCGCCTGATGGACACCGAGGTCGAGATCCAGGACGCCCCCGGCGCGCCCGCGTTGGTTGTCCGCCGCCCGCTGGTGGCGTTCGAGGACGTGTGGTTCGGCTATGAAGAGGACCGCACGATCCTCCACGGGCTGTCGTTCGAGGTTCCCGCGGGCCACCGGGTGGCGATCGTCGGTCCTTCGGGCGCGGGCAAGAGCACGATCGCGCGGCTGCTGTTCAGGTTCTACGATCCGTGGCGCGGGCGCATCCTAATCGACGGCCAGGACATCGCCGGGGTGACCCAGCAGTCGCTGCGCGCGGCGATCGGCATCGTCCCGCAGGACAGCGTGCTGTTCAACGACACCATCGGCTACAACATCGCCTACGGCCGCGATGGTGCGGGGATGATGGAAGTAGAGGCGGCCGCGAAGGGCGCCGCGATTTCCGAGCTGATCAACCGTCTGCCGCAAGGCTTCGACACCGAAGTGGGCGAGCGCGGGCTCAAGCTATCGGGCGGCGAGAAACAGCGCGTGGCGATCGCCCGGACGCTGGTCAAAAACCCGCCGATCCTGCTGTTCGACGAAGCCACCAGCGCGCTCGACAGCCGCACCGAGCAGGAGATCCTCTCGACCCTGCGGGCAGTGGCCGAGCACCGCACCACGATTTCGATCGCCCACCGCCTTTCGACCATCGCCGATGCCGATACGATCCTCGTGCTCGACCAGGGACGGTTGGCGGAACGCGGAAGGCACTTCGACCTTCTCCGCCGCGACGGACTCTACGAGGAGATGTGGGCGCGCCAGGCGAACGAGAGCGACGAGGTGGAAGCGGCGGCGGAGTAGCGCCGCCGGGAGAACGACTTCAGCCCGGATACCGATCAAACTTGGGCAGTGCCTCCAGCCCGCTTTCCCACGCCAGGCTCTCGGCGACCTGGATATGCGCCTGCGGAGCGAATGCCTCCGGGTCGTCGAGCGTTGCTGACTGGATGTCGACGATGCCGGGGAGCATGACCTCGTTGAAATAGAACAGCCCTGTCCCGCAATCGCCGCAGAAATGGCGCCGGCCATGCTCGGACGATCGGTAGACCTTGGGACGGCCCTCGGTGACCGTGAGTTCCTCGGGCGAAAAGGCGATCCATGGCACCTGCAACGCCCCGGCGCAGCGACGGCAATCCTCGCAGTGGCAAACTGCGTGGTGTTTCATCTCACCATCAACGGAATAACGAACGGCTCCGCAATGGCAGCGTCCAGTCGGCATCTCAGCTCTCCCACCACGATTCGGTTTGAGAACATAACACGAACAATATCAGGTGCAAGTCGGCGCAGGCGACCCTGCCCGCATTCAGATGATCGCGTCGCCCAGGCCCATCGTCGCCCCGTCGGTGACGATCACCCGGTCGCCCAGGCGCGCGGCTGCGAACAGCTTGGCGGCGAAGCCTTCGGGCACCCCGACGCAGCCGTGTGTAACATAGCCGTTCTCGACCTTGGTCGCGTGGATCGAGACCCCGTCGTTGGTCAGCCGCAGCATATAGGGCATCGGCGCATCATAGAGTGTCGAGACGTGCGTCCTGTCCTTTTCGGTGATCGGAAACACGCCGAGCGGGGTCGGCTTGTCGCCATAGCCTGTGAGGATCGCGGTCGCCCCGATCTCGTAACCGTCGCGGAACACCGAAAGCACATTGGCCTTGAGATCGACGGTCACGATCGTGGTCCCGGCCGCGGGCGCGCCCCGCTCATCCCAGTGCCACTCGCCGTACTTGATGGCCCCCTGGATCGGCAGGATCCGCTTGACGGTGAACTGGGCGACGGGAGTGGGGGCGGGCTTAAGCGCGAGCGCCGTGCGCGCCACCGCAGGCGCTGCGGCATCGCCGCGCGAAGGCAGGCCCTCGAGCAGCACCAGCGTCGATACGAACGCCGCCGCGGCCAGCGAGATCCCGGTTCCAGTCCACAGGGTGCTGCGCGAAGGCGGGGGAGCAAATCGGGTCATGCGTTAACCTCGGGTTGACCATACCATGGCGCGCCGTCCACCGGATATCCAGCGATTCGCCGCGGCTGTGCCGGGACGGGATCGCCGGAACCGACAAGTTAACCTGCCAACTTTCCGTTTTGATGTGATTCTTTGGTGTTGGAAATCACATCGTGATGTGACATGGTCGGCATATGTCTACGCAACTCATCGATCGCGTCCGCCGCCTCGTCACCGACGGCGGAATGTCCCGTTCGGGCCTAGCCCGCGCCGCGGGGCTCCACGCCAACACCCTGCGCGACCTGACTGACGACGCCTGGAACCCCACCGCCGACACCCTCGGCAAGCTGGAACGGTTCCTGTTCTCGAACGACGACACCCCCTCGTTGGTCCCGATCGAGGAGATCATCGACGAGGCGCGCAATGGGCGAATGTTCATCCTGGTCGACGACGAAGACCGCGAGAACGAGGGCGATCTGATCATCCCCGCGCAGATGGCTACCCCCAACGCGATCAACTTCATGGCCACCCACGGCCGCGGGCTGATTTGCCTGGCGCTGGCCAAGGCGCGGGTCGATCAGCTTGGGCTCGAGCTGATGAGCCGCGCCAACGGCACCCGCCACGAGACCGCCTTCACCACCTCGATCGAGGCGCGCGAGGGGGTCACCACCGGCATCTCCGCCGCCGACCGGGCGCGCACCGTGTCGGTCGCGATTGACGCTACCAAGGGCGCCGGCGACATCGTGACCCCAGGCCACGTCTTCCCCCTGGTCGCGCGCGAAGGTGGGGTCCTGGTCCGCGCCGGGCATACCGAGGCGTCGGTCGACATCGCCCGGCTCGCCGGCCTCACCCCCGCGGGGGTGATCTGCGAGATCATGAAGGACGACGGAACGATGGCGCGGATGGACGACCTGCTGTCGTTCGCGAGGCTCCACGATCTCAAGATCGGGACGATCCGCGATCTGATCGCCTATCGCCGAAAGCACGACCACCTGATCGAGCGCCGCGCCGAAATGACCTTCACCAGCCGCTGGGGCGGGGAGTGGCGCGCGATCACCTTCTTCAACAAGGCCAGCAGCAGCGAAACCATCGCACTGGTCAAAGGCAGGATCGACCCGACCGTGCCGACGCTGGTGCGGATGCACACGATGTCGATCTTCGTCGATGTGTTCGGCGAGGATAACGAGCGTTCCGGGCTGCTCTCGCATTCGATGGAGGCGATCGCAGAAGCCGGTTCGGGCGTGCTCGTGCTGATCAACAAGCCTCACCAGGGCCCGGTCACCCGCTTCATCGAACTGCGTGCAGAGGGCAAGGGCGCAGGAGCACCCGAGGTTGAGGAACTGCGCGATTATGGCGGCGGCGCGCAGATCCTATCCGAGCTGGGCGTCCACGACATGATCCTGCTGACCAACACCCACCACACGCTGGTCGGCCTGGATGGGTATGGCCTGTCGATTGTCGGCGAACGTCCAATTCCCGGCACCGGAGGCGAATAATGGCCAAGTTCTTGATCGTGGAAGCGCGCTTCTACGACCACCTCAACGACATGCTGATCGCCGGCGCCAAGGCGGCGCTGAAGCAGGCCGGGCACGAGGCCGAGGTCGTCACCGTGCCCGGTGCGCTGGAAATTCCCGGCGCGATCGCGCTGGCGGACGAGGGCGGCGGTTACGATGGCTTTGTCGCCATCGGCGTCGTCATCCGCGGCGAAACCTATCACTTCGAGATCGTCGCCGGCGAAAGCGCGCGTGGGATCATGGCGTTGACCATGGACGGGGTTGCCGTCGGCAACGGCATCCTCACCGTCGAGAACGAGGATCAGGCGCTGGTCCGCGCCGACCCGGCGCAAAAGGACAAGGGCGGCGAGGCGGCCAAGGCGGCCATTGCGCTGCTCGCGCTAAAGCAGAAGTTCGCGTGACGGAGCATCCGGCGATCGGCGGCCTGCCGCTGGTCTTGGGCGGCAACGTGTTCGGATGGACCGCGAAAGGCGATGACGGCTTCGCCGTGCTCGACGCGTTTTACGAGGCGGGCGGGCGGATGATCGACACCGCCGACGTCTATTCGGCCTGGGTCCCCGGCAACAAGGGCGGCGAATCCGAAAAGCTGATCGGCCAGTGGCTCGAATCGCGCGGGGTTCGCTCCGAAATGCTGATCCACACCAAGACCGGGATGATGGGGAGCAAGGAACTCTACGAGGCGGCGCGCGTGCTGCGCTCGCTCGACGAATCGCTCGAACGCCTGCGCAGCGAAACAATCGATCTGTATTACGCCCATCAGGACTTTACCGACCTGCCGATCGACGACATCGTGGGCGCGTTCGACGGCGCGATCAAATCGGGCAAGGTCCGCGCGCTGGGCGCCTCCAAGTTTACGGCCGGGCGATTGTCCGCCGCGTTGGAGGCGGCTGAGCGAACGGGCGCGGAGCCGTTCAGCGTTTTACAGAACCAGTACAACCTCGTCGAACGAGGCGACTTCGAGCCGGACCTGCAAGCGCTCTGCGCCCGCCACGGCATCCCGTTGCTGCCGTTCTTCGGCCTCGCCGCGGGCTATCTCAGCGGCAAGTACCGCGATCCCGCCGATCTCAAGGGCGACCGCAGCTATCGGGTCAAGGACTTCATGGCCAAGGGTTCGCCCGTGCTCGCCGCGCTCGACCGGGTCGCGGCCGAGACAGGCGCCAGCCTGCCCGCGATCGCGCTGGCGTGGCTGCGCGCCCAGCCGCATATCCCGGCACCGATCGCCAGCGCGCGCTCGCCCCAACAGCTTGCGACGCTGATCGAAAGCGCAACGCTGGAATTGTCGCGCGAACACCTCGATCTGCTGACTGCCGCGGCGGGCTGACCCGCCTTACTTCGCCACGTCGCCGGGGGTCTTGAAGTCGAGCCGGGTGTTGATCCCCAAAACCAACTGCTCGAACACGCCGACGCCCTGCTCCTTCCCGCCGAGCACCGCGCGACAGGGGATCTGGACGTGGAAATTGTCGACCCGCGCGGGATCCTGCGCGGCGATGGCAAAATCCTCGCGCTCCACGTCGAGCGCGCCGTGGTGGAGGCCGTGGTTCCACTTGGGCGAGGTGTAGCCCAGCCCGCGCATATAGAAGCGGCCGAGCGGCTCGAGCGTAACCGAAAGCGGCCCGTCGGCGGTGTCGATGGTCAGTTCGCCGCGCGCGGGCCAGCGGGTGCCCTGAATCAGCGGCGCTTCCATTCGCGCCGCCGACGTCTCGAACCAGCCGTGCGGCCCGGCCCCGTCAGGTACGACGGCGGCGCGCAGGTTCCACGGCGGTCCGTCGCCATCGGCGTTGAGGTGGAAGAACACGCTGTGGCGGGCGAAGTTCATCGGGGTCCACTGCCAGAAGAACCCGGTCGGGCGCGCTCCGGTGTGCGGCTGCGCGTCGGCGACGCCGATCGGGCGGACGCCCCACGAGCGGTCGCGGGTGCCGGTGCAGGCGCGCTGGATCGCCTCGCGCCGCCCGTCGATCTCGATCCATCCTTCATAGCGCCCGTTCTGGGTCATCCGCGTGTAGTCCATGAACGCGCGCGGCCCGATCCGGCGGGTAAACCGCGGTTCTTCCAGCGGGAAGGCGCGGCCGGTGAAAACGATGTCGGCGGCGATCCCGTTGTGCTCGGCCACAATGATCCGCAGCTTGCGGAGCGGCTCGATCACCTCGATCCGGATCGGCCCGACGGTCAGGTCCATCCGCTCCATCCCAAGCTCGCGGCTGGCGTGCAGGCAGTGCTGCTGGCCGTCGCGGATCGCGCAGAAGTGCGCGTCGGCAACGTCGAGGTGCGGATAGATGCCGAACGCCAGCGCGAAGAAGCCCGAACCGTCGGGATTGTATCCATTGAAGAAATAGCGGTCATAGAAATTGCGGTCGGTGCCCGAAAAGGCGATCGGCTCGGCGGTCTGGTGCAGCGGATAATCGTCGCCCTTGCTCAGCATTTCCTGCCCCTAGAAGCTGCGCTCAGCCAGATTGGAACACCCTTTTCCGCTCGTGTCGAGCGAAGTCGAGGGGCCAACCTACAGCGCGCCCAGACTGTCGTGCTTCAATGCAAGCTGGCAAGCCCCGCGCGCCATGTCGAGGAACATCGCGTCGCCGCGCGGGGTGCGCTCGACGAAGGCGGCGCTGAACACCGCGGTCGATACCCCGTGGAGCGCGCCGCGGCGATAATCGTCCCATACCGCGTCGCGCGCCAGCCGGACCCCATTCGCGGCCATCGTCGAGAGATAGAGCGCGACCAACTCGTCCTCGTGGGCGGCCAGTGTCGTCCCCACCCCGGCGCCGATGAAATAGGCCAGGTCGGTCAGCCCGCTGCCCACGGTAAGGGTCTGCCAATCGAGCACGCCCAGCGGTTCGGCGCCGCCCTTGATCTCGAACAGCATGTTATCGAGGCGGTAATCGCCGTGGACCAGGCACGGCTGGGCGATGGTGCGGCCGAACCAGCGGTCGATCCGCGCGGCGAGGCCGTGGCAGATGTCCATCAGTTCGGGGGCGAGCTGGCCGGCGTAGCGTTCGGCGAAGACCTGCGTGGCAAGGGGATAGGCCTGGCTTAGCGCTTCGAGCGAACCGGGCCGTGCCGCCAGCCACGGCCGCCCCGTCATCCCGGTATCGCCCCAACTTGGCGCGTGCAGCCCGGCCAGCTGGCTTACCGCCTGCCGTGCATCGGCCAGCGAGCATCCCGCAAGCTGGTTCCCGCCACGGGCCGGTCCGAGATCTTCGAAAAGCAGAACGAAACTGCCGCCGTCGTCGCTGATTTGCGCCGCCAGCGCGCGCGGGGTGCGGATCCTCAAGCCATCCACCAATTCGCCGTAGAACGCGACCTCCTTGGCATAGAGTCCGTGAGTGACCGCGGTCTGGCGGCTGGTCGGGTCGGCGGCGGGGAACTTGCCGGCCAGCGTCGCCGGGCCCGCGCCGGGCTGGTCGTAAGTCAGGGCGAAACGCGCGCTGTCCCCGACCTGGCCGGTGCCGATCGGCTGCCAATCGACCGTGGCGACGGCGCCGCGCTCGAGCGCGCCGGCGCGGCGCAAGGCCTCGGTCAGCCAGCGGGCGTCGACTTGCGCGGGGCTCGCTGGAAACGCGGCGTTCGCGATGAATTCTCTCCCCCAAAAGTCTTTTGTGCCGGAACCTTATGGACAGCAGACGCTTGGAGCAACCGGCATGGGGGAGACCCGCAGATGAACGGACCGCTCGAATGGACCGGCGCGATCGGCGCGATCATCGCCGCTGCACTGATCGCCGGCGACTTCGGCCGTCGCATCACCGGGTGGGGCTTCGTCCTGTTCAGCGTGGTGTCCGTGGCGTGGATCGTCTCGGGCCTGACTGCCAAGGACGGCATGCCGATCGCGGTGCAGAACGGCATCCTCCTGCTGATCAACCTCTACGGCGTCTGGCAATTCCTGCTCAGCCCGAAGAAGAAGCGCGAGATCGAGCGGGCGGACGAACTGGCGGAAGAGGCGAAGGAGGAGGTCGAGGCGGGGAAGGCGTAGCCATCCTATTCCCTCTCCCTTTGCGGAAGAGGATACGAAGCCTCGAGGGCGGAGCGAAGTGAAGGGGGGTGAGGCGTGGCGCCCGGCCTCGCCCCCTCACCAAGTCCTGCTAGCCGCTGGCGCGGCAGGCGCCGCTATCCTCTCCCGCATGGGGAGAGGAGTTGGTATCGACGTCACCCCCAGATCTTCACCCGCTTGTCCGGCGCCAGGTACAGCTTGTCGCCCGGCTTGACGTCGAACGCGGTGTACCAGGCGTCGATGTTGCGCACCGTCTGCGCGCGGTACTGCCCCGGGGCGTGGCCGTCGGTCGCCACGCGCCCACGCAATGCTTCGTCGCGCATCTTGGTGGCCCAGCTCTGGGCAAAGGCGATGAAGAAGCGCTGGTCGCCGGTGAAGCCGTCGATCACCGGTGGCTCCTTGCCGCCCAGCGACTCGCGATAGGCATCGTAAGCGGCCTGCAGTCCGACCACGTCGGCGACGTTCTCACCCGATTCGGCTTCGCCGTTGAGATGCAGGTCGGGGAACGGGGCGTAAGCCGAATACTGATCGGCCAGCGCCTTCGTCTGCTTCTCGAAGTTCTTGAGATCCTCCGGGGTGAACCAGGTCCGCAGCTTGCCCGTCGAATCGACCAAGGCGCCGCTCGAATCGAAGCTGTGGCTGATCTCGTGCCCGATTACCGCGCCGATCGCGCCGTAGTTGTAGGCCGGATCCGCCTTGGGATCGAAGAAAGGCGGCTGGAGAATCGCGGCGGGGAAGTTGAGCGCGTTCTGCACCGGCAGGTTGACCGCGTTGACCAGTTGCGGGTTCATCCACCATTCGTTGCGGTCCATCGGCTTGCCGAGCTTGGCGAGCTGCACCGCCGTGTTCGCCTTCACCGCGGCGATGCGGTTGGCGTAGGCGTTCTTCGCATCGGCGTTGTAGCCTGAGAAATCGCGCCACTTGTCGGGATAGCCCACCCCGACGACAATCGTCTTGACCTTGGCCAAAGCCTCTTTCTTGGTTTCGGGCGCGAGCGTGGTGATCCCCTCCACCCGCTTGGCGAAGGCGTCCTTGATGTGGCCGACCATGCCCTCGACCGTCGCCTTGGCCGAGGCGGGGAAGTACTTGTCGACATAGGCCTTGCCCAGCGCATCGCCGAGATCGACGTTGAGCGCGGCCAGCGCCCGCTTGTCGCGCGGGCGCTGCTGCGGGGTGCCCGCCAGCGCGGTGCCGTAGAACGCGAAGTGGAGGTTATCGATCTTCGCCGGCAGCACCTCCCAGTTCGAATTGATCTGGTGGAACGCCAGCCAGTCCTTCCACGCGTCGAGCGGCTCGGAGGCGACCAGCGCCGAAAGTCCGGAGATCGCGCCGGGATTGTAGGCGGCGAAAGTCTGCTGCTGGGGAAGCCCGGCGGCGGCCCAATAGGCGTCCCAATCGATCCCGGGCGCCTTGGTGGCGAAATCGGCGCGTTGCCACAGCGTGCCGTTCTTGGCGAAATCGTTGACCGCGACCTGGTCGGCGTGGGCCCGCGCGATCTTGGTCTCGAGATCGAAGATCCGCTGCGCCCGCGCCGGTGCGTCGGTCATCCCCGCCGCGGTCAGCATGTCGACGAGGTAGGTTTTGTATTTGGCCCTGAGGTCGACCATCTTTGGATCGTTCGACAGGTAGTATTCGCGCTCGGGCATGCCCAGGCCGCCCTGGAGGATGTAGGGCACGACCTCGTTTGTGGTCAGCGCCTGGGTGACGAACAATCCCAACAGGTTCTCGGTGCGCAGGTCGGTCGAGTTGAAGATGTCGACATCCACCCGGGTCTGTTCGCCGAGCACTTTGGAGAGCTGCGCCTTGTCGGTGATCGAGGAAAAACGGGCGAGATCGCCCTGGACGGGCGCGAGGCCGGCCGCGTCGATTCCCGCCTGATCCATGTAGGCGGTATAGTAGTCCTTGATCTTGGCCTCGTTACTGCCCGCTGCGGGCGAGCTCTTGAGAATGCCCGAGAGCAGTTCGTTCTGCTGGCGCTCGGTCTCCTGGAACGCGACGAAGTGCGCGCCGGTGTCCGAACGGTCGGCGGGAATCTCGGTGGTCTTCTCCCAGTTGCCGTTGGCATAGGCGTTGAAGTCGTCGCCGGGCTTGATGGTCTTGTCCATCGAGGCCAGCTTGATCCCGGCCTCGGTGCCGGGCGCAACCGCGGCGGTGTCGGTCCCCGCCATCTTGCAGGCGACAGGTCCGGCGAGGGCGGTCGCGCCGAGCAGCACGGCGGCGAGCAAAGTCTTGCGGTTCATGGAGAATCCTCTCGTGCAGGCGCGCACCGGGCGCGCAACATCGCCCAGCCCTTTAGAGACCGGTTGCCGATGTAACAAATGCCGTTGGTCGATTGGGTTCCGCGGTTTGCAGTTTTCGTTGGATCGCCCAGCTACCGCAGCGCGCGCCCGACCGCTTGCAACGCTTCGTCGGGACGCGAAACCAGCGCGATCGCCGGGGTCGGGGTAGCGCTGCCGATCGCGTTCAGCACAGCCTCGAACAAGGCGAGATTGCGCGGTGGTATCCGCACCCCTCCCCCGATGATCACGCAATCCACGGGCTGCTCCGCCAGCTTTGCACGCAGGCCGTCCAATGCGAGCGGATCGGGCGGGATGTACAACTGGTCGGCATCGTGGCCCGCGTTGCGCAAATCGGCGAGCCCCGAGACGATTCCCGAACGGATAACCTCCACGGTGACGCCGGGTGGCAATGCCGGATCGGAGAAATCGACCAGGTCGGGATCGATGCCGACCATCAGAATACGCGCCATATCCGAGTTCCTTGCCCCGCTACGCGGTCATCCCAGCCGTGCGAACGCCCCCGCCCCGGCATAGACCGCCGCTTCGCCCAGTTCTTCCTCGATCCGGATCAACTGGTTGTACTTGGCCAGCCGGTCCGAGCGGGCCAACGAGCCGGTCTTGATCTGGCCGCAGTTGGTCGCGACCGCGAGGTCGGCGATGGTCGAATCCTCGGTCTCGCCCGAACGGTGGCTCATGACTGCGGTATAGCCGGCGCGCTGCGCAATGCTCACCGCCTCGAGCGTTTCGGACAGCGTGCCGATCTGGTTGACCTTCACCAGCAGCGAGTTGGCGAGGCCCTTGCCGATCCCCATCCGCAGCCGCTCAGGGTTGGTCACGAACAAGTCGTCGCCGACCAGTTGGACGGTCGCTCCCAGCTTGTCGGTGACCGCCTTCCAGCCCTCGAAATCGTCCTCGCTCATCCCGTCCTCGATCGAGACGATCGGGTAGTCGGCGGCGAGCGCGGCCAGATAGTCCGCCATCGCGACGGGTGACAGGCTCAGGCCCTCGCCCGAGATCTCGTACTTGCCGTCCCGGAAGAACTCGGTCGCCGCGCAGTCGAGCGCGAGCGCGACTTCGCTGCCCGGCTTGAACCCGGCCTGTTCGATCGAGGCCATGATGAAATCGAGCGCGGCGCGGGTGCTGGCCAGGTTGGGGGCAAAGCCGCCCTCGTCGCCCACCGCGGTCGCCAGGCCTTTGTCGTGGAGGCCCTTCTTGAGCGTGTGGAACACTTCCGCGCCCCAGCGCACGCCTTCGGCCAGCGTCGGCGCACCGAGCGGGACGATCATGAACTCCTGGAAATCGATCGGGTTGTCGGCGTGCTCGCCGCCGTTGATGATGTTCATCATCGGCACTGGCAGAACATGCGCGGAAACCCCGCCGACATAGCTGTAGAGCGGAAGCCCTCGGGCCGCCGCCGCCGCCTTGGCCGTGGCCAGGCTTACACCCAGGATCGCGTTTGCGCCCAGCCGCGCCTTGTTGGGGGTACCGTCGAGGTCGATCATCGCGCGGTCGAGGTCGCGCTGGTCCTCGGCATCGAGCCCGAGGATCGCCTCGGCGATCTCGCCGTTGACCGCGGCGATCGCCTTGGTCACCCCCTTGCCGAGATAGCGGGACTTGTCGCCGTCGCGCAGCTCGACCGCTTCGTGCGCGCCGGTCGAAGCGCCCGAAGGGACCGCGGCACGGCCCAAGCTGCCGTCGTCGAGCAGGATATCGACCTCCACCGTGGGGTTGCCCCGGCTGTCGAGGATCTGGCGGGCGTGGACGTCGATGATCGCGGTCATGAAGGCTCCGGACGTTTGGCGCCCGCCCCCTATCGGCTGGAACCTTGGCAGGCAAGGCGCGTTCAGGGTCGCAACGATGGGGCAACCGGGGCGGCCCTTGCTGCATCCCCGGTTTGCATTACATTCAGGCGTTCCCGCGCATTCCGCGCACGGCAGGGCCGCAACGCTGGGCAAGAAGGAAACATCCATGGCCGACACCACCGATACCCCCGCCAAGCCGGCCGCGACCCCGCGTCCGCGCAAGCCCGCCGCGGCCAAGGCCGCCAAGCCCACCAAGCCGGCAGCCAAGCCTGCCGCAAAGACGGCCCGCCCGCGCAAGCCGGCGGCAGCCGCCCGCGGTAACGGCGCATCGGCCAAGCCCGCGCCGCGCGCCGAGGCCCGTTCGCGCTTCAACGCGGCGATCGAGGAAGCCAAGGCCGGCGTCGCCGCGCTCAAAACCGAGGCGCTCAACAAGGGCAGCCAGTATCGCAAGAGCGCCACGGCCGGGACGGCCGACTGGGTCGACGAAGCCAAGAACGTCGGCGAGCAGGCCCGGCAGCGCGCAGCGCGGCTGGCGCAGGACGGTAAGACCCGCGCCAGCGACGGCCTCGCCACGCTCAGCAAGACCGTTTCCGACGCAGCAGCCACGATCGACGACAAGTTGGGCAAGCAGTACGGCGATTATGCCCGCAGCGCCGCGCGCACGATCCAGGAGGCCGGTGCGAAGCTCGACGCCAAGGACCTCAACGAACTGGGCGACGATGCCCGGCGGTTCGTCAAGGAGAGCCCGGGCGCCGCGGTCGGTATCGCCGCCGTCGCCGGCTTCTTCCTGGCGCGGATGTTTCGCGGCGGCTCGAAGGATTGATCCGCGCCGGATCGATTGGCGCTCGCTCCGCGGACTCGATTGACACGCCGCCGCGCGCGCGGCCAAGGACGCGGCATGGGTGATCCTGCCGACGACGAACCCGATCGCATTCCGCCGGAAGCGGGGGAGGATCTCGATGCGGGTCCGCTCGTCGATCGGATCAAGGATCTGGCCGTCGATACCCGCACCGCGATCGAGGCCGAGCTCGCCTGGCAAAGCGCGCGCGCGGGGTATGTCGGCGGACAGATCGGCGGCATTGCCGGCTGGGGCGGACTGGCGGTGCTGTGCGCATTCATCGCACTGCTGGCGCTGGCGTTCGGCGCGATACTTGCGCTAGCTCCGCTGATCGGCGCGGCTTGGGCCACGCTGGCCGTGGTGGCGATGTTGCTGCTGGTCGCGGCGATTTCGGGACTGGTGGCGCGCAGCCGGGTGCGGCGGCTCAAGGCGACGGCCTTCAAGGCCGCACCGGACCCGGCGCCATGAGCGATCTCACCCGCCTGACCGAGTATCGCGCGCTGCGGGACGCCGCGTGGGCGATGGTCCAGGCCGATATCGACACGCTCAAGACCGAGCTGTCGGCCCACGGCATCGGCGCACGGCTCAAGGACAAGGCCGCCGAAGAAGCCCAGGAGGCGTGGGACACCGCGCGCGATGTGGCAAGCGAGCACAAGGGCGTCGTCGCCGGGACGATCCTGGCGCTGGTCGCATGGTTGCTGCGCGGTCCCATCGGCAGCGCGCTTTCATCGCTGTTCGCCGACGAAGACGAAGGCGGCGCGGAACCAGCGGACGATTGAAACGTCGAACGGGCCAGAGGAGAGTTCTCGTGAGTAACGACACCCCCAAGGAAAGCCCCAAGGATTCGTCCAAGGATTCACCCAAGGATCCCAGGGCCGCACGCATCCGCAGCAAGATAGACGCTTCGCAAAAGCGCGTTCGCGGCGAAGGCGCCCCGCGCAAGGCCAAGGCTGCCCCGCGCAAGCGCGCTTCGGGCGAAACCGGCTTCATCGAAAAGGCCATGGCCGACCATCCGCTGGCGCTGCTCGCGGGCAGCGTGGTCCTGGGCGCGATCGCCGCCAGCCTGGTCCCCCGGTCGTGGGGCAGCAAGCTGGGCAGCCGCGCGCTAGGCCTCGCGGCGATCGCAGGCGAACTGGGCGCGACCTTTGGCAGCAAGGCGTGGAGCGCCACCGCCGAAGGCGCTCGCGTCGGGCAGGACAAATTGGAAGACCTTGGCGAGTCTTTGGCCGACCGGAGCAGCCAAGCCGGTCGCAAGGCGACCGATCTGGGCCTGCTCGCCGGCAAGCGGGCGCTCGAATTGGCGGGGCTGGCGGCGAAAAACGCCCGCGACGCGAGCGACAGCGCGCTCAAGGCAATCGGCGACCTCAAGACCCGCGCGCGCCACTGATTCCGGCTGGCGCACCCCCTTGCGGAATCGGCCCTTTTCCCTAAAGCGCCGCGCCATGAACAAAATGCACCTCGTCATGGGGGGCCGCGTGAAGGATCCGCGCGGCCTCGATTTCGTCGATCTGGAAAAGATGGACCTCGTCGGGATCTATCCCGATTTCGCCAGCGCCGAAGAGGTGTGGCGCAGCCACGCGCAGCGCACGGTCGATGATGCCGAGATGAAATACGTGGTGGTCCACCTGCACCGGTTGCTCGAGCCGGACATGAAGTGAGTTCCTTTCCCCCTTCGGGGCGAGGAAAAAATCAAACGAATTCGATCTTCTTCACCACGTAGAACCGGTCGCCCGAAGGCACCGTCACCTCGATCTCGTCGTCGACCTTGCGCCCGATGAGCGCGCGGCCGAGGGGCGAATTGTAGCTGATCCGGCCGACTTTGGCGTCAGCCTCCGTCTGGCCGACGATCTGGTAGCGGATCGGCTTGTCGTCGTCGTCCAGCAAGGTCACGGTCGCACCGAACACGATCCGGTCACCCGATAGCGAAGTCGGATCGATGATCTGGGCGCGGCTGATGCGGTCTTCTAGATCGCCGATCGAGGCTTCGACCTGGCCCTGACGCTCCTTGGCCGAATGGTACTCGGCGTTCTCGGAAAGATCGCCGTGGGCGCGCGCCTCCTCGATCGCCTCGACGATCTTCGGGCGTTCCTCGCGCAGCAGCTTGAGCTCCGCGGTGAGCCTTTCGAATCCTTCCGCCAGCATCGGCAGACGGTCAACACTCGCCATTCATAACGCCTTTCTGTTGCGCCCCGGCGCTTCGCCCGCTTCAGGGAAAACCCGACCTCTGCCGCCCGATGCTCCGGGCTGGCCTCCGTCCTGTCACTGATAGGGGAAGGGAAACGCGCCTGTTTCAGCCATAGTAGTCTTGAAGCGAGCGCACTTCAAGCTGGGCCGTCCGCAAAGCCTCGATCGCCTCGGCCGCGGCGACGCTGGCCGCCGCGGTGGTGAAGTAGGGCAGGCGCCCGGTCAGCGTCGATCCACGGATCGATTGCGAGTCCTTCAAGCTCTGCCAGCCTTCGGTGGTGTTGAACACCAGCGCGATCGCGCCGTCCTTGATCCGGTCGACGATGTGCGGGCGGCCCTCGGCGACCTTGTTGATCCGTTCGACCGCGACGCCGTGCTGGGTCAGGTAGCGCGCGGTGCCGCCGGTTGCGACGATGGTAAAGCCCAGCGCCTCCAGCTTGCGCACCGCGGGCAGAATCACCGGCTTGTCGCCGTCCTTGACCGAGACGAACACCGCGCCGCCGGTCGGCAGGCGGTTGCCTGCGCCGAGCTGCGCCTTGGCGAAAGCCATTGCGAAAGTGCGGTCGATCCCCATCACCTCGCCGGTCGACTTCATCTCCGGGCTGAGCACCGGATCGACCCCGGGGAACCGCGCGAACGGGAACACCGCTTCCTTGACCGCCATGTAGGGCACGTCGCGGACGATCGTCGGCAGGTCGCGCAGCTTCTCGCCGGCCATGATCCGCGCCGCGAACTTGGCGATCGGCTGGCCGATCGCCTTGGCCACGAACGGCACCGTCCGGCTGGCGCGCGGGTTGACCTCGATCAGGTAGACTTCGTCGCCCTTCACCGCGAACTGGATGTTCATCAGCCCGCGCACGTCGAGCGCCTTGGCCAGCAGGATCGCCTGGCGCTCCATCTCGGCGACAATCTCGGGCGGCAGGCTGTAGGGCGGCAGGGTGCAGGCGCTGTCGCCCGAGTGGATCCCGGCTTCCTCGATGTGCTGCATCACGCCCGCGACCACGACCTCGTCGCCATCGGCCAGGGCATCGACGTCGCATTCGATCGCATCGCGCAGGTACTTGTCGATCAGCACCGGCGAATCGCCCGAAACGTGAACCGCGGTGGCGATGTAGTCGTCGAGCTGGGCCTGGCTGTCGACGATCTCCATCGCCCGCCCGCCGAGCACGTAGCTCGGCCGGATCAGCACTGGATAGCCGATCCGCGCCGCCACCGCGACCGCCTCGTCCCGGCTGCGGGCGATGCCGTTCTCGGGCTGCTTGAGCTTGAGCCGGGTGACCAGCTTGGCGAAGCGTTCGCGGTCCTCCGCCAGGTCGATCATGTCGGGCGAGGTGCCGAGGATCGGAATCCCCGCATCCTCGAGCGCCTGCGCCAGCTTCAGCGGGGTCTGCCCGCCGAACTGGACGATCACCCCGACCAGCTCGCCCTTCGATTGCTCCAGCCGAAGGATTTCGAGCACGTCCTCGGCGGTCAGCGGCTCGAAATAGAGCCGGTCGGAGGTGTCGTAGTCGGTGCTGACCGTCTCCGGGTTGCAGTTGACCATGATCGTCTCGAACCCGGCTTCAGCGAGCGCGAAGCAGGCGTGGACGCAGCAATAGTCGAACTCGATCCCCTGGCCAATGCGGTTGGGTCCGCCGCCCAGGATCACGATCTTGCGGCGCTCGCTCGGTTGCGACTCGTTTTCCGGTTCGCCGAAGAGGGGCGCCTCGTAGGTCGAGTACATATAGGGCGTGACCGCCTGGAATTCCGCCGCGCAGCTGTCGATGCGCTTGAACACCGGGTGGACGCCCAGCTTGTGGCGCAGTTCGCACACCTCGGCCTCGCTTGTCGCCCCGGCCATCGCCTTCAGCGCATCGTGGAGCAGGCCCGAACGCTTGGCCTGGGTTTCGCCCAGCCCGCCGGCGACGCCGACCGCGCGCACCGCCAGCGTGGCGAGGCGCTTGTCGGAAAAGCCCATCGCCTTCAGCTTGCGCAGCGCCACCGGGCCGTTGGGCAGGCCGTCGCGCTGGATCGCGATTTCGGCGGCGACGATGGCCTCGATCTGGCGCAGGAACCACGGGTCGTACTTGGTGATCGCGTGGATGTCCTCCACGCTCAGCCCCTCGCGGAAGGCTTGCGCGGCGACGAGCAGGCGATCGGGCGTCGGGCGGGCGAGCGCGGCGACGATCTCCTCGCGGTCGGCGCCTTCCAGCTCGACCACGCGGTTGAAGCCATCCAATCCGGTCTCCAGCCCGCGCAACGCCTTCTGCACCGATTCCTGGAAATTGCGGCCGATCGCCATGACCTCGCCGACCGATTTCATCGCGGTGCCGAGCAGCGCCTCGGCGCCCTTGAACTTCTCGAACGCGAAGCGCGGGATCTTGGTCACGACATAGTCGATCGTCGGCTCGAAAGCCGCCGGGGTCGCGCCGGTGATGTCGTTGGTGATCTCGTCGAGGGTGTAGCCGACCGCCAGCTTGGCCGCGACCTTGGCGATGGGGAAGCCGGTGGCCTTAGACGCCAGCGCCGACGAGCGCGAGACGCGCGGATTCATCTCGATCACGATCAGCCGGCCGTCCACCGGGTTGACCGCGAATTGGACGTTGGACCCGCCGGTCTCGACCCCGATCTCGCGCAGCACCGCGATGCTGGCGTTGCGCATGATCTGGTATTCCTTGTCGGTCAGCGTCAGCGCGGGGGCGACGGTGATCGAATCTCCCGTATGCACCCCCATCGGATCGACGTTCTCGATCGAGCAGACGATGATTGCGTTGTCCTTGCGATCGCGCACCACCTCCATCTCGAACTCTTTCCAGCCGAGCAGCGATTCCTCGATCAGCACCTCGTCGGTCGGCGAGGCGTCGATCCCGGTGCGGACGATGTGGAGGAATTCCTCGCGATTATACGCGATTCCGCCGCCGGTCCCGCCCAGCGTGAAGCTGGGGCGGATGACGGCAGGCAGCCCGGTGCGTTCGAGCACGGCGAGCGCCTCGGCCTCCGAATGCGCGATCCCCGAGCGCGCGGATTCGAGTCCGATCCGGTCCATCGCCTGGCGGAACTTCTGCCGATCCTCGGCCTTGTCGATCGCCTCTGCGTCCGCACCGATCATGATGCAGCCGTACTTGGCCAGCGTGCCATCGTTGAACAGCGCGAGCGCGGTGTTGAGCGCGGTCTGCCCACCCATCGTCGGCAGCACCGCGTCGGGCCGCTCCTTCTCGATGATCCGCGCGACAACCTCGGGCGTGATCGGCTCGACATAAGTCGCGTCGGCGAACTCGGGATCGGTCATGATCGTCGCCGGGTTCGAATTGACCAGGACGATGCGATAGCCCTCTTCCTTGAGCGCCTTGATCGCCTGCGTGCCCGAATAATCGAACTCGCAAGCCTGACCGATGACGATCGGCCCGGCGCCAATGACGAGAATCGAGGAAATGTCGGTGCGTTTGGGCATTATTTGCTCTCTGTTGGGGCAAACGCTTCGTTTCCGACGAAGCCAATCTTCGTTTTACCCGTCGCCCTCAGGGCTTTGAGCACGCAGTCTGAGACGTCGTAATCCCCACCCTCGTCAGGTCTCATCAGCGCTTGACCTCGATCGACTGTCAGCCAATGCCTTGGCGCCTTGCATTTGCTCGTAATTGCGTCGGCCTCTGCCTGAGTGAAATCGCGTACTGCCGGTTTTGTCGCGCAGGATGTCATGACGAGCGCGGCAACTCCCACCGCCAAGAACCGAACCATACTCACCCCAACATCCCCACGAACTTCTCGAACAGATAAAAACTGTCCTGCGGCCCCGGGCTCGCTTCCGGGTGATACTGCACCCCGAACGCGCGTTTGCCCTTTACCGCGATTCCGCAGTTGCTGCCGTCGAACAGGCTGACGTGGGTTTCCTCGACGCCTGCGGGCAGGCTCGCGCTATCCACGGCAAACCCGTGGTTCATGCTGGTGATCTCGACCACACCGTCCGCCTTGCGCAGCACCGGGTGGTTGGCGCCGCGGTGGCCCTGGTTCATCTTGGTGGTGGTTGCCCCCGCCGCGATGCCGAGCAACTGGTGGCCGAGGCAGATTCCGAACAGCGGCACGTCGCGGCTCAGCAGGCCCTGGATCACCGGCACCGCGTATTCCCCGGTCGCCGCCGGATCGCCGGGGCCGTTGGAGAGGAACACGCCCGCCGGGTTCAGCGCAAGGACGTCGTCGAGCGAGGTTTCGGCTGGGACGACGGTGACCTGCGCCCCGGCCTTGACCAGGTTGCGGAATATGTTGTCCTTCGCGCCGTAATCGATCGCGACGACGTGGGGTTTGCCGCTGGCCGCTGCGCTGCCATACCCCTCGCCCAGCCGCCACACGCCGCCCTGCCAGACCTCGCTGCCGGCGCGCGTCACGTCCTTGGCCAGGTCCAGCCCTTCGAGCCCGCTCCAGGCCTTCGCTCGCGCCACCATCGCCGGAACGTCGAACTTTCCCTTGGGATCGTGCGCGATCACCGCGTTGGGGGCGCCGCTCAGCCGAATCCGCCGGGTCAGCGCGCGGGTGTCGACCCCCGCCAGCCCGATCTTGCCCTGCGCCGCCAGCCACGCCGGAAAATCGCCCTCGCTGCGGAAATTCGACGGCGGCGTCGGCCATTCGCGCACCACGCAGCCGACCGCGCCGGGCGTGTCGTGGCTTTCCACATCCTCGCCGTTCGCGCCGACGTTGCCGATGTGGGGGAAGGTGAAGCACACCACCTGCGCAGCGTAGGAGGGATCGGTCATCACCTCCTGGTAGCCGGTCATCGCGGTGTTGAAGCAGACCTCGCCCACCGCGCTGCCGGTCGCGCCGAAGCCGCGGCCCCACACCACCGAACCATCGGCGAGCACCAGCACGCCGGTCGCGCCTTCTGGCTGCTGGGCCAAGGAATCTGAGGCGCGCGTAGTGGCGGGCTCGGCCATGCTCGTGGGCGCTCCGTTACAGGGTGGTTTTCCGGCGATGTCGCTAAGGCACCGCCGCTAGACACCCCCCGACAGGGGGTCAAGTCTGGCGGGCGCGGAAATATCCGGCTAGACTGGCGCTTTCTCCGCCAGGCGGGCGTTATCCACGAGAAACCGATGATCCGCGATACGTTGAAGGCCGCGCAAATCGCGGCGATGAAGGCCGGCGACAAGCCGCGCCTGGCCGCCATCCGCCTGATCCTGGCCAAGCTGAAAGACCGCGACATCGCGCTGCGCACTGGCACCGCGCCCGCCGACGACGACGTCACCGTGGTCGACGTGCTCCAGAAGATGGCCAAGCAGCGCCGCGAATCGATCCTGCTCTACCGCCAGGGCGCGCGCGAGGAACTGGCCGCCACCGAGGAAGCCGAACTGGCGGTGATCGAGGAATTCCTGCCCTCGCAGATGGGCGAAGACGAGACCCGCGCTGCGATTCAGGCGATCAAGGGCGAACTGGGCGCCAGCAGCCTTAAGGACATGGGCAAGGTCATGGCCGAACTG
The DNA here is from genome assembly GCF_009707465.1 of Novosphingobium sp. Gsoil 351. Lineage (NCBI taxonomy): Bacteria > Pseudomonadati > Pseudomonadota > Alphaproteobacteria > Sphingomonadales > Sphingomonadaceae > Novosphingobium > Novosphingobium sp. Gsoil 351. The sequence goes on from NZ_CP046120.1 coordinate 926,157, forward strand.
AAGGCGCGGCACGGTTCGGAACTCGACATGAGCAAGGCCAGCGCGCTGGTCAAAGCCGCGCTGGCCTGAACTCCCGCGTCAGGCCGCCTTGGGTGGCGCCGAGCAATTCTCGTTGACGATCCACCACTTGCCGTCCTCACCGCGGTGATAGACGTCGGTGCAGCGGAAGGTGGAGTTGTTGGCGGGCGTGGTCGAGCTCGCCCCGTCGGACACCGAGCTGACGATGAACGTGTCGCCGTCGACAATCTGGATCTTCTTCGCGGAAACGGTGATCTTGTCGAGCTTGGCCGCGGCGAAGGCATCCTGGTTCTTGTCGAACGCCGCGCGATCGGTGGTCATGGCCGGCGAGGCGATGTCGAAGCTGACCACATCGGGGGCGTACATCGCCTTGATCTTGGCGGCGTCCATCGAACCCCACACCTTGACCGTATCGTCGAACGCCTTGCTGGCATCGGCTTCGGTCACCGCCGCAGCCGCCGGCGCGGCTACCTCGGCCTTCTGGCAACCACCAAGCATCGCACAGGTTGCCGCGGCCGCGGCCAGCATCCATCTCGTCATGGCAATTTCCCTCTTCCCGATCACGGCCCTTCCCCGGTTTACGCCCCAACCGCACTTCGCTCCAAGCGGAATTGCGCTTAAGAGAAGCGGCAACCGATGTCGCTTTCTCCCGCCTTCCTCGACGAACTGCGCGCCCGCATCTCGCTGTCGGGCGTGATCGGGCGGACCACGCGGCTGACCAAGGCCGGGCGCGAGTTCAAGGCGTGCTGTCCGTTCCATTCCGAGAAGTCACCGAGCTTCACGGTCAACGACGACAAGGGCTTCTACCACTGCTTCGGCTGCGGCGCGCATGGCGACGTGATCCGCTGGCTGACCGACCAGCGCGGCCTTGCGTTCATGGATGCCGTCAAGGAGCTGGCGGGTGAGGCCGGGATGGAACTGCCCGCGATGGACCCGCGCGCGGCGGAGAAGGCGAAAGAACGCCAGGGGCTCGACGACGTGATGGCGGCGGCGCAGGCGTGGTTCGTCGAGCGGCTGCGCAGCGACGAGGGCGCGGCGGCGCGCAAGTATCTGGCGGGGCGTGGGTTCGCGCCCGCGGTGGTCGAGCTGTTCGGCTTCGGCTTCGCGCCCGAGGGGCGGCAGGCGCTGAAAACGGGCCTAGGCGCGTTTCCCGAGGCGCTGCTGATCGAAGCCGGCCTGCGGATCGTGGTCGAGGACCCCAGTTCGACGACGAAGAGGGAGCCCTACGACCGCTTCCGCGCGCGGCTGATGCTGCCGATCCGCAATCCGCGCGGACAGATCGTCGGGTTCGGCGGGCGCATCCTTGACGCGGCGAAAACGGATGCGCCCAAGTACCTCAATTCGCCCGACACCCCGATCTTCGACAAGGGCCGCACGCTCTACAACCTCGACAAGGCCGCACCGCTCGCGCGCAAATCGGGGCGGCTGGTGGTGGTCGAAGGCTATATGGACGTGGTCGCGCTGGCCAACGCGGGAATCGAGGAGGCGGTCGCGCCGCTCGGCACCGCGCTGACCGAGGCCCAGCTCGAGCTCGCCTGGAGGGTGTGCGAAACCCCGCTGCTGTGCTTCGACGGCGACGCCGCGGGCCAGCGCGCGGCGATGCGGGCGATGGTCCGCGCACTGCCGCTGCTGCGCCCGGCGCACAGCCTGGCGATCTGCCGGATGCCGCAGGGGCTCGACCCGGACGATCTGTTGAAAGCGCAAGGACCGCAGGCGCTGCTCGCGCTGCTCGGCCAGGCGACCCCGCTGGTGGAGGCGCTGTGGCAGGCCGAACGCGACGCGCAACCCTGCCCCACGCCCGAGGCCAAGGCCGGGCTCAAGGCGCGGCTGCTCGCGCATGTCGACGCCATCGCCCATCCCGACATCCGCTCGCTCTATCGCCGCGAACTGCTCGACCGGTTCGGCGGCTGGGCCTTCCCGGCGCGTCCGGCGCGCGAGCCGCGCGGCGCGTTCCGTCGCGGCCCGGCCCTGCCCGACCGGCTCGATCCAGGGGTCGCGCATCGGCTCAACCGCGCGGCGGACGAATCGCCGGACAAGCTGCTCGGCGCGGTAATCGCCGGTTTCCTGCGCTTTCCCGCAAGCCTGGTGCGCCATTCCGACGCGCTCGCCCGCCTCGCCCCCGCCGATTCCCGGATCGCCGCACTGATCGATGTCCTGGTCGAGTGCGGCGATGGTTTCGGCGACGTCGGCCAGGTGCTTGATCGGCAAGGGATTGCCACCATATTGGTCGAGCGGAAGCTCCAGCCCCCCGCGATCCGAGACTATGCAGGCCTGCCATTCGCTTTTCTGGCCGAAGATGCCGACCCGGCGGCGGCCCGCGCGGACCTGGCCGAAGCGATGGCGTTGCTAGTCGAGCGGCCCGCGCTCGAAGCGGCGCTCGCCGCGGCGGAAAAACGGTTCGCCGAGGATCCCGAGGGCGCTTTCGCCGAGCAGCAGCGCTTGCTGCAGACGAGACTGGCGCTGGAGCGGCGCATGATGCAAAGGGCGACCGCGCGCGCGGGCGCCGAAACGGGAACGAACGGATCTGATGGCGACCATTGACAAGGACGCGGGCGGCGACGCGCCGCTGATCGACCTCAACGAAGCTTCGATCAAGAAGCTGATCGCGCGCGCCAAGCGCCGCGGGGTGATCACCGTCGACGAACTCAACGAGGCGCTGCCGCAGGACCAGATGTCCGCCGACCAGATCGAGGACATCATGTCCGCGATCAGCGAGATGGGCGTCAACATCGTCGAAAGCGACGAGGACGCGGTCGATCCCGAGGAGAAGGAGGTCGACGAGGTCGACGAGCCCGATCCCGTCGGCAGCGATTCGCCCGCGGTCGAGAAGAAGAAGGAAGTCATCGAGCGCACCGACGATCCGGTGCGGATGTACCTGCGCGAGATGGGCGCGGTCGAGTTGCTCAGCCGCGAGGGCGAGATCGCCATCGCCAAGCGGATCGAGGCCGGGCGCGACACGATGATCCTGGGATTGTGCGAGAGCCCGATCACCTTCCACGCGATCATCCAGTGGTCCGAGGCGCTCAACAACGCCGAGATGCAGCTGCGCGAGATCCTCGATCTCGACGCGATGCTGTCGAAGGAGCCCGCGCCCGAGAACCTCACCGAGGACGGCGAGGAGAGCGACGACGACGGCGAGATCACCGAGAAGACCGCCGGCCCTTCTTTCAAGGAAGAGGACGAGCCCGAGGAGGAATCGGTCGACGCCAACGACGACGACGAGGACGGGATCGAACGCCGCGCCCGCCGCCCGGTCGAGGAGGAAGAGGAGGACAACACCCTCAGCCTCGCCCAGATGGAGGCCCAGCTCAAGCCGCAGGCGCTCGAGAAGTTCGCCGAGATCACCGCGCTGTTCAAGAAGTTCGAGAAGCTCCAGCGCGAGCGGCTCGACCTGCTCGGCGCGGGCGATGCGCTCAGCTCGGGCAAGGAAAAGACCTATCAAGCGCTGCGCGAAGAGCTCACCGCGCAAGTCGAGAGCGTGCAGTTCCACGCCACCAAGATCGAATTCCTGGTCGACAACCTCTATGCCTTCAACCGCCGGCTGACCACGCTGGGCGGGCAGATGCTGCGCCTGGCCGAGCGCCACAAGGTCAACCGCAAGGACTTCCTCGACAGCTACGTCGGCCACGAGCTCGACGAGGGCTGGCTCCAGGCGCAGGGCGCCAAGGACAAGAAGTGGGCGGCGTTCGCGGCGAACGAGGCCGATCCGGTCGAGCGCATCCGCGCCGAAGTCGCCGACATCGCGGCCGCCACCGGCATGTCGCTGGGCGAGTTCCGGCGGATCGTCAACATGGTCCAGAAGGGCGAGCGCGAGGCGCGCATCGCCAAGAAGGAAATGGTCGAGGCCAACCTGCGGCTGGTGATCTCCATCGCCAAGAAATACACCAACCGCGGTCTGCAGTTCCTCGACCTGATCCAGGAAGGCAACATCGGGCTGATGAAGGCGGTCGACAAGTTCGAGTACCGCCGCGGCTACAAGTTCAGCACTTACGCCACCTGGTGGATCCGCCAGGCGATCACCCGCAGCATCGCCGACCAGGCGCGCACCATCCGCATCCCGGTCCACATGATCGAGACGATCAACAAGCTGGTCCGCACCAGCCGCCAGTTCCTCCACGAGCAGGGCCGCGAGCCCACGCCCGAGGAAATGGCCGAGCGCCTGTCGATGCCGCTCGAAAAGGTCCGCAAGGTGATGAAGATCGCCAAGGAGCCGATCAGCCTCGAAACCCCGATCGGCGACGAGGAAGACAGCCACCTGGGCGATTTCATCGAGGACAAGAACGCGATCATCCCGGTCGACGCCGCGATCCAGGCCAACCTCAAGGAAACCGTCACCCGCGTGCTCGCCAGCCTCACCCCGCGCGAGGAACGCGTGCTGCGGATGCGCTTCGGGATCGGCATGAACACCGATCACACCCTGGAAGAGGTCGGCCAGCAGTTCAGCGTCACCCGCGAACGCATCCGCCAGATCGAGGCCAAGGCGCTGCGCAAGCTCAAGCACCCCAGCCGCAGCCGCAAGATGCGCAGCTTCCTCGACCAGTAGGAGCGTCGGCCGGGGGACCGTCGCGGTTCGACGATCGGCTCAGTCGGGCAAGGCGCGCGGATCGCCCGCCACGAGCCGGCCGTGCTCGGCCCAGGCCGCCAGCGAGGGGCTGAACTCGGCCTTCGCCTTGGCCGCGTAGCGGGCGAGGTCCGCCGGGCGGCAGACCCCCTGCCAGCTGCCGTTGGTGCCCTGGTGGAGGAAGGTCCTGGCGCCACCCTTCCACGCTCCGTCGGCTTGCGGCATCAGTTGCTCGGCCGCGCCCTTCATCGCCGCGAAACCGGCCGCCTCGACCAGCTCGGGCCACAGCCCCCCGGCGATCTCGATGCCGAGGAACGCGGCGATCCGCCGCATCTCGCAGGCAAGGTCGGCCTTCATGTCGTTGTAGTGGACCAGCAGCACCTGCGGATCGCGCCGCGCCGCCCAGAAACTGTTCTCCATCACGAAATAGCCCGCGCCGGTATCGCCCAGGTCGTCTTCGGGCCCATCGACCCACCCGGCGAAATGCGCGGCGGGGTCCTGCGGCGAGAAGTCGAACGTGTCGCCGTCGCCGAACTTCGGGTCGGCATTGCTCAGCTCGACCAGGCGCCCGATCGTTTCGGCGGTGTAGTTGGCCTTGTGGTTGAAGAAGCTCATCGCCGCGTCGCGCCCGTCGCGGGCGACGTGGATGTACCTGATCCCCTCGAAATGCGGCAGCGCATCGAACGGCAGGTGCGACTTCAGGAACCGGCGGTGGGTCTGGCTTGCGGCCAGCGCGTGCATGGCGCCGGGCGGCGGCATCCGGAAATCGGGCCAGGGCGAGATGTCCTGCACCGGGAACGGCGCGGCGCTGCCGAACACCATCATCCCCACGATCCGCTGGGTCCAGGTGGTGCCGCACTTGGCGTAGGTCGAGATGACGATGTCGTCGGGCCGCACCGGAAAATCGTCCCAGCAGGCGCTGTCGAACACCCGGTTGCGCACGTGGCGTTCCGCCCGCCGGATCAGCCGCGGCGACGCGCTCTCCGCGCAAGCCATTTCGGTCTTTTGAAGCACGGGCCGTCCCTCTCCCAAAACGGAGCGACCCGATGCCGGCGAGGCTAACCGGCCGGCCGGGCAAGTCGATGGCGCGAGGCCAGCGGCCCCGCAATTGCGATGGGGCGCCGGAACCAGGCAACCTCCGATCGGGTTCTTGAAGTAGCCGCGCTCCGCCTGGCCTCCCACTGGCAGGGCGCGGCCACCACTATTGGAGGGAAAAATTCCTTGGGACAGAACCGGCCACCCAGCCCCAGCTAAGGACACGAGCAGTGCCCGATGAGCTTGAAGACGAGATCGACGTCGAGCAGACCCAGACCAAGCTGCGCGAAGGCCTCGAGACCGTCAAACAACTGGTCGAGGAGACCAAGTCGCTGCTCCTGTCGCAAAGCGAGCCGCCCGAGCAGGCCTGACGGTCAACGCCCGCCCAGGCCCCCCTCACATCACCCACAGCCGAGGCCGATGCTGTTCGCGGATCACCTCGTTGATCCCCCAGAGCATCGCATCGGCGCGATCGGGGCTGTTCCCCGGGCCTTCGTAGCCGCCGCCCGCGATCATTCCGAGCAGCTCTGCCTCCAGCGCGGCGAAGCGCCCGTGCAGGCGCACCTTGCCCGCCTCGAGAAGGTGCGCGACCGACTCGGCGCGCAGCGATTTGCCGACGCGGGCGTTCACCAGCAGGACCCGCAGCGCAGGGTCCGCGGTGTGGAGCACGGCCTTGACCATCTTGCCGCCCTGGTTGGCCTCGGCGACGATCTCGCCGGTGCCGTGCGCCGCCGCGGCCGCCGCCGCCGCCCCCGCCCAGCCCTCGGGCGAGCGCGCGGCGACGCTGTGGTCGGCCAGGACGTGGGCGATCCCGTCGGCATCGCGCACGCAGGCGACGATCCCGCAGGTGCCGTCGCCGCTGGGCGGATCGACCGCGATCCCCCGCTCATCCAGAGCGAAGTCGAGGGATCGCCCGCCAGGTTGCGGCGTTGCGCGCGATGTCTCGACTGCCCTCGACATGAGCGGGCCGGGCCAGGTTTCGCACGGCATGAGCGGATCTGGACAATCCCTGCCCAATCCGTGGGAAATCTCCTGCGCCGGGACTGGCATCCCGGGCGCTGGGGGACTATGGGCGCGGGATGAAGCTTGCCATTGCTTCCGACCATGCCGCCTTCGCGCTGAAGGCCGAGCTTGCCGCGTGGCTGCGCGACGAGGGGCATGAGGTGAGCGATCTGGGCACGCACGGCGAGGCCAGCGTCGATTACCCCGATTACGGCTATATCCTGGCCGATGCGGTCGCCCGCGGCGAGGCCGCGTTGGGCGTGGCGCTGTGCGGCAGCGGGATCGGGATTTCGATCGCCGCCAACCGCAACCCCGCGGTGCGCTGCGCGCTGGTGTCGGAGCCGCTTTCGGCCACCCTCGCCCGATCGCACAACGACGCCAACGTGATCGCGCTGGGCGCGCGGCTGACCGGGATCGAGATGGCCAAGGCCTGCATCGCGGCGTTCCTGACCACCGAATTCCTGGGCGGCCGCCACGGCGGGCGGGTCGACAAGCTTTCCCATCCGCCGCTGCCCGCCGCCCAGTCCGAACCGACTTCCGCCGGAGTGCCTGCATGACCATGACCGCCGAGATCGACGCGCCGATTCGCAGCGCCGGCTTCTTCACCGAGCACCTCGCCAGCGCCGATCCCGCGGTCGCCGCCGCGATCCGCGGCGAGCTGCACCGCCAGCAGACCAAGATCGAGCTGATCGCGTCCGAGAACATCACCAGCCTGGCGGTGCTCGAGGCGACGGGATCGGTGCTGACCAACAAGTATGCCGAAGGCTATCCGGGCAAGCGCTATTACGGCGGCTGCGAATACGCCGACGTGGTCGAGAACCTGGCGATCGAGCGGGCCAAGGAGCTGTTCGGCTGCGCCTTCGCCAACGTCCAGCCCAACAGCGGCAGCCAGATGAACCAGGCGGTGTTCCTCGCGCTGCTGAACCCCGGCGACGCCTTCATGGGGCTCGACCTCAACTCGGGCGGGCACCTGACCCACGGCTCGCCCGTCAACATGAGCGGCAAGTGGTTCAAGCCGATCCCCCTATGGCGTGCGCCGCGACGACGAGCTGCTCGACATGGAGCAGGTCGAGCGGCTGGCGCACGAGCACAAGCCCAAGCTGATCATCGCCGGGGGCACCGCCTATTCGCGGACCTGGGACTTCGCCGAATTCCGCCGGATCGCGGATGCGGTCGGTGCGGTGCTGATGGTCGACATGTCGCATTTCTCCGGGCTGGTCGCGGGCGGCGCGCACCCCTCGCCCTTCCCCCACGCGCATGTCGTGACCACCACCACCCACAAGTCGCTGCGCGGGCCCCGCTCGGGCGTGATCCTGACCGACGACGAAACCATCGCCAAGAAGATCAACAGCGCGGTGTTCCCGGGCATGCAGGGCGGGCCGCTTATGCACGTGATCGCGGGCAAGGCGGTCGCGTTCGGCGAGGCGCTGAAGCCCGAGTTCAAGGCCTATGCCCGCCAGGTCGTCGCCAACGCCCGCGCGCTGGCCGCGAGCGTCGAGCAGCACGGCCTGCGGGTGGTTTCGGGCGGGACCGACAACCACCTGATGCTGGTCGACCTCACCGCCAAGGGCGTGACCGGCAAGGCCGCCGAGAAGGGGCTCGACCGCGCGTTCCTCACCTGCAACAAGAACGGCATCCCGTTCGACAGCCGCTCGCCGTTCGTGACCTCGGGCGTGCGCCTGGGCACCCCGGCGGGGACCACCCGCGGCTTCCGCGAGGACGAGTTCGCTCGGATCGGCGCGCTGATCGCGGAAGTGGTGGACGGCCTCGCGCGCAACGGCGATGAAGGCGACGGCCAGGTGGAAGCCCGCGTCCGCGCCCGCGTCGAAGAGCTGTGCGCGGCCTTCCCGATCTATCCGGAGATGTGAAGATGAGCGATTTCGATCCCAAACCGAACGGCGACCTGCTCAGCGAGGCCGGCGCGGAGATCAAGGGCATGGCCAAGGAAGGCCTGCACCACCCCTCGACCAAGCCGGTGCTGATCGGCGCCGGGGTCGGCGCGGTGGCGGGGCTGGTGCTGCCGGTGCTCAGCGTGCCCGTTGGCCTGCTGGGCGGCGCGGCGTTCATGCTCTACAAGCGGCTGCGTCCTTGAGGTGCCCGTTCTGCGCGCACGATGACAGCCAGGTAAAAGACTCCCGCCCCACCGAAGACAACACCGCGATTCGGCGCCGTCGCCAGTGTGAGAGCTGCGGGGCGCGGTTCACCACTTTCGAGCGTATCCAGCTGCGCGAGATCGTCGTGGTCAAGAGGGGCGACGCGCGCGAGCCGTTCGACCGCGCCAAGCTCGAACAGTCGGTCGCGCTGGCATGCCGCAAGCGCGGCATCGCCCAGGAACGCCTCGACCAGCTCGTCTCGGGAATTCAAAGGCAGATCGAAACGCTGGGGGAGACCGAAACCTCCGCCAAGGCGATCGGCGAGATGGTTATGGAAGGGCTGCGCCTGCTGGATTCGGTGGCGTATATCCGGTTCGCGAGCGTCTATCGGGATTTTAGCGAAGCGCGGGATTTCGAAGAGTTTGCCGGGACGGTGCGGGATGTCGGTCAGGGCTAAGCCTCCCCTCATCGTCCTCGTCCGCCCGCAGCTGGGCGAGAACATCGGCAAGGCGGCGAGGGCGATGCTCAATTTCGGGCTCACTGAGCTGCGCTTGGTCGAACCACGGGACGGTTGGCCGAATCCATCCGCCGGACCGGCCGCGGCGGGCGCGGACGAGGTGCTGGCACGGGCCACCGTCCATCGCACGCTGGCCGACGCGGTCGCAGATTGTGCGCAAGTCTACGCCACCACCGTACGCAAGCGCGGGGTGACCAAGGCGGTGTTAACCCCCGAACAGGCCGCAGACGCGATTCACCGCGAGCCGGGACGTTCGGCGCTGGTGTTCGGACCCGAACGGTCGGGGCTCGAAACCGACGACGTCGCGCTGGCGCGGGCGATTGTGACCGTCCCGGTCAATCCGGAATTCGGCTCGCTCAACCTGGCCCAAGCGGTGATCCTGTGCGCCTACGAGTGGTCGAAGTTCAACGACCTGGCCCAGCCCACGATCGAAGATCTGCTGCCTCCCGCCCCACAGCGGGAACTGGAAGGTATGATCGCACAGCTCGATGAGATGCTGGACGCGCGCGGCTATTTCCATCCTGAGGGACGCTCGGCCGCGACCCGTCGCAACTTACGCGGACTGTTGACCAAACCCGCCTGGAATCATCTCGAGCTGCGGACTTTCCGCGGGGTCCTAACGCACCTCAACCGCCGCCCCCGCGCCGACTAACGCAAGTCGTCGAACTGTTCGAACTCGTAGGCAATCGAACTTTCGACCAAATTCTCCCACAACCGCGCAATCCGCTCGACCGGAGCACCGAGCCGATCCGCCTCGGCGCTCGCGGCGGCAATGACCGCTACCTTGCGGATGTCATCGCGGACCAGTGAGCGGTCGGGTTTGATCCGCGCCGCAGCCCGCATGTAAGCGAAGCGGCGGGCAAGCAGTCGCACCAACTCGCGGTCGAGCGCATCCACGCCGTGGCGAACGTCGCGCATCGTTTCGCAGGAATCCGGTTCGATCGGCATGGTCCGCGCCATGCCCGGCGCCGTCCGCAAAGTCGAGCCAGCTTCCATCGCCGCAGTGTCGTCCACAAAGTCTTGCATTGGAAAAACAATGGCGTTCTACTCGCACCTTGCAGGAGGGTTCGCAATGCAGTTGAATACGTTGGCATTTCCGATCGCATTGTCGATCTTGGCAACGTCGGGGGTTGTACGCGCCGAGACGCCGGTGCCCAAGCCGACTCCAAAGGGGGCCGATGCGGATGAACGAATCGTTTGCCGCCGCGAGCAAGCGACTTCGTGGCGCACGACCGCGCCGAAGATATGCATGCCGCTTCGGGCCTGGAAGGCGAGCGAACTCGACGCGCGAGACTTGGCGCGCAAGATTCGAGAGCGCAGCAACATCCCCAATCTCCCGCCCAGCAACTGATCTCCGCCTGGGGACCGCCGCAGTGCCGTTGGCAAAGTCGAGCGAACGGGCAGCTTTGAATTCGACAAACCGCAACGGTAGGAGCACCCTCGCGCACGGCGAGGCGGAGTCGCGGTCGGCCGTTTGACGAGGGGATTTATGGCTTCGCTGCATGTCTGGCTTCTAGCGGCACCCGGCATCGTGCTGGCTAGCGCCCTCGTCGCGCAATCGCCAGTTCCGACCGCCGCCCCCGCCCCTGCGGAAGAAAAGCTGGTTTGCAAGAAGATTAAAGCGGCAGCTTCGCGCCTGCCCGGCTCCAGAGTCTGCATGACCAAGAAACAATGGCATGAAAGCGAATTCCAGGCCCGAGACCTTGCCCGCAGAATGCAACAGGACAAGGAAACCACGCACGGGAGCAATTGAGCAGGACGGACCTCGGCAAGACCTGGCGCTGCGCGGCAACCGGCAGCAAGCCCGAGAAGGCCGGGTTGACCTTTTCCCACCGCCCGTCTACGCGCCCGCCTTCGCAATTGGCCCCGCACCCCGGTGAAGCGGTGGCCGCGTCTGTCTGTATGGCGTGACGGTGCGGTTCCGGGTGAAGCATGAGCCTTCTGTTCGTGCAACAGCCAGCGGGCGTTTGTCCGCGCGGCAGCAAATGGAGTGAGACGCGCATGTCGAAGCGCAATTCGTCGAAGTACAAACTCGATCGCCGCATGGGCGAAAACATCTGGGGTCGTCCCAAGAGTTCGGTAAACCGCCGCAGCTATGGTCCCGGCCAGCACGGCCAGCGCCGCAAGAGCAAGGTGTCGGATTTCGGCATCCAGTTGCGCGCCAAGCAGAAGCTCAAGGGCTATTACGGCGACGTCACCGAAAAGCAGTTCAAGCGCACCTATCAGGAGGCCGCGCGGATCAAGGGCGATACCGGGCAGAACCTGATCGGCCTGCTCGAGCGCCGGCTGGACATGATCGTCTATCGCGCCAAGTTCGCGCCGACGATCTTTTCCGCGCGCCAGATCGTCAGCCATGGCCACATCCTGGTCAACGGCGTGAAGTGCAACATCGCCAGCCGCAGGGTTTCGCCGGGCGACGTCATCAGCCTGGGCGCGAAGGCCAAGGAGATGGCGCTGATCGTCGAGGCGCAGACCCTGCCCGAGCGCGACATTCCCGAATACGTCGCCCCCGACGGTACCGACAAGGCGACTTTCGTGCGCGTACCCACGCTGGACGAGGTGCCCTACCCAGTGAAGATGGAACCGAACCTGGTGGTCGAGTTCTACTCGCGCTAATCCGCGGATTTCAACCAATCGGAAAGGCGGGGCGCGATCCCCGCCTTTTTCGTTTGGGCTCAGGCGCTTATATGGTTGCGCCGAAATGAAGAATATTTTCGCCCGAGTGACATGGCGCACCGGAACGGAGCGCGCGGTGCGGCATTATTCGCGAGCCATGAAAAAGCTTCAGACCATGAAACGCTTTCGCTTCGTGACCCCGCACCGCGTCGGCAAATGGTATTCCGACCTCAACCTCGCCCAGCGCCTCGCCGAGACGATCGGGGCGGGGTTCCTCGAACGCCGAACCGGCCAATTCGTGCTTTACCCCGGGGTGCGGCTGGAAACGGCCGAAGACGAATGACGGCTCAGCGCGGCTTGATGCGCGGATAGTTCTTCACACTGGCGAACCACCGCACCAGCGCAACCTGGACCGCAACGTCCTCTACTGCGCCGCCTAGCTCGAAGCCCGCGCCGATCTGGTCGCTGGGGCGGTGGTAGGTTGTGTCCATAAACCGCTCGACGCGCGCGGGGTCCGAATAGCTCGAGCTGACCATCACCGCGGGAATATCGTGCTGCAGCAGCGCCCAGCCATCCTGCCGGTGCAGGAAGCCGTCGGCGACCGGATTGGTCTCGATCTTCACCTTCAGCGAGCGGGCGACCTTGGCAATGTCGCCGTCCAGTTCGGTGCGGCCATGGCCGATCACGGTCAGCGGCTGTCCCGCAGGACCGATCGCGGGGCTATCTATGTTGAACGCGGCTACGATCGACGCCAAGGGCAGCGGTGGGTTTTCAGCGAAGGCGTGCGCGCCGAGCAAGCCGAGTTCCTCGGCGCTGGTGGCGAGGAAATAGACGTCGCGATCGAGCCGCCTGCCCTTGGCCAGGACCCGCGCCACTTCGGTCAGCACCGCCAGCCCACTGGCGTTGTCGATCGCGCCGTTGCAGATCAAATCTTCGGCGGGGGGCGCGGCGCAGGTCCCGAAATGATCCCAATGCGCGACCAGCAGTACCGCGCCGCGCTCCGGGTTTCGTCCCGGCAGCCGCCCGACCAGATTGTGCGTGCTGATGCGAGTCTCGCGGGTCGTGGCCTCGAGCGTGCCGGTCAGCGGCAGTGGTCGCGGCGGCACGCCGGGGGTGTCCGCCGCCTTGACCAATGCCGGCCAGTCCGGGCCGAACAGCCCGGTCGCATAGTCGGCGGTAACGAACGCCTCGAGATCCCCGCCAAGCTGGTCGTCGGCCAGGGCATAGCCCGCCCGCGTGCGCCGTTCGGCCACCGCCTCGAGCGTGCGCTCGCCGTCGAGCACGGTCAGCACAGCCCCCGCCCCGGCTTCGATCAGGCGATCCTGGCGGCTCGCGGCAGTATCGGCGTCCATACCGGCGGGCGGAGCATCGAGCAGCACGACGATCCTTCCGGCCAGTTCGCCGCGCGGCGGCATGGCTCCGTCACCGCGCCCGATGAACACCAGCGGAGCGTCTTCGAGCAGTTGGCGCGGACCCGACGTGAGCACGAGGATTCCGGTCGCCGGTAGTCCCAGCATCCGCCGGTTGCGCTGGAACGACGCCATCGAGCGCGAGGGCGCGCGTTCGACCAGCTCGACCGGTGCGAACCAGGCGTTGCCGGGATCGTTGGTGCCCGATACCAGCCCGATCGTGAACCACTCGCGCGCCAGATAGCGCAGGGTCTTGCTCTCGCCGTCGGTTCCCGGCTCACGTCCGCCGAAATCGTCGCTGGCGAGCGTTTCGATGTGTCTGCGCAGCGCGGCTTCCAGCCCACGGTCGGCGTCGGTCGTACCCGCCTGCGCCGGTCCGAGTGCTAGCGAAGCCAGCAAAAGCGCAAGGCACCGACGTGACAAGAAGCTCTCCCGCACTCGACTCGTCGCCGAAGCGCTACGCTTCATCGCACAACTCGATGTTTGCCGAAAGCGCAGCCCGCGTATTCGTTCCTGACAAAACGCTTTGCGGCGAAGCACTTCCGCCGGACGGCGAATTGGACCGCTACTCAGCGGTCCAGCCGCCATCCATGCTGATGTTGGAGCCGGTGATCTGCGCGGCATCGTCGCGGCACAGGAACAGCGCCATCGCCGCGACCTGTTCGGGCAAAACGAACTGGCGCGTGGGCTGGCGCACCAGCATCACGTCGTTGAGCACCTGTTCGCGGCTCAGCCCGCGCGCCGCCATCGTATCGGGGATCTGGTTTTCCACCAGCGGCGTCCAGACATAGCCGGGGCTGATGCAATTGGCGGTGATCCCGCTGGTCGCCATTTCCAGCGCCAGCGTCTTGGTCAGTCCGGCAAGACCGTGCTTGGCGGAGACATAGGCGGCCTTGAACGGCGAAGCGGTCAGCGAATGCGCGCTGGCGGTGGCAATGATCCGGCCCCAGCCCTTCGCCTTCATGTGCGGGATCGCCAGCCGCGCGGCGTCGAACGCGGCAGTCAGGTTGAGCGCGATGATCGCGTCCCACTTTTCCACCGGAAACTCCTCGACCGGCGCGACATGCTGCATCCCGGCGTTGCTGATCAGGATGTCGACCCCGCCGAATGCCTTCGCCGCCGCCGCCATCAACGCCTCGACCCCGTAGCGGCGGGTCAGGTCGGCATCGACGTGGATGGCCGGCGCTCCGCTCGTCGCGCTCAGCGCGGCGGTTTCGGCGGCGATCGCATCGGCGTCGCCGAAACCGTTGATCACCAGGGTCGCGCCCTCGGCAGCGAGCGCCTTGGCATAAGCCAGCCCGATCCCCGAGGTGGACCCCGTGACCAGCGCGCATTTGCCCTTGAGGAACATTGACCGGCCCCGCAGTGTTGTTACCCGAATGGTGGCCGCCTTTGCGGCTCGGCCAACGGTTGTCCAGTGCCAACAAGGGGGGAGCGTGCGATGCGGCTCGACGATTTCGATCCCAACAGCGTCAACATCGGCGACCAGCGCGGCAGCGGGTTCTCGCTCGGCGGTACTGGCGGCCGAGTAGGCTGCGGCAGCATCGTGATAGCGCTGATCGCGGCGCTCGTGTTCGGGGTCGATCCGGGGCAGATGCTCGGCGGGGCGCAGGATTCAGGTGCCGGGCAGGTGCAGACCCAGGGCGGAACCAACGCCACTGAAAGCTGCTCGGTCGATGCGGTCAGCCGCGAAAGCTGCAACGCCTTAAGCTCGCTCAACAAGACCTGGGCACCGCTGTTCGAAGCAGCCAAGATCCCGTTCACCCCGCCGCGGCTGGTGTTCTATTCGCAAATGGGCCGATCGGGCTGCGGCACCGCGCAAAGCGCGATGGGACCGTTCTACTGCCCGCAGGATCAGAGCATCTACCTCGACACCGACTTCTACAGGGAACTTGAGCAGCGGCTCGGCGCGGGTGGTGATTTCGCCCGCAATTACGTGATCGCGCACGAATACGGCCACCATATCCAGAAATTGCTGGGCGTGGCGGATCAGGTGCAAAGCGCACAGCAGTCGAACCCGAGCCAGGCCAATCCGCTACAGGTGGCCATGGAACTCCAGGCCGATTGCTACGCGGGGGTCTGGGCCGGACGCAACAAAGACCGGATCGACCAGGGCGATCTGGAAGAAGGCCTCAACGCCGCGCACTCGATCGGCGACGACGTGCTGACCAAGGGTCAGGTCGCCGAGGCCTCGTTCACCCACGGGTCGGCGGCGCAACGGATGGAGTGGCTGCGCAGGGGCATTTCCACCGCCGACGAAGACCAGTGCGACACATTCGCCGCATTCAAGCGCTAGGCCGGAACGACTCGCCGCAAACCGCGTAGTCCAGGCAGGACGAAACGGCGCCGTCGTGCGACGCTTCATTTCCTGACAAGGGGATAGCCCATGCGGGTCGCACTGCCGTTAGCCATCGTTGCTTTCTTTTCCGCCGCCATGCCTCTCAGCGCGCAAACCGTGGTCGATCCCGACAACGTCCGCGCGACCGACGTGATGCTTTCGCCGCTGTCCGACGTGAATATCCGCAAAAGGGCGATTCCGCCAGCGCTCGTCTCCGCGCTCGCCGATCCCTACAGCCTCACGGGCCTGAAGACCTGCGCGGGCTACACAACCGCGATCATGGACCTAGACGTTGCGCTGGGCGACGATTTCGACGTCGCGACTGGCCAGAAGACAGACATGGAGAACGTCGGCAACAGCGCGGGCACGATCGCCAAGTCGCTGATCGGCAGCTTCATCCCGTTCCGCGGCGTCATCAGGGAAGTCTCCGGCGCCAACGCCCAGCAGCGCGCCTGGGACCGCGCGCTCTATGCCGGATCGGTCCGCCGCGCCTTTCTCAAGGGGATGGGCCAGTCAAAGGGTTGCGCCTATCCCGCCGCCCCGGCCACCCCGCAGGTTGTCGCCATGCTGACTGCCAAGCGCCAGGCCGAGCGTGCCGCCAGGAACGCAAAGCCGGCCCCCGCCGAACGAACCGCGGGCGCTCCGGTCGAAGTCGCGATGCAAGCGCGGGCGGTCGTCCAGCCGGTGAGCGTCGCCCGCCGCTAGCAATCCGGAGCTTTCCCCGCGGCGCGCGTTCGCCTAGCAGGCGAGCATGCGCGTGGCCGACTGCCATAACATCGACGATTTCCGCGAGCTGGCGCGGCGCCGGCTGCCGTGGCCGGTGTTCGACTACATCGACGGCGCCGCCGACGACGAGTTGACCAAGGCGCGCAACACTGCCGCCTTCGCCGACGTCGATCTGGTCCCCGACGTTCTCGCCGGGGTCGCGGAATTCGATACCTCGTGCACGATCATGGGCCGGCGCAGCGCGCTGCCCCTGATGCTCTCGCCCACCGCTTTGCAGCGGGTGTTCCATTGGCAGGGCGAGCGCGCGGTGGCGCGTGCGGCCGAGAAGTTCGGGGTATGGTTCGGCATTTCCAGCCTCGCCACGGTGAGCATCGAAGAGATCGCCGCGCTGACCAGCGGACCCAAGCTGTTCCAGCTTTATGTCCACAAGGACCAGGGCCTCAACCGATCGATGATTGAGCGCTGCCAGGCCGCGAAGTTCGATTGCATCGCGCTGACCGTGGACACCATCGTTTCGGGCAAGCGCGAGCGCTGCGCGCGCAGCGGCTTCACTTCCCCGCCGCGGTTCACGGCGCGCAACCTGCTCGGCTATGCGATGAAGCCGCGCTGGGGGCTCGACTACCTTCTGCGCGAGAAGTTCGCGCTGCCCAACCTCGATACGCACGTGCTCGAAGGAACCGGCGAGGCGGTGTCGATCGCGGGCTATTTCAATACGATGCTGGACACTTCGATGGACTGGCGCACCGCGGCGAAGATCCGCGAGGAATGGGGCGGCACGTTCTGCCTCAAGGGCGTGATGAGCGCCGCCGACGCGCGCCGCGCGGTCGAGATCGGGGCCGACGCGATCATGATCTCCAACCACGGCGGGCGCCAGCTCGACGGCAGCCGTGCTCCGTTCGACCAGCTCGCCGAGATCGTCGACGCGGTCGGCGGCGAGATCGAGGTGATCTGCGACGGCGGGGTCCGCCGTGGCACGCACGTCCTCAAGGCGCTGGCGAACGGGGCGACCGCGGCCTCGGGCGGGCGGCTGTACCTCTACGCGCTCGCCGCGGCGGGGCAGGCGGGAGTCGAACGCGCGCTGACGATCCTCAAGGACGAAATCGAGCGCGGCATGCGGCTGATGGGCGTGACCAGCGTCGACCGACTGACCCGCGACCGGCTGCGGCGGCGCTAGGAGATTTGCGATGCCCGACGGCGATAGAGTGCAGAACGGCAACGTCGCGCTGCTGATCGATGCGGACAACGCTTCGGCCGGCGGGCTCGACCAGACTCTGACCATCCTCGCCGAACTCGGCGCGGTCAACGTCCGCCGCGCCTACGGCAACTGGAGCAAGCCAGGCCTCAAGAGCTGGGTCGCGCTGATTCAGAAATACGCGATCGAGCCGCAGCAGCAGTTCGATATCACCAAGGGCAAGAACGCCACCGACATGAAGATGACCATCGATGCGATGGACCTGCTCTACTCAGGTCGGGTCGACGGCTTCGGGATCATGTCGAGCGACAGCGACTTCATGCCGATCGCGATGCGCATCCGCCAAAACGGGCTGCCGGTTTACGGCTTCGGGACCAGCCGCACGCCCGAAGGTTTCCGCCAGGCCTGCACCCGGTTCATCGATCTGAACGCGGCCGAGCAGACCGCCAGCGAGCCCGATGACAAGACCGGTGTTGCACCACCGGTCGGCGACGACCTGGTCAAGCTGCTGGGCGATGCGTTGAAGGCGTCAAAGCGCGACGAGAGCGGTTTCGCCAGCATCTCCGAGGTGGGCCGCCGGGCCAGTGCTCGGTCATCATTCGACGCGCGCAGCTATGGCTTTCAACGCCTGTCCGATCTGGTCCAGTCGCTCGCCCAGTTCCAGACCGAGCGCCGCAACGGGGAACTGTTTATGAAGCGGCTTCGCTGAGCGCATGGACAAGCTCGCCGAAATCGTCGCGACCAAGCGCGCCGAAGTGGCCGCGCGAAGGCTGCGCGAACCTGTCTCCGCGCTGCGCGAACTGGCCGCGGCGCAGGTACGGCCGCGCGGGTTCGAGGCGGCGTTGCGACGCAGAAGCGCCGACGGCTTCGCGCTGATCGCGGAAATCAAGAAAGCTTCGCCCTCCAAGGGTCCCATTCGTGAGGATTTTCGTCCCGCCGATCATGCCCGAGACTACGCCCGGGGTGGGGCGGCGTGCCTGTCGGTGTTGACCGACGCACCTTACTTCCAGGGTCACGAGGACTACCTCATCGCCGCGCGGCACGCCGTCACGCTCCCGGTCTTGCGCAAGGACTTCATGGTCGATCCCTGGCAGGTGCTCGAATCGCGTGCGATCGGCGCCGACGCGATCCTGATCATCGTCGCCGCGCTCGAGGATGCAGCCATGGCCGAAATCGAGTGCGCGGCGATCGAGCACGGGATGGATGTGCTGGTCGAAGTCCACGACGCGGCCGAGATGGAACGGGCGAGCCGCCTGAAGTCGCGTTTGATCGGGGTGAACAACCGCAATCTCAAGACTTTCGTCACCGATCTTACAGCGACGGAAGAACTCGCTCCGCTGGCGCCGGAGGGCGCCTTCCTGGTCGGCGAGAGCGGGATCGCCTCGCACGCCGACTTGCTCCGCCTTGAGCGCAGCGGGGTGCGCGCTTTCCTCGTCGGCGAGAGCCTTATGCGCCAGCCGGACGTGGCGAAGGCGACGCGCGCGCTGCTCGGCAACTAGCGCTGTCCTACTGCGTCGGCCTTGTGCCATAGCGGTTCGCGATGATCGCCTTCCACCCCTCTTCCCGTCCGCCAGATCCCCGCTGTGCGGGAGCGACTTTTTCTTCCTTAGGACAGTGGTCCAAGTGGTCCACGCCCGGCAGCGAAAAGCGCGCGCGATGGCGCTGACCCACCTCGACGAATCGGGCAACGCGCGAATGGTCGACGTAGGCCCCAAGCCCGAAACCGCGCGTTCGGCGACAGCGCGCGGACAAATCGCGATGTCGGCGCAGGCGCTCGCCGCAATCCGCGACGGCGCCGCGCCCAAGGGCGACGTGCTCGCCGCGGCGCGGATCGCCGGGATCATGGCGGCCAAGAAGACCGCCGAACTGATCCCGCTGTGCCATCCGCTCGGGCTCGACGCGGTAACCGTCGACTTTGCCTTCGGGGAAGGCGGAGTGGAAGCGACGGCAACCGCTTCTCTCACAGGTCGAACGGGCATCGAAATGGAAGCGATGACAGCAGTTTCGGTCGCACTTCTGACAATCTATGACATGGCTAAGGCGCTCGACAAGGCGATGGTCATTGGCCCGATCCGCCTGATCGAAAAGCGCGGCGGCAAGTCGGGCGACTGGTTCGCCCCCGCGGCATGAAGCCGCCGCCGCTGTCGCTGGACGAAGCCCAGGCGCGCCTCCTGGCCCTGGCGCCCGCGCTCTCTGTCGAGCACCGCTCGATCGAGGACTGCGCTGGCTTCTATCTTGCCGAACCGCTGACCGCGTTGCGTACCCAGCCCGCGGCGGCGATGTCGGCGATGGACGGTTACGCGGTGCGCGCTGGGGAATCCGGGCCGTGGCGGGTGATCGGGGAAAGCGCCGCCGGACGTCCGCTCGATCGGCCTCTGAGACCGGGCGAGGTGGCGCGGATTTCGACCGGGGCGATCGTGCCCGAGGGCGCGGATCGCGTGCTGCTGCAGGAGGATTGCACGCGCGAGGGCGAGACTCTGCGCCATCTCCAGGCGGCCGCTGGGCCCGGCCGGCATGTCCGCCGCGCCGGGCTGGACTTTGGCGCAAACGACCTGCTCCTTCCTGCGGGAACACGGATCGGCGCGGCCCAACTGGCCCTCGCGATCGCCGCCGGGCACCAGCATCTCGCGGTTCGTCGCCCGGCGCGGCTGATCGTCATCGACTGCGGCGACGAACTCGTGCCGCCGGGCGTCCCCGGCCTGCCGCATCACCTGCCCGCCAGCAACGCGCCGATGCTCGCCGCGCTCGTGGCGGGGCTTCCGATCGAAATCCGCCGCTTGGGTCCGATTCCCGACAGGCTCGAGGCGCTTGCCGAAGCTTTCGAGACTGCGCGCCCGGCCGATATCGTGGTCACCAGCGGCGGCGCCTCGGTAGGCGACCATGACCTGATCCGCCCCGCGCTCGCCCATGCCGGCGCGCGCATCGATTTCTGGCGGGTGAAGATCAAGCCGGGCAAGCCGCTGCTCGTCGCCCGGCGCCCCAACGACGGAGGTAGCCAGATCGTCCTGGGGCTACCCGGGAACCCGGCCTCGGCTTTCGTCACGGGATTTCTGTTCATGCTGCCGCTGCTGCGCGCCGCGCTTGGCGCCGCCCAGCCGCTGCCGCGGTGCTTTCCGGCACGGCTTGCCGCGCCGCTGCCCCCAGGGGGCAAGCGTATGGAGTTCCTGCGCGCGCGTTGGGCCGACGGCGAAGTTACCGCCGGGACCGAGCAGGACAGCGGCGCCCTGCGCCCGCTGGCCCACGCCAACGCCTTGATTTGCCGGGCGATCGACGCGCCTGCGGCCACGGCTGGCGACATCGTGCCGATCTATTGGCTGGAAAACGGCGGTATTGCTTGACGAGGCGGCAGCGGTTGCTTAATTGTTCCTTGTTCGTTCGTGATTTGGCGGACGTAGTGCAATCGAGGAGCCCGGGCGATGCTGACGCGCAAGCAGCACGAACTGATCACCTTCATCCAGGCCCGGCTCGAGGCCAGCGGAATCTCGCCCTCGTTCGAGGAGATGAAGGAGGCGCTTGAGCTCAAGTCCAAGTCGGGCGTCCATCGCCTGATCTCGGCGCTTGAGGAGCGCGGCTTCATCCGCCGCCTGCCCAATCGCGCGCGCGCGCTTGAAGTGATCAAGACCCCAGAAGGTTCGGTGACCAAAGCAACCCCGCGCCCGGCGAATGCGAACGATGCGCTTGCCCCTCTACGCGCGCCTGTAACGCGAGGCGCTCCGGCCAACGACGTGATCGAGCTGCCGCTGCACGGGCGGATCGCCGCGGGCATGCCGATCGAGGCGTTCGAAGGCCAGTCCACCCTTCCCGTCCCCGCCGCGCTGCTGGGCGCAGGCGAACATTATGCGCTCGAAGTGTCGGGCGATTCGATGATCGAAGCAGGCATCCTCGACGGCGACTACGCCCTCGTGCGGCGCACCAACACCGCGCGCGATGGCGAGATCGTGGTTGCGCTGATCCGTGGCGAGGAAGCGACGCTGAAATACCTGCGGCGAGAAGCCGGCATGATCCGGCTCGATCCCGCGAACGGTGCCTACGATCCGCAGATCTACAAGCCGGGCGAGGTCGAAGTGCAGGGCAAGCTGGCGGGGTTGCTGCGGCGATATCACTGAGGCGGGGGCCGCCACCAGCCGTGCTCACCCTGGCTCTCCGCCACCGTGTGCACCCGGCCATCCGCCAGATCGATCGCCAGTCCGCCGGTTCGCGTCAGCAGCGCGCGATCGGCCTTCAGCTGGCGCGGGCGACAGCTCCTGGGCAGCCAGCGTTCGCTGACCACGATGTCGGCGCGCTCGCAGGCGGCGGCGAGTTCGCGTTCGTCGATCCGTTCGCGCGTGCGCCCGATCAGCAGCGTGGTGACGCGCCCGGCGCGGTCTAGAGCCACCGTGCAGAAGTCTGCACTGCATGTAGCGCCGGGCCAGCGTTCGAACGGGATCCGCGCGCCGTCGATCCCCGCGCTCTTGCGCAAATTGTCGGTGGCGAACTCGCTCTTGCTCTCACGCAGCACGAGCAGCGGACCGTCGGGGGAAGGAATCGCGACATGGCGGCCGTCGCCCGAGATCAACAGGTCGGGTGTGTGAAGACGAGCGAGCATTGCGCAGCCCAGCACCACCGGAACCAGCCCCAAAAGCCGCACCCGTCCGCTCCACAACGCGAGCCACAGGCCGCCTGCCACAAACAGCGCGAAGGTCGTGCGCGCCATCCCCGGCAGCAGCGCCACGGAGCCGGGCTGCGCCGCCGTCCAGTGCGCAAGGGCGAGCAGCAGTTCGAGGCTCTTGCCCGCCGCCCACCACGCGGGCGCGCCCAGCCCGGCCCCAGGGATGACAGCGTCGAGGACCAGCGCCGGCGCGATCAGCGGCATCGATACGAACGTGGTCAGCGGGATCGCGACGACGTTGGCCAGTGCGCCATAGACCCCGGCGCGGTGGAAGTGAAACAGACCGATCGGCATCAGCGCCAGCTCGATCACCCCTCCTGTGACCAGCAGCATCGCCAGCAGGCGCGCGAGCCGCACCGGCCGCGCCTCATCGCGCGGCGCCAGGAACGCCCGGACCGGCGCGGCCGAATGCAGCGCGACGATCGCGATGACCGAGGCGAAGCTCATCTGGAAGCCGGGCCCGACGACGGCTTCGGGCCAGAACAGGATGACCACGAACGCGGCGACCGCGATCATCCGCATGCTCAACGGGTCGCGCCCCAGCGCCAGTGCGATCAGCACCAGCACCGCGCCGATGCACGAGCGGATGGTCGGCACCTCCGCGCCCGTCAGCAAAGCATAGGCGACCCCGGCCAGCGCCCCGGTCGCGGCGGCGGCGAGCGGCAGGCGCACCCGCAACGCCAGCCACGGCCACAGCGCGAGCAGGCGGATCGCCAGGACATAAGCCGCACCGACCACCGCGCTGACATGCAATCCGCTGATCGGGAGGAGATGGGTCAGCCCTGCATCGCGCATCGCATCTTTGTCTGCGGCCAGGATCGCGCCACGCTCGCCGCTGGCAAAGGCCGCGGCGATCGCCCGGGCGTGCCGCCCAGCCGCTCGCGGACATGTCGCGAAAGGCTGCGTTGAACGCGGCCGAGCCAGCTCCCGCCCGGCATCGGCGTCAATACCTCGGGCTTGGCCAGCACGCTTCCGGTCGCCGACAGCCCCATGAACCACGCAGCGCGGGCGAAATCATAGGCGCCGGGCAGCATTGGCGAGGCCGGCGGCATCAGCCTCGCCAATGCTGCGGACGACCGCGCCTTCGCTCAGCGCGGGGGTGTCGTTCGCACCCGCACTGCCGCGCGCCCCGGCACCCCGCGCGCAACCAACGTCAGCCGCAAGCGGTCCTCGGCACCGCGCTCTTCGCGGGCTACGATCCTTCCGGTCAGGGTCACTATCGTGGGGCGATCCAGCGGTATTGCTCCGGCGAGCGTCGACTTGGTCCACACCGTGATCAGCCCCGCGGCGATCATCAGCGCCACCCCGATCAGCGCAGCCCGCAAGTATGGATGCCGTCCATCGCCGCGCAGTCCGGCCAGCGCGCCGAGCTCGATCGCCGCGCATCCGGCCAACACCGCCAGCCAGCGTGCCGTATCGGGAAGGACGAACCAGGCGGCGATACCGCCGGCGAAGGCCACGGCAAGCCAGGTCCCTCGCTCGAACGGGCGCGCAGCGAGGAACGCCTCGATAGCGTCCGGTACGCTGGACAAGCCAAGGCCGACGCGCCAAGGCCGCGACGCCCCTTCGGGGATCGGGTCGGCAGCGCTGGCGGCGGTCGAAGCCATTGCCGCGGCATCAAAACGGAAGCGCAGGGTCATGGCAAGCAGCGTATCGGGAGCGACTCCAGGCTCGGCTCCCGTCGTCACCAGGTTCGCGCCCTCGCCAACCGGCTTTCTCCACATCGGTGGCGCGCGCACGGCGTTGTTCAATTGGCTGTTCGCGCGCCACCATGGCGGCAAATATCTTCTGCGGATCGAAGACACCGACCGCGCCCGCTCGACCGAGCCCGCGATCGCCGCGATCCTCGATGGGCTCGCGTGGCTCGGTCTCGAAGGCGACGAGCCGCCGGTCTTGCAATTCGCGCGGAGCGAGCGTCACGCCGAGGTCGCGGCGCAACTGCTAGCATCGGGCCACGCCTATCGCTGCTACCTGACGGCCGAGGAACTCGCCGAGCGCCGCGCCCTCGCCCAGACCGAGCGTCGCCCGTTCCGCATCGCGAGCGAATGGCGTGACCGGGACGCCAGCGAGGCTCCCGCTGGCCTGCCGTTCGTGGTGCGGATCAAGGCGCCCCAAGTTGGCGAGACGGCGATCGACGATCGCGTCCAGGGTCGGGTCACCGTCGGCAACGCCGAGCTCGACGATTTCGTAATCCTCCGCTCGGACGGAACCCCGACCTATATGCTCGCGGTGGTGGTCGACGATCGCGATATGGGAGTAACCCACGTGATCCGCGGCGACGACCACCTCAACAACGCCTTCCGCCAGCTGGTCATTATCGACGCGATGGCCAAAGTCGAGGATGGTTGGGCGCGACCGGTTTATGCCCACGTCCCGCTGATCCACGGCGCCGACGGGGCCAAGCTGTCCAAGCGCCACGGCGCGCTGGGGGTCGACGCCTATCGCGACGAGTTGGGTTTGCTGCCCGAGACGGTACTCAACTATCTGCTGCGGCTCGGCTGGGGGCACGGCGACCGCGAGGTGATCACGCGCGACGAGGCGATCACGCTGTTCGACCTCGACGGGGTCGGCAAAAGCCCTTCGCGATTCGACACCAAGAAGCTGCTCCATCTCAACGGGCACTACATCCGCGAGGCCGATCCCGCGCGGCTGGCCGATTTGGTCGCGCCTCGGCTGGCGGGGATGGCGCTCGATTTCGATACTTCGCGCGACATCGGCAAGCTGATCGAGGCCATGCCCGAGCTTCAGCCGCGGGCGCAGGATCTGGACGAACTGGCGCGCGGCGCGGCGTTCCTGTTCGCGGTCCGGCCGCTCGAATTGGAGTCCAAGGCGGCGGCGCTTTTGACCGGTGATGCGCTGGCCTTGCTGGGCGATCTTCACACCCTGCTGAGCGCCACAAATGACTGGACAACAGCCACCCTCGAAGCCAATCTCAAGGCCGAGGCGGAACAGCGCGGCCTGGGTTTGGGTAAGCTTGCGCAGCCACTCCGTGCGGCGCTGACGGGGCAGACGACTTCGCCTGGAATTTTCGACGTGCTGGCCTTGCTCGGCCGTGACGAGTCGCTCGCGCGCATTCGCGATCGGCTGGCGGAGGGTGCGGCGGCGACCACCTAAGAGGAGCACAGCGGTGAGCGACAAACAGGCAATCCTGAACGCGGGCGGCAAGGACGTTTCGATGGAGGTGCGCAGCGGCACGCTCGGCCCGGACGTCATCGACATCCGCAAGATGTACGGCCAGACCGGCATGTTCACCTATGACCCCGGGTTCACCTCAACCGCCAGCTGCGACAGCGCGATCACCTATATCGACGGCGACGAGGGCGTGCTGCTCCACGGCGGCTATCCTATCGGGCAGCTAGCCGAACAATCGAGCTTCATGGAAGTCAGCTACCTGCTGCTCAACGGGGCGTTGCCATCGCAGGACGAGCTGACCAGCTTCACCCGCACGATCACCCGCCACACGATGCTCCACGAACAGTTGATGCAGTTCTACCGGGGTTTCCGCCGCGACGCGCACCCGATGGCGATCATGTGCGGAGTGGTCGGTGCGCTGAGCGCATTCTACCACGATTCGACCGACATCTCGGACCCGATGCACCGCAAGATCAGCAGCCACCGCCTGATCGCGAAGATGCCGACGATCGCCGCCGCGGCATACAAGTATTCGATCGGCCAGCCGTTCGTCTATCCCGACAACTCGTTGAGCTATACCGGCAACTTCCTGCGGATGACCTTCGGCGTCCCTGCCGAGAAGTACGAGGTCAACCCGGTGGTCGAAAAGGCGCTCGACCGGATCTTCATTCTCCACGCTGATCACGAGCAGAACGCCTCGACCTCGACCGTGCGCCTCGCCGGATCGTCGGGCGCCAACCCGTTCGCATGCATCGCCGCAGGAATCGCCTGCCTCTGGGGTCCGGCGCACGGCGGGGCCAACGAGGCCGCGCTCAACATGCTCCAGGAAATCGGCACGCCCGACAAAATCCCGCACTACATCGAGCGGGCCAAGGACAAGAACGATCCGTTCCGGCTGATGGGGTTCGGTCACCGCGTCTACAAGAACTACGATCCGCGCGCGACCGTGATGCAACAGACTGTGCGCGAAGTGTTCGAATCGCTCAAGGTTACCAACCCGGTGTTCGAGGTGGCGATCCAGCTCGAGGAAATGGCGCTCAACGATCCCTATTTCATCGAGAAGAAGCTGTTCCCCAACGTCGATTTCTATTCGGGCGTGATTCTTTCGGCGATCGGCTTCCCGACCACGATGTTCACCGCGCTGTTTGCGCTGGCGCGCACCGTCGGCTGGGTCGCGCAATGGAACGAGATGATCAGCGACCCCGGCCAGAAGATCGGTCGCCCGCGCCAGCTTTACACCGGCCCGGTCGAACGCGACTACGTCCCGATCGACAAGCGGTGAACGGGCAATGAAACTCGTTCTTCAAATCCTCGGTGGTTTTCTGGTCTTCAGCGGTTTGTTCTGGTCGCTGCAAGGCGCCGGGATCATCATGTGGCCGGCCGAAAGCTTCATGCTCGCCCAGGACCAGTGGATCCTCTACGGGCTCATCACCGCGGCGGTCGGTGCACTGCTCATTTGGCTGGCGCGACGGCGAGCCTGATCGCGACCCAGCTAACCTGAAGGCAGTTCCAACGTGAAGCGCGCGCCCTCGCCGGGAGCGCTCTCCACGCTCAAGTCGCCGCCCATTGCTCGGGCGAGGCGGCGTGAGATGTATAGGCCCAACCCGCTGCCGCCGTCGCCGCTGCGGCCGAGTCGCTCGAACTTATCGAACACCCTGGCCTGCTGCTGGGGCGACAGGCCCAGGCCTTCGTCAGCCACGGTCAGCGCGCTGCGGGTGCCCCGTGCCGCCAACGTCAGCCGCACGCGCGACCCTTCGGGCGCATAGCGCAAGGCGTTGCCGAGCAAGTTGAGCAGGACTTGCAAAACCCGGCGCCATTCGCCCGACGCGGGCAGGCTCTCGCCCTCGCCCGGCACCTCGACCGTAATTCCCCGCTCGCTCGCGCGCACGCCCAGAATGCCCGCGGCCCGGCGCGCCGCGTCGGCCAGGTCGATGGCATCGGCCATCGGCGCAAAACCTGGCGCCTCGATCGCGTCAAGATCGGCGAGATCCTCGACCAATCCGAGCAGATGACGCGCGGCCTCTGCGATATCGACGGCATAGTTGGCATATTCGTCCGCGAGCGGCCCGGCGAGCCGAGTGCGGATGGTTTCAGCGTTCGCGATGATCCGTGTGATCGGCTGGCGCAGAGCCGGGGCCAGATCGCGCCCGAGCACCCCGTCGAGCGCCTCGGGCACGGCATTTACCGGATCGTTCGGGACGTCACCGGCGGGCACCGCTTCGATCCCGGCCGGCACCAGATAGAGGTCGAACCCCGCCGCCGCGCCATCACCCGGAACGGGGACGAGCCGCACCCGCCACCGGGCGTCGGGATCTCCGCCAAGTTCCGTAGCGACGATCACTTCGGCACCATCTATGAGCCGCCAGTGGAGCGGCTGGCGATGGGTGATCCCGGAAACGGTAACAAAGTCGGTCCATGGTCGGCCGAACCCATCGCGCATCGCCGCCGCCAATGGTTCCAGCCGACTGCTCGAACGCCCGGCCGCGAGCACCGCCTGGCGCGGATCGAGTCGGGCGTGAAGGTCTGCGACTTGCGCCAAAATCACACCTTCGTCGACATCGCCCGCGATCGCTTCCGTGGGAGCCAGCGGGGTCACTCGCCAATTGCTCAGCGACAATGCCAGGCCCTCGGGATCGGGAACGATGTCGACCCACGCGCTGACCGCATTGTCGCCGTCCTGCGCCTGGAACACGCGACCCAGCTTCATCCGGTGATGCCAGGCCTTGCGAGTTAGTTCGAGCAGCGCCGGAATCGCGAGCTGCCCTGGTATCTCACCCCCACACGCGCGCTGGAGCGCGGCGAGCGCCTCGTCCGCCGTCGCGAGCCTGTCGCTCCCCTCGCAGCGCCCGCGCGCGACGACAACGGCGCCCGGCGCCATGGGTTTCAGCCGCCCGAACCGGCGAGCAGCGCCGCGGCCCGGTCCGCCCGCAACGTCTCGAAGCCTTCGGGCAAGGTGATCTCGGGATGGAGCGTGAAGAATTGCCGTTCGACCAGCGCGTGTTCGGCGCCGCCCGCCAGCAGTGCCAGTGCAAGCCGCGGCATTTGAACTTCAGAGGTGGCGAAGACCGCCGCATCGCGCTCGAGCCCCGCGGTCAACCCCAATGCGGTGACAAACAGCGCCACGCCGGCGTGTTCGACGTCCAGCGCGGCGACCGCCCCGCCATCCATCGCGCGTATCAGCCGACCAAGCAGTGCGAGTCGGCTTGCGGCCTCGTCGAAATTGCCGCAGATCGCGGTTTCGAGCACGCCCGCAATGCGATCGCGCGCCGGGTCGCTCCCCGCGTCAAGCTCGCGCATAATCGCCATCGCGGCGTGGAGCAGCTCGCCGGGCAGCTCGGCCAAGGGAAGCTCCCCGCGGCGCTGGGCCTGCACGAATCGTGCCTGCGCGGCGAGCAGCGCCTTCGCGGTCGCCGCGGTCTCGGGATCAGTCGAGGCGATCGATGCCTGAAGCAGCGGCGAAAGCACGGTGTCGAGCGAAAGCCGCGCCGCCAGCCGTTCGGTCAGCTCGGCCTCGAGCGCAAGCGCATGGGCGTGGGTCAGGATTGGCGGGTTGGCGATGAACGCCGCGGCGAGCCGCGAGGCAGTCTCGTCCACCCGGCCGCGCGCGTCCGCAGGCCCCAGCGCCTGTTCGAGCGCAAGCGCAAGCTGATGCGCCAGATCCTCGATCAGGGCGCGGGACTGGGCGACGATCCGATCGCTGAACAGCGCCCGATCCTCGCTTCCGAGAAGATGGCGCAGGATCGGGCCGACATTGGCCAGTGCCAGGTCCGCGGCCGCCAGTTCGTCGCCGAACAGGCCTTCGACACCGAATTGTTCGGTTGGCGAGAACGCGGGATTGTTCATCCGGTCAGGCCCTAGCGGTTCAGGGTTAAGGGCGTGTTAGCCTCTCGTCCGCGCTCTCGCCATCCCCCGGCGCCTCACCCGGCGTATTTCGGGCCTCGTGAGCCATGGCCAGCGCGAAGATGAGCAGCGCGAGGATGGCCGCCATCAGCGCTAGCCCGAACACCGAACTGAGGCTGGCGGCCGCCAGGGCCAGCCCCAGCACCAGCCGGTCCTCCAGCCATCCCGACCAATTCGCTTCGGCAAACAGCGCGGGCAGCAGGCGCAGCAGTCCGAGCAGGACCAACGCCACGAACCCGCCGACGAGGTACGCGTTGGCCACGGGATGCGCTTCGCCCAGGCGCCAGGCCGCGACTGTTGCGAAAGCAAGATCGAGCAGCGCGTCGAACCCAGTCTCGGGACGCAGCCATCGAGTTTCGACCAAGGCCCGGTCGCCATGGACCCGGGTAAGGATAGCGGCGGCCCGGCGAACCAGCCAGGCGATTCCCAGACCTGCGAATGCGAAACTCATGAAGCCGAACCAGGCGCTGCCCAAGGCCAGAAGGGCTAGCGCCGCGGCGCCAAGCGCGACCACCTGTGGCCGGGTTCCGGCATGGAGCAGCGCCGGCCCCATCGCTTCGACAAGCCGCGCGGCGAGCCAGCGCCCCGGCCCCTTGCCATCGCGCTGGGCCGTGTGCTGACGCAACCAGCTCGGTTCGAGCCGATGCGCCTCGCCATCGCTGCGAACCAGCGTCCAGCGACCACCATCGCTCAATGCCTGGGGCAGCACGACCTGACGAATTGACGACTGGACTGCGATCCGCAGCAGCGCCGAAACTGGATTCCACTCGCCGGGCAACTCGGCAAGGCCCGCGGCGAGCCGTCCGGGCAGGCGGATCAAGCCAGCGCCGGCGTGGTTGAGATCGATCCGTTCATAGCCCGCCGCCAACCCACTTTCGACCGGCTGGACGACCACGCCGCTCCGCCCACCAAGCAGTGTCGAAACCGCCTCTGGCGAGGCGATTAGCCCGTCGGCAAACACCAGCAGTTCGTCGTCGGGCTTGACCAGTTGCGCGACCGCGCGACCGTCGCCAGTAACTTGAAAACTCGCTCCGGCACGTTCGGCGGCATGCTGGAGCGAGATCACTTCACCGGGCAGGCCATCGGCGAGGCAAATCACCCGCTCGCAGCCAAGCGCGAGCGAAGCGGCAAGCTGATGATGCACGATGCTCCGCCCGCCCAACCGCAGCAGCCCGCGTGGTGTCGCCGCGTCATCGGCGCTCGGTTCCAGTGTTGACAGCAAGGCGACCCGCACCTGCGCGCTCCCGTTTTTTACGGAAGGCGGTCTAGCGACAATGGCGGA
This sequence comes from Novosphingobium sp. Gsoil 351, assembly GCF_009707465.1. NCBI lineage: Bacteria > Pseudomonadati > Pseudomonadota > Alphaproteobacteria > Sphingomonadales > Sphingomonadaceae > Novosphingobium > Novosphingobium sp. Gsoil 351. The sequence goes on from NZ_CP046120.1 coordinate 956,626, forward strand.
ACTAGGCCAGCCGGGCTCGGAGATCAGATCGTGAGGGTCAGGAGCTTCAGGTGCGCGCCTATCCGGCGCAGTACCGTCGGTTCACTCGGCACGGTGTCGGTGGCTTCGTCGGCGAGCGCAAGCAAGGCTTCGTCGTGAAAGCTCGAGGCGAGACCCTTGAGCCGCATCGCTGCAATTCGCCAGTTTCCGTCGCAACGTGCCCGACGAAGCAAATCGAGCTGGCGCTCGGCACTTTCCAGGAATGCCCCACGCAACTCGCGGTATAGCGCCTCGTCGCCGCCGCAAGCAGCCGCAATGGTCGCGTCGAGTGCCCCGCCTTCGTAAGCCATAGCCAACCATTGGGCGCACGAGGGTTAAGGTGGGGTTTATATTGCAAGGGTTTATGATACCTTCCGCCCATGACGGGGAACCCACGCATCGTATCGCTCGAACCCGGGACGCCGGAAGCCAGCGACGTTTTGGTACTAGACCAGCCGGTCGATGGAGAAACGGCGTGGGACACCGCGCCCGAACCCGAACCGTGGAACGGCCCCCAGCTGTTGGCGCGTGGCAACTGGGCCGCGCCGGTTCTCGCCGCCGTCCTGACCGTCGCCTGGAGCGGCCTCTTCGTCGTCGCCAATTGGCGCGCGATGCAAGCCGGCGCACCCCTCGCCCAGTGGACCCAGTGGCTGGCGACATGGTCGCTCCCGGTCGCGCTGATCCTCAGCGCGCTGACGCTGTTCGTGCGTTCGAACCGGCGCGAGGCGGTGCGCTTCACCGATGTCGCGCGCGCGTTGCGCGAGGAGTCCGCGGCGCTGGAATCGCGCTTGGTCGCAGTCAACGGCGAACTGTCTCTGGCGCGTGAATTTGTCGCTGCGCAAAGCCGTGACCTTGAATCGTTGGGGCGGATCGCGGTCGAGCGCCTTTCGCAGAACGCCGACAGGCTGGCCGGCCTGATCCAGTCCAACGGCGCGCAGGTCGACGCGATTGGAACCGTTTCGGCGAATGCGGTAGAGAACATGGACAAGCTGCGCGGCCAGCTTCCGGTCATCGCCAACGCCGCCAAGGACGTCACCAACAACATCGGCAATGCCGGGCGCACCGCGCATCTGCAATTGCAGGACCTTGCCAACGGGTTCCACCGTCTGAACGAATTCGGCCAAGCGAGCGAGCGCCAGGCGGCAGCAGTGCGTGATCAGGTTGCTGCGGCGATCGACGGTTTCACCCGTCAGGCCGAGCATCTCGCGGATGTCGCCGAGCAGCGGTTCGCGGCCATGGAGGCGGGTAGTGCGAACTTCCGGGAGCGACTGGACGCCGATGAAACCGCGGCTTTGGCTGCGATGCGCGAGCGGGCGACGCGGTTGGGAGAGGAACTGGAAGCGGCACGGCTGACCGTGACGCAGCAGGAGGCCGAGGCGACCGAAGCGCTTCGTGCCCGCCTCGCCGCTCTGCAGGTCGAAGGTGGAACTCTTGCCACCACCTTGCGCGACGGCGAGCAGGCCGCAGTCGAGACCTGGCGCGGCCACGTCTCGGCGTTGTCCCTGCAGGCGCAAGGCGCGTGGGACGAGATCGCCCGGATCGACGGTGAGGCACTCGCCGCCGCTGAGGCGCGCCGCGCGGAACTGGGCGAGGCGATCACCGATCTGCACGGCTCGCTGGCCGCGCGCTCCGAGGAACTGGCCAGCGAGATTCTCTCACGTCGCGCCGAACTCGAGATCGCGGGCCGCAGCGCGATTGAAAGCCTGCGCAGCCGCTTCGCCGAGATCGACTCCGCGATCCGCGGGCAGCGCGAACGCCACCTCGAACAGTCAGCCGCCATCGCCGAACACGCGGCGACGATCGGCGAGCGCCTGGGTGCGTTCGGCGAGACGATGCACTCGCTGGGTGCACATGGCGACGAAGTGGCGGCCAAGCTCGAACGGGGCCTGGCGGTGCTGACAGAACGACTGACCGCGAGCCGGGAGGCGCTGGCCGGGACAGACGAGGCGATCGCCGGGCTGACCGACGGTAGCGTGCGTCTGCTCGAACTGATCCAGGCGAGTGCCGATCATACCCGCCAGCAACTGCCCGACGCACTCGCTGGGGCCGAGGATCGCCTCAAGGGGATGGAGGAATCGGTTTCCGCTATGCGCGACGCGCTGGGCGATGCGGGCAATCGAGGCCAGTCGCTTTCCGACTACGTGATCGCCACCCGCAGCGGGCTGACCGAGGCGACCGGGGAGCTGGTCGCTCTGCATGGCGGACTCGAGGAAAAGAGCCTCCAGCAACGCGCCCACCTCGCCGGGGTGCGCGACGACATCGCCAAGGCACGCAGCGAGAGCGACGCCTTGGCCGCGCACGTCCAGGCGACGCTGCAATCGGCGATCGATCGCCTCGCCAACGCCGCGCGCGATGCGACGACGGGGCTGGCCGGGCAGTCCGACACCGTAATCGGCGAGATCGCGGCCAGCCTGGGCGAGCGCAGCAAGGCTGCGCTCGAAGCGGCGATGGGCGGTCGCGCGGACGAACTGGTCGCTGAACTCGAGGCCGCAGTAGCGCGAGCGGCTTCGGCCAGCCGTGAGGCCGCGGTCAACTTGCGCGATCAACTCGGCCGGGTGGACGAACTCGCTGGCAATCTCGAGCGACGCGTGGGCCATGCGCGCGAGCGGGCCGAAGAGCAGGTCGACAGCGACTTCGCCCGCCGCGCCGCGCTGATCACCGAATCGCTCAATTCAGTGGCGATCGACATCGCGAAGTCGCTCTCGGCCGATGTCGCCGACACCGCCTGGGCCTCGTACCTGCGCGGCGACCGTGGCATTTTCACCCGCCGTGCGGTGACCCTGCTCGACGGGATCGAGGCGCGTTCGGTGATCCAGCACTACGAATCGGACCGCGATTTCCGCGAGAACGTGAACCACTACATCCACGATTTCGAGGCAATGCTGCGCGGCCTGCTCTCGACGCGCGACGGCAACGCCTTGGGGGTCACCCTGCTCTCGTCGGACATGGGCAAGCTCTACGTGGCGATGGCCCAGGCCATCGAGCGGCTGCGGGGGTAGGTCCGGGCGCCCACTAAATTTGTCATCCCTCAGGCGTCGGCGGCTTGCCGAACAGGTTGAGCATGTCCGGCTGGACCCAGCCCTCGACGTAGTTGGCATAGAACAGCGCAAAGGCGATCGTGGCAACGATCGTGGTCCAGATCGCCAGACGGCGTGGGTTGAAGTTGGCGGGTGCGCCGTCGGACTGGCCTGGGACCATCGCGTCGCCGGTTTCGTGATGGTTGCGGATGCCGAACGGCAACACCACGAACAGGCTCAGCGAGAGGAACAGGAAATAGATCGCGAGGGCGGACGTCCAGCGCATCTCAGCTTTCCCGCAGCATGACCTGGACGACCGGCTTCTTGCCCGACCAGCGCTGCGCGGCGCGGCGGGCGGCCAGCCTGACCGCCTCGCGTACCGCGTCGCGATCGCGCGCCTTGCCGCCCTTGAGCGCGTGGACCCCGCGTTCGACGTCGGCCTGCGCCTCGGCGACGAATGCATCCATGTCCTCGTCGAGCGGCAGGCCGACCGCGGCGACTTCGACCGCCGACATCACCCGGCCGTTGGCCGATACCGCTAGCGCCACCACAACCAACGCATGTGCCGCCAGCCGACGTCGCGCGGCCATCGCCTCGCCGTCGGCGGGTCCAATGATGTCGCCATCCAGCACCAACCGCCCGCTGCGGACTTGCGCGACCCGTCCCGGCTTACCCGGCGCCAGCCGCACCAGGTCGCCATTTCCCTGGAGAACGGCGTGTGGAATGCCCTCGGCCCGGCCCAGCCGCGCCTGTTCGCGCATGTGGCGCATCTCGCCGTGGACGGGGACGAGAATATCGGGCCGCAGCCAGCCGTAGAGCGCCTGGAGTTCGGGCCGCCCGGGATGCCCCGAGACATGGATGAAGCCCTGGCGGTCGGTCACCATTTCGATCCCGCGCGCGGAAAGCTGGTTCATGATCCGGCCGATGGCAACCTCGTTGCCCGGGATCTGACGGCTGGAGAACAACACCACGTCGCCTTCAGTCAGCGCGATTGGGTGCTGCTCGGCCGCAACTCGGGCGAGCGCGGCGCGTGGTTCACCCTGCCCGCCGGTGGCGAGAATCAACACCTCGCCGCGCGGCAAGTCCATCGCTTCAGCAAAATCGACCCGTTCGGGCAGGTCGAGCAGGTAGCCAGTCGCTTGCGCGGCGCGGATTATCCGGTCCAGCGAGCGCCCCGCCACGCACAGCCGCCGCCCGGTCGCCTCGGCAACCTCCCCCAAGGTCTGCAATCGGGCGACATTGGAGGCGAACGTCGTGACCAGCACCCGCTTGCCGTCGAGCCCGCCGACCACTTCCAGCAGCCCGGCGCGCACCGCGCTTTCCGAACCGCTCGGCTTGGGGTTGAACACGTTGGTCGAGATCGCAGACCAGCGCGAGTACACCCTCGTCGCCGATCGCGGTCAGTTCCTCGGCGGTGGCGGGCAGCCCGATCAGCGGATCTTCGTCGAGCTTCCAGTCGCCGGTGTGGAACACCCGGCCATACGGGGTATCAATGATCAGCGCGTTGCCCTCGGCGATCGAGTGCGCCAACGGAACGTATTCAATGTCGAATGGGCCGAGGCTGAGTGTGCCCTCGTTCTCGATCTCGATCAGTTCGACGGTATCGAGCAGCCCGGCTTCGGCAAGCTTGTCGCGCACGAGATAGGCGGTAAACGGGGTCGCATAGAGCGGCACGCCGAGGTCGGCGGCGAAATACGGCACCGCGCCGATATGATCCTCGTGGGCGTGGGTGAGGACAATGCCGAGCAGGTCCTTGGCCCGCTCCTCGACGAACTCGAGATCGGCGAACACCAGATCGATACCGGGGTAATAGGGATCGGCGAAGGTCATTCCCAGATCGACCATCAGCCACTTCCCGTCGCAGCCGTAGAGGTTGACGTTCATCCCGATCTCGCCCGATCCGCCGAGCGCGAGGAACAACAGTTCGTTACCAGGCGTCATGGAATCTCAGTTCTGAAAGAGCGGAAAACGAAAAATTCAACCGGCGCGGGCGCGCTCCGCGAGGATGGCGAGGCCGGTGAGGGTGAGGTCGGGATCGACCGCATCGAAAATCTGGGTCTGCTGATCGAACAAGACCGCTAGACCGCCGGTGGCGATCACCTTGGCGGGGCGGCCGATTTCCGCCTTCATCCGCGCGACCAGCCCCTCGATCAGCGCGACATAGCCCCAGAACACGCCGATCTGCATCTGGTCTTCGGTGTTGCGGCCAAGGACCGAGTTGGTGACCGGCTTCTCGATCGCGATCCGCGGCAGCTTGGCGGCCGCGGAGACGAGAGCCTCTAGGCTGAGGTTGATCCCCGGCGCAATGATCCCGCCCTTGTAGGTGCCGGCATAGTCGATCGCGTCGAAAGTGGTGGCGGTGCCGAAATCGACGATGATCAGATCGCCCGCATGCGCGTCATGCGCAGCGACGATGTTTACCGCGCGGTCGGCACCCAGCGAGCGCGGCTCGTCGACGTCGGCCTGGAAGCCCCAGCCCTGCGGCCCCTGTCCGGCGATGATAGGATCAATACCGAAGTACTTTTGCGCCAAGACATCGATGTTGTGCAGTGCTCGCGGGACGACGGTGGAGACGATGATCTGGTCGATCGCACCTCGATCGATGTTCTCGATTGCCATGAGCTGGATCAACCACACCGCATACTGGTCGGCTGTGCGCCGGGGATCAGTGGCGATCCGCCAGCGCGCGCGGATTTCCCGGCCCTCGCATACGGCGAAGACCACATTCGTATTCCCAACATCAACCGCGAGTAACATCACCGCCTACCAGTTCCACATCGCCGGCGTGGATAGGCCTGGTCGTGCCGTCCGCCAAGCGAAGAAGCGCCGCGCCGTCGATGCCCAGGCCGGCGAAAGTGCCGGCTATCGGTTGTCCCTCGCGGTCCCTGACCGACAACGAAGTGCCGATGGCATGCGCGCGAGCGAGCCAGGCGGCGCGCAAGGCGTCCCACTCGCCGCCGCGCCATCGGGCGAGGACGAGCGCGAAGCTATCGGCGAGGAGATCCGCGAAGTCGCAGGGGTCGATCCTCGCGCCGTGATCGGCCAGCGCGGTGGTTGCCCGGTCCGGGAGTTCGGGCGCTCGAACCAGGTTCACGCCGATACCGACCACGACCACGTCGCCGCCCCGTTCGAGCAGGATGCCCGCCAGCTTGGCCCCCGCCGCCAGCAAGTCGTTCGGCCACTTGAGCATGGTCTGAGGAGCGCCCCTGACTGCGGCAACGGCCTCGGCCAACGCCAGTCCGGTCACCAACGCCAGCGTCTGCGGCAGTGGATCGTTTGGACGCAGCGCGACGACGGTCGAGCCCATGAAGTTGCCCGCGCCGTCCTCCCACTCCCGCCCGGCCCGGCCCCGTCCCGCACGCTGGCGCCGTGCGACCAGCCAATCGCCCTCGCGCGCATCGCGGCCCAGCGCGAGCAGATCGGCGTTGGTGGAACCGGTTTCGGCGAGGATGCGGATCAAACGGCGAGAAACAAGGCCGCGGCGGCGCTATCCGCCAGCCCGCCCAGCCACCGCGTCAGCAAATAACCCAGCGGCGAGATCGCCAGAGTCGCTAACGCCAGGATCGCGGTATGGGCCCAGTCGCCCGTTCCCTTCACCTTGTCGGCGGGATCGTCGAAGTACATGATCTTGACGATCTTGATGTAGTAGAACGCGCCGATTACCGAGGCCGCGATGCCGATCGCGGCGAGCGCGATCAGATCGGCCTGAACCGCCGCGCGGAAAACGACGAACTTGGCCCAGAACCCGAACAGCGGCGGAATGCCCGCCAGGCTGAACATCACCGAGGCCATCGCCAGCGCGAGCCACGGACGCGTCTTGGACAGTCCGGCAAGGTCCGCGATCGCCTCGACGGGCGCGCCCTCGGCATCTCGCAGCAGCAGGATCACGACGAAGCCCGCCACAGTGGTCGCCACATAGATCGCGAGATAGACCAGCATCGCCGATGCGCCCGGCCGGGTCGCGGCTGCCAACCCGATCAGGATGAAGCCGACGTTGTTGATCGAGCTATAGGCCATCAGCCGCTTGATGTTGGCCTGGCCGATCGCGCCCAGCGCGCCGATCACGATCGAGAGTAGCGCGGCGAAGATCACGATCTGCTGCCACGCACCGGTCTGCCCGCCGAACGCGTCGATCGCGACGCGCATCGTCAGGGCCATCGCCGCCACCTTGGGCGCTGTGGCGAAGAACATCGTGACCGGGGTGGGGGCGCCCTCGTAGACGTCGGGGGTCCACATGTGGAACGGGGCGGCGGCGATCTTGAACGCCAGGCCCGAGAGCATGAAGATCACCCCGAACAGCGCGCCGGTGCCCAGCTCGCCCGAAAGCGCAGCGCGCACACCGGCGAAGCCGGTATTTCCGGTGAAGCCATAGACCAGGCTCATCCCGAACAGCAGGATGCCGCTGGCGAGCGCGCCGAGCACGAAATACTTGAGCCCGGCCTCGGCCGACCGCTCGTCGCTGCGCAGGAACGATGCGAGGACGTACGACGCGAGACTGTTGAGCTCGAGCCCGATGTACAGCGTCAGCAGGTCGCCCGCCGAGACCATCAGCCCCCCGCCGAGCGCCGCGAACAGGATCAGCAGCGGGAACTCCGCGCGCATCGCCTTGGCCCGCTCGAAGAATGACGGGGCAACGATCAGGGTGGCCGCCGCGCCGCCGTAGATCAGCAGCTTGGCGAACGAAGCGAAAGCATCGGCGCGGTACTGGCCGGAAAACGCCTCGGTTCCCGCGCCCATCGCGCCGCTGCACAGCGCCGGTGCGACGAGGAACCCGGCGCCGACCAATGCGGCAACCGAGAGGATCGAAATCAGCCGCGAGGCCTTGTCTCCGCCCCACGCGGCGACGAGCAGCAACGCCAAGCCAGCGAGGCTCAGCAGCTCTTCGGGCAGCGTCAGCCAGAGAGAATGGGAAAAGTCCATCACTGGGCCTTCCCATGCGGGGCCGGGACAGGCTTGGCAGGGCCAACCTTGATCTTTGCGTCACCCCCCGGGCGCGCCTGCGCCAGCCGCGCGTCCAATGCCTCAATATCCGCTCGCATCGGAGACAGAAAACTTTCGGGATAGACCCCCATCCACAGTACCGCGAGGCCGAGCGGCGCCATCATCAACCACTCGCGGATATCGAGATCGGGCATCGCCGCGGCATCGGCGTTCTTCTGTACCCCGAAGATCACCCGGCGATAGAGATAGAGCATGTAGGCCGCGCCGAGGATGATCCCGGTGGCGCAGGCCGCGGTGACCCAGCTCGATAGCTGGTAGATGCCAGCCAGGCTGAGGAATTCGCCGACGAAGCCGCTGGTCCCCGGCAGGCCGACGCTGGCCATCGTGAACAGCATGAAGAACAGGGCGTACTTGGGCATGTTGATCGCGAGACCGCCGTAGCGATCGATCTCGCGGGTATGGAGCCGGTCGTAGATCACCCCGACGCTGAGGAACAACGCGCCCGAAACCAGCCCGTGGCTGAGCATCACGATCATTGCGCCTTCGAGACCCTGGCGGTTGAACGCGAACAGCCCGACTGTGACGATCGCCATGTGCGCCACGGAACTATAGGCGATCAGCTTCTTCATATCATGCTGCACCAGCGCGACCAGGCTGGTGTAGACCACCGCGACCATGCTCAGTGCGAAGATCAGCCAAGCGAGCTGCGCGCTCGCTTCGGGGAACATCGGCAACGAAAAGCGAATGAAGCCATAGCCGCCCATCTTGAGCAGCACCCCGGCCAGGATCACCGAGCCCGCGGTCGGCGCCTGGACATGCGCATCAGGCAGCCAGGTGTGGACCGGCCACATCGGCATCTTGACCGCAAAGCTGGCGAAGAACGCTAGCCACAACCAGGTTTGCGCGCCCGGCGGAAAATCGTATGCCATCAGTACAGGGATGCTCGTCGTCCCCGCCTCGTTGGCCATCCAGAACATCGCGATCAGCATCAGCACTGAGCCGAGCAGCGTGTAGAGGAAGAACTTGTAGCTCGCGTAGATCCGCTCGGCCCCGCCCCAGATGCCGATGATCAGGTACATCGGGATCAGCCCGGCCTCGAAAAAGATGTAGAACAGGAACAGGTCCTGCGCCGCAAACACGCCGATCATCAACGTTTCCATCAGCAGGAACGCGGCCATGTACTCGCCGACGCGGGACTCGATCGACTTCCAGCTGGCGCCGATGCAGATCGGCATCAGGAAGACGCTAAGCACGATCAGGAGCAGCGCGATCCCGTCGATCCCCAGCGCCCATTGCATTCCCGCGAACAGGTTCGCGCGCTCGATGAATTGCCACTGCGCGCCGCCGATGTCGTAGTTGGCCCACAGCAGGATACCGAGCGCGAGATCGATCAGCGTGGCGGCCAGCGCGATGACGCGCGCGGATTGGGCAGTGCTGACCAGACATCCGACAGCGCCTGCCAACGGGACCAGCAACATCAGACTTAGAATGGGAAATCCGCTCATCGCGCGATCACCCAGCTAACCGCGCCGACCAGGCCGATCAGCATGACCAGCGCATAGCTGGTCAAATAGCCCGACTGGAGCCTTACTGCGCCCCGGCTGCCCTGTTGGACCAGCCAGGCGAAGCCGTTGGGGCCAAAGCGGTCGATCGTGCCTTCGTCGCCGCCCTTCCAGAACAGGCGGCCCAGCCAGAACGCCGGCTTGACGAAGATGCGGTCGTAGAGCTCGTCGAAGTACCACTTGTTGAAAACGAAATCGTAGAGAACGCGGAACTGGCTGGCGAACATGGCGGGAAACGCCGGATTGCGGATGTAGGCGCCCCAGGCGATGGTGAACCCGGCGACCATAACCGCAAACGGCAGCCACTTGACCAGCCACGGCACTTGGTGCGCCGCGTGCATCAGATGCTCGTCGAAGGCGAGCGAGCCGGCCCAGAAGCGCAAGCCTTCCTCAGCGCCGACGAACGCTTCGTGGAACACGAACCCGGCAAAGATCGCGCCGAGTGACAGCACGCCAAGCGGGATCAGCATCGAAAGTGGGCTTTCGTGTGGATGGTAGCCCGCAGTGCCGACAGGGTTGGCGACGTGCACGCCGTGCGCGGCCTCTTCGGAGGGATCCTCGTGCTCGTGGTGCACCGCGTGCTGTATGTGCTCGCTGCCCGCCCAGCGCGGGCTCCCCCAGAAGGTCAGGAACAGAAGCCGCCACGAATAGAAGCTGGTCATAAGGGCGGCGAGAATGCCGACCACGAACGCGAACTGGCTCAGTTCGGTGCCTCGCGCATAGGCCGCCTCGAGGATCGAATCCTTGGAATAGAACCCGGCGAACCCGAACACATCGACGATGCCCACGCCGGTGATCGCCAGCGTTCCCGCCAGCATCGCCCAGAAAGTCAGCGGGATTTCCTTCCGCAGCCCGCCGTAGAACCGCATGTCCTGCTCGTGGTGCATCGCGTGGATGACCGATCCCGCGCCCAGGAACAGCAATGCCTTGAAGAACGCATGGGTGAACAGGTGGAACATCGCGGAGCCGTAGGCGCCGACGCCCGCGGCGAAGAACATGTAGCCGAGCTGCGAGCAGGTCGAATAGGCGATCACCCGCTTGATGTCCCACTGGGTGGTGCCGACCGTGGCGGCGAAGAAGCAGGTCGCCGCGCCGATGAAGGTTACGAACTGGAGCGCGGTCGCGCTTGTCTGGAACATCGGCGAAAGGCGGCAGACCATGAACACCCCGGCGGTGACCATCGTCGCGGCGTGGATCAGGGCAGACACAGGCGTCGGGCCTTCCATCGCGTCGGGCAGCCAGGTGTGAAGGCCGAGCTGCGCCGACTTGCCCATCGCGCCGATAAACAGCAGGATGCAAAGCACGGTCATCGTGTCGGCGCGGAACCAAGCGAAGTGGATGGTCGACCCCGCCATCGACGGCGCGGCATCGAGGATCGCGGGGATCGAGACCGTACCGAACACCAGGTAGGTGCCGAATATGCCCAGCATGAAGCCGAGATCGCCGACCCGGTTGACCACAAACGCCTTGATCGCGGCGGCGTTTGCGCTCGGCTTGCGGAACCAGAACCCGATCAACAGGTAGCTGGCGAGCCCCACCCCTTCCCAGCCGAAGAACATTTGGACCAGGTTATCTGCGGTCACCAGCATCAGCATCGCGAAGGTGAACAGGCTCAGATAAGCGAAGAACCGCGGCTGGTCGGGATCCTCCTCCATGTAGCCCCACGAATAGAGGTGGACGAGCGCGGAGACGGTGGTGATCACCACCAGCATCACCGCAGTCAGCGCATCGACCCGCAGCGCCCAGTCGAACGCCAGATCGCCCGACTGCACCCAGTGCAGCACCGGAGTGACGCTGGCGGTGGCCGTTCCGGCGATGAAGCGCAGGAAGATCGGCCACGACAGCGCGGCGGATAGGAACAGCGCGCCGGTGGTCAGGCTCTTGGCCACGACATTGCCGAGCATCCGGTTGCCCAGCCCCGCGACGATCGCCGCCAGCAGCGGCGCGAAGACGATGATGAGGATCGGGTTCAAGATCTATCCCCGCATCCGGTTTACGTCATCGACCGCGATCGAGCCGCGGCCGCGGAAGTAGATCACCAGGATCGCGAGGCCGATCGCCGCCTCGCCAGCCGCCACGGTCAGCACGAACATCGCGAAAACCTGCCCGACAAGGTCGTGGAGGAACGCCGAAAACGCGACGAAATTGATGTTTACCGCTAGCAGGATCAGCTCGATCGCCATCAGGATCACGATCACGTTCTTACGGTTGAGGAAGATTCCCAGCACGCCGAGCACGAACAGGATCGAGCTGACCACGACATAATGTTCGATGCCGATCATGACGACCCCCACAGGTCGTCACCCCGGCGCAGGCCGGGGTCCATCCAACCGTTCGTGCAAGGCGACAAGGCCGGTTCGGCCCCGGCCTGCGCCGGGGCGACTGGAAGGGTTGTCACAGTTGCACTCCCTTGCCGACTTCGGGCCTGGTGTTGCGTGTCGCATCCTGCGGTCGCCGCTGGTTCTGGCGCGAGATGTCCTGGCTGCGCACATCGCCGCGTTGGCGGTGGGTGAGCACGATCGCACCGATCATCGCCACCAGCAGGATGATCCCCGCGGCCTCGAACAGGAACAGGTAGCGGGTATAGAGCAGCGCGCCGATCGCCGCGGTGTTGCTCGCGCCCAGCGCCGCCGCCGAAGCCCCGTCCGCCGCGCCCAGCGCCAAGGCGCCCGCCTTGTACGCGCCCAGCCCAAGCACCAGCTCGGCCAGCAGCACCAGCGCGATGGCGATCCCCAGCGGGAAGTTCTTGACGAACCCGGCGCGCAGCTCAGCGAAATCGATGTCGAGCATCATCACCACGAACAGGAACAGCACCGCGACCGCCCCGACATAGACGATCACCAGCAGCATCGCGATGAACTCGGCCCCGACCAGGACCATGAGGCCCGCGGCGTTGAAGAACGCGACGATCAGCCACAGCACCGAATGCACCGGGTTGCGCGACAGGATCACCAGCACCGCGCTGGCGATGACCAGGACGGAGAACAGATAGAAGGCGAGGGTTTGGATCACAACGGTCGACCCGCAACCAAACCCGACCCGTCACCCCCGCGAAGGCCGGGGGCCAACGCACCTATCGTGCAAGTCGGACAGGCCGGTTGAGCCCCGGCCTGCGCCGGGGCGACGGAAGATGGTTGTGTAGGAAGCCCCTGAATCACGCGCGGCCCCTAGCGATACGGTGCATCGGCGGCAAGGTTCGCGGCCAGCGCGCGCTCCCACTTGTCCCCGTTGGCGAGCAGCTTGGCCTTGTCGTAGAGCAGTTCCTCGCGGGTCTCGGTCGCGTATTCGAAGTTCGGGCCCTCGACGATCGCATCGACCGGGCAGGCCTCCTGGCAGAACCCGCAGTAGATGCACTTGGTCATGTCGATGTCGTAGCGGGTGGTGCGGCGGCTGCCGTCATCCCTCGGTTCAGCCTCGATCGTGATCGCCTGCGCCGGACACACCGCCTCGCACAGCTTGCACGCGATGCAGCGCTCCTCACCGTTGGCATAACGCCGCAACGCATGTTCGCCGCGGAACCGCGGAGAGAGCGGGTTTTTCTCGAACGGATAGTTGATCGTCGCCTTCGGCTTGAAGAAGTACTGGAGCGTCAGCCAGTGCGCCTTGAGGAATTCCCACAAGGTGAACGATTTGATGAGGTGGGAGATTTTCACGCGCCATACCTCGTCAGCATCAGATACCCACTCACGAGCACGACAAACCCCAGCGAAACCGGCAAAAACACTTTCCACCCCAGCCGCATCAGCTGGTCGTAGCGATAGCGCGGGACGGTCGCCTTGACCCAGCTGAAGACGAAGAAGAAGAACCCGATCTTGGCGAACAGCCACAGCCAGCCGGGGATCAGGTAGAGCACCGGAATGTCCAGCGGGGGCAGCCAGCCGCCGAAGAACAGCGTGGCGTTCAGCGCGCACATCAGCAGGACGTTGGCGTATTCGCCGAGCCAGTAGAGCGCGAAGGCCATGCTCGAGTATTCGGTCTGGTACCCGGCGACGAGCTCGCTCTCGGCCTCGGTCAGGTCGAACGGCGCGCGCTGGGTCTCGGCCATGCCGCTGATCAGGAACATCACCCACATCGGGAACAGCAGCGGATTGAACACGAACCCGTTGAGGATCCAGACGTGCGATTGCTGCGCCTTGACGATGTCGTTGAGATTGAACGTCCCCGCCCACAGCACCACGCAGATCAGGATGAACCCGATCGAAACCTCGTAGGAGATCATCTGCGCACTGGCGCGCATCGCACTGAAAAACGGATATTTCGAGTTGCTGGCCCACCCGGCCATCACCGTGCCGTAAACCCCAAGGCTGCTGATCGCGAGCACGTAGAGCAGCCCGACGTTGATGTTCGCCAGCACCGCGCCTGAATTAAACGGGATCACCGCCCAGGCGAGCAGCGCGACGGTGAACGTCACGATCGGCGCGATCAGGAAGATGCCTTTGTTGGCCGCGCTGGGGACGATGGTTTCCTGGAGGAACACCTTGAGCCCGTCGGCGAACGACTGGAGCAGGCCCCACGGCCCGACCACGTTGGGCCCCCGCCGCAGCGCCATCGCCGCCCAGATCTTGCGATCGGCATAGATCACCATCGCCACCGCGAGCATGACGGGCAGCGCGATGAGAAGGATGCCGGCGATGGTCGCGAGCAGCCAGGCGGTGTCGTGGGACAGGCCCCAGGATTGGAATGTGGCGGTCATTCCGCCGCCTCCGCCAGATCTTCGCCGTGGAGCAGTTCGGCCGAGCAGCGCTGCATCGTCGGGCTGGCGCGGCAGATCGCGTTGGTCAGGTAGAAGTCCTTGATCGGGTAGCCGATCTGCGCGGATTTCACTTTCGCCAGCCTCTTCGGCTTGGGCAGCGCGCCGTAATCGGCCAGCCCCTCGACACCGAGCGCCGGGACCTCGGCGATCATCGCGGCGCGGAGTTGCTCGAAGGTGTCGAAGCCGACCGTAACACCGAGCGCATCGGCCAGCGCGCGCAGGATCGTCCAATCCTCACGCGCATCGCCGGGGGCGAACACGGCCTTTTCGGCGAACTGCACGCGGCCCTCGGTGTTGACGTAGGTGCCCGCCTTCTCGGTCCACGCCGCTCCGGGCAGGATCACGTCGGCGGCATGGGCGCCCTTGTCGCCGTGATGGCCGATGTAGACCTTGAGGCTCGATCCGAAAGCCGACCAGTCGACCTCGTCCGCGCCTAGCGCGAGCACTACCTTGGGCGCTGCGGCGGCGATGTCCTTGATCCCGCCCTTCTGCGCATAGCCGAGCATCAGCCCGCCCATCCGGCTCGCGGCCATATGGAGCACATTGAAACCGTTCCACTTCGCCCCGTCCTCGAGATCGCGGACCACGTTCCATGTTCCTGCCAGCGCGAGCGACGGCGCTATTGCGCCCTTGGCCAGTCCGCCTCCGCCAAGGATGACTGCAGGTCGCCGCGCCGAAACCATCGCCTCGTTCACATGCTCGGGCAGATCGCCGAGTACGGCAACGTCATCGCCGAGGAACTCCGCGCCGAAAGTCGTTTCCCAATGCGGGCCGACCACGAAAATCTTGGCCCCGCGCTTCGCCGCCTTGCGCAGGCGGACGTTGACCAGCGGCGCTTCCCAGCGAACCATGCTGCCGACGATCAGGATCGCATCGGCGGTTTCGATCCCGGCAAAGGTGCTGTTGAAGTTCACCGCGGCGAGGTTGGAGCAGTCGTAATCGAGGCCAGTCTGCCGACCCTCAAGCAAACTTGAGCTAAGCCCGCCAAGCAGCTTCTTGGCCGCGAACATCGTTTCGCAGTCGACCAAGTCGCCCGCCACCGCAGCCAGGCTCGCTCCGGGCTTGGCCTTGGCGATCGCCCCGAACGCTTCGTCCCACGTCGCCGCAACCAGCTTGCCCTTCTGGCGCACCCACGGCTTGTCCAGTCGTCGCCGGGTCAGCCCATCGACGCAGTGGCGGCCCTTGTCGCTCAGCCACTCCTCGTTGACGTCGTCATTGATGCGGGGAAGCGCGCGCAGCACTTCGCGGCCGCGGCTGTCGACGCGGATGTTGCTGCCGACCGCGTCGGAGACGTCGATCGACAACGTCTTCTTCAATTCCCATGGCCGCGCCTCGAACGCATAGGGCTTGCTCGTCAGCGCGCCGACCGGGCACAGATCGACCACGTTGGCCGACAGTTCGTGTTGGATCGCCTTTTCGAGATAGCTGGTGATCTGCATCCCCTCGCCCCGATAGAGCGCGCCGATCTCGTCCACCCCGGCGATCTCCTCGCTGAAGCGCACGCAGCGGGTGCAGTGAATACAACGGGTCATCGCGGTCTTGACCAGCGGGCCCATGTACTTCTCGGTGACCGCGCGCTTGTTCTCGTCGTAACGCGAGGCGCCGCGGCCGTAGGCGATCGACTGGTCCTGCAGATCGCACTCGCCGCCCTGGTCGCAGATCGGGCAATCGAGCGGGTGGTTGATGAGCAGGAACTCCATCACCCCCTCGCGCGCCTTCTGCACCATCGGGGTGGCGGTGAAGATCTGCTGCCCCTCGGTGGCGGGCAAAGCGCAAGACGCCTGCGGCTTGGGCGGCCCAGGCTTCACCTCGACCAGGCACATCCGGCAGTTTCCCGCGATGGACAGCCGCTCGTGATAGCAGAACCGCGGAATTTCCTTCCCCGCCAGCTCGCACGCCTGAAGCACCGTGGCGCCCACGGGGACTTCGAGTTCGGTGCCGTCTACGGTGACTTTAGGCATCGTGCCTTCCTATGCGCCGACGCGGCCGAACGGCGGACGCATTTCGACACCGAGCCTATACGAGGCGATGCCGATGTAGGTGCGCAGGAACAGGGGGTTAATCGTCATCGACGAGCCGGCCAGGAGGCACGGCCCCAAGTCCGGCCTGAGCGCATCGATCGCCTTCCGTTCTTCCACGCTGAGCCCCTCCGACGCGACCAGCGCTATGCTCGCCACCGGGTTTCGGCGGACGACGCAACGCGCGAAAATCTCGGCTGGCGGCAACGGCGCGACATGCGCAGCCTCTTCTTCGGCGCTGAGCGGCCGCGCGGCCAGAATCGCCGGGAGATCAGGATAATACTTGGCTGTAAGGGCCTGGCCGAGCGCACCCGACATGACATCGGGCGAGAACCTCAGCCGCACTTCGTTGGTGAACCCATAGAGGCAACCGTCGTCGGAGCTCATCACAAGCTGTCTCAGCGCACTTATCTTCGACGTCGAATCGACAGCAGCGAGAACATAGGTATTGGCGTGCTCGAAACGGCGGTTGACCGCACACTTGGCGAAGTTTCGTAGCGCGAGGTCCGCATCCTTGGCCGCGTAGGCGCGTTTTTCGAGCGGCTTGGTCCGCCACTGAGTGTCATGATTCTGCTGCGCCACCGCAGCAGTGCCCAAGCCAAGGGTCAGCATCGGTAGCAATACGGCTTTGAAGCAATGTGTCATTCCGCCGCCTCCCGCACATTCTCCGCGATCCGCCGCTCGAGCTCCGGCCGGAAATGCTTGATCAGCCCCTGGATCGGCCATGCCGCCGCGTCGCCCAGCGCGCAGATGGTGTGGCCTTCGACTTGCTTGGTCACATCGTAGAGCATGTCGATCTCGGCCGCATCGGCGTCGCCGGTGCGCAGGCGCTCCATCACGCGCCACATCCAGCCGGTGCCTTCGCGGCAGGGGGTGCACTGGCCGCAGGACTCGTGCTTGTAGAAATAGCTGATCCGGCTGATCGCGCGGACGATGTCGGTCGACTTGTCCATGACGATGATCGCCGCGGTGCCGAGGCCGCTGCCGACCGCCTTGAGCCCGTCGAAGTCCATCGGACAGTCGATGATCTCTGCCGCGGGGACCAGCGGCACTGAAGATCCGCCGGGAATCACTGCCAGCAGATTGTCCCACCCGCCGCGGATGCCGCCGCAATGGGTCTCGATCAGCTCGCGGAAGCTCACGCTCATCGCGTCCTCAACCACGCAGGGCTTTTCGACGTGGCCGCTGATCTGGAAGAGCTTGGTGCCTTCGTTGCCCTTGCGCCCGATGGCGGCGAACCAGCCTGCGCCGCGGCGCAGGATCGTGGGGGCGACCGCGATGCTCTCGACGTTGTTGACCGTGGTCGGGCAGCCATAGAGCCCCGCTCCCGCCGGGAACGGCGGTTTGAGCCGCGGCTGGCCCTTCTTGCCCTCGAGGCTCTCGATCATCGCGGTTTCTTCGCCGCAGATGTAGGCGCCCGCGCCGCGGTGGACGAAGACGTCGAAATCATAGCCCGATCCGCAGGCATTCTTGCCGATCAGCCCGGCGTCATAAGCCTCGGCGACCGCGGCGAACATCGTCTCTGCCTCGCGGATGTATTCGCCGCGGATGTAGATGTAGGCGGCGCGCGCGCGCATCGCGAACCCGGCGACCAGCGCGCCCTCGATCAGCTTGTGCGGATCGTGGCGGAGGATTTCGCGGTCCTTGCATGATCCCGGCTCGGACTCGTCGGCGTTGATGACGAGGAAGCTGGGGCGGCCGTCCTTGGGTTCCTTGGGCATGAACGACCACTTCATGCCGGTGGGGAAGCCCGCCCCGCCGCGTCCGCGCAGGCCGGAATCCTTGATTTCCTGGATGATAGTATCCTGCCCGCGCGCGAGCAGGGCCTTGGTATCGTCCCAGTCACCGCGCTTTTGCGCAGCTTTCAGCCCCCACGGCTGGTAGCCGTAGAGGTTGGTGAAGATGCGGTCCTTGTCGGCGAGAGCCACTTACCACTCCCCCCGGTAATCGTGGTTCGCGCCGACCATTTCCTTCAGCGTCGTCGGCCCGCCGCTCGGCTCGACGGTGTGGCGGCCCGGTTCCTGCGTGCCGGGTTTGGGCTTGCCGCCTACTGCCAGCCCGTCGAGGATCTTGTCGAACGTCTCGACGGTCAGGTCCTCGTAGTTGTCGTCGTTGATCTGGACCATCGGCGCCGACGCGCAATTGCCCATGCATTCGACTTCGGTCAGCGACCACAGCCCGTCGGCCGAGACATGCCCCTTGCTCATCCCGCGCTTCTTGCACGCGGCGAGGATGTCGTCAGAACCCCGCAACATGCACGGCGTGGTGCCGCACACCTGGACGTGGAAGCGGCCGACGGGCGCGAGGTTGTACATCGTGTAGAAGCTGGCGACCTCAAGCACGCGGATCACCGGCATGGCGAGTTCGCGCGCGACGAATTCGATCACCGGAATCGGTAGCCAGCCTTGCGTATTGGTCTCCGCGCCGACCTGGCGCTGGGCGAGATCGAGCAGCGGCATGACCGCCGAACGCTGCCGCCCCGGCGGATAGCGCGCGATGATCTTCGGCACCTCGGCGGCATTGGCCTCGGTCCACGCGAAGCCGCCCCAGCGCGCGCGCAGTTCGGGGGTGTCGGGAGCGGGGGCGCGGTCAGCCACGAAAGTCTTCCAAGGTTAGCTTAGCAGTTGGGTTTCGCCTCCATTGGCGGCCGATAATTTTGTATCGGTAGAAATACAGCCCCAAAAACGTGAAAACCCACAGAAGGACAATCGATAAAAACCAAAACTGTGTTCGTTCAGATGGCGGGCTTGGCATCAAAATGCCCAGAATACAGAGTGGACCAAAGACGATAGCAGCCAGCTTCAACCAAGTGATACGCGGTCCATAAATAGCTGATCCCATCAGTGTGAGGCGCTTTATGTAAGAAGACACTCTCTGACCTTCACCCAAACGATTGAATGTCAGAATTACATCCTCGTCGATTAGCCGAGTAAACCATGTCAAGGCGCTCACCGGTCGCACTCCCCGAACACGATGTCGAGCGCGCCCAGTATGGCGGTCGCGTCGGGCAGCATGTGGCCGCGGCTCATGAAATCCATCGCCTGGAGATGGCTGAACGCGGTCGGGCGGATTTTGCAACGGTAGGGTTTGTTCGACCCGTCGCTGACCAGATAGACCCCGAACTCGCCCTTGGGGCTTTCGGTGGCGACATAGACTTCTCCCGCGGGGACGTGGAAGCCTTCGGTGTAGAGCTTGAAGTGGTGGATCAGCGCTTCCATCGACTGCTTCATCTCGGCGCGCTTGGGCGGCACGATCTTGCGGTCGTCGCTGGCGATCGGGCCTTCGGGCATCTCGCGCAGGCACTGCTTCATGATCTTGGCCGACTGGCGCACTTCCTCAACCCGGACCATGAACCGGTCGTAGCAATCGCCGCGCGTGCCTACCGGCACCTCGAAATCCATCCGGTCGTAAACGTCGTAGGGCTGGCTTTTGCGCAGGTCCCAGGCGATCCCGCTGCCGCGGATCATCGGGCCGGAAAAGCCCCAGCGGACCGCGTCGTCCTTGCTTACCGTAGCGATGTCGACGTTGCGCTGCTTGAAGATGCGGTTGTCGACGACCAGGCTCATCGCGTCTTCGAACAGGCGCGGGAGCCGCGTATCGAGCCAGTCGGCGATATCGGTCAGCAGCTTGAGCGGAACGTCCTGGTGGACCCCGCCGGGGCGGTACCACGCCATATGCATCCGCGCGCCGGCCGCGCGCTCGAAGAAGTTGAGGCAGTCCTCGCGGATTTCGAACAGCCACAAGTTGGGCGTCATCGCGCCGACGTCCATCACGTGGCTGCCCAGGTTGAGCATGTGGTTGCAGATGCGGGTCAGCTCGGCGAACAGCACCCGCAGGTATTGCGCGCGGATCGGCACCTCGAGATTGAGCAGCTTCTCGATCGCGAGCACGTAAGAGTGCTCCATCCCCAGCGGCGAGCAATAGTCGAGCCGGTCGAAGTAGGGCAGCGCCTGAAGATAGGTCTTATGCTCGATCAACTTCTCGGTGCCGCGGTGGAGCAGGCCGACATGGCAATCGATACGCTCGATGATCTCGCCGTCGAGCTCCATCACCATCCGCAGCACGCCGTGCGCGGCAGGGTGCTGGGGGCCGAAGTTGATCGTGTAGTTGGTGATGACCTCGTCGCCGGTGGTCGGCGCCTGGTCGGCTACGAGAGCGCTCATTCATCCGCTCCCTTGGGCTTGCGCGCGCGCGGGCGGGTCGCGGGCGCGGTGTCGTTGGTGCCGCTGGCGCGGGGTTTGCGCGCGGGGCGCTTTTCAGTCGGCTTGGGCGCGACCGGCTCGTTCGTTTTAGTCGTCACCGGGACGTTTGGTTCGGACTTGCGCGCGTTGGAGACGGCGCGGATGTCGGCGGCAGGCTTATTGGCGGTCTTCTTGGCCGCTTCCTTGTTCGCCGCCTTACCCGCGCCGGTATCGGCGGGCTTTTCGGTGACCTTGGGCCTGTCGGCCTGCGGCGGACCCTTGGTTTCAGGCTTGGCGGCAGGCGGAGCGTCCGCCTTTTCATCGCCTGGCAGGATGTAGTCGGCACCCTCCCACGGGCTCATGAAATCGAACGTGCGCAAGTCCTGCGCGAGCTCGACCGGCTCGTAGACCACGCGCTTGTCTTCCTCGGAATAACGCAGCTCGACATAGCCGGTGAGCGGGAAATCCTTGCGGAACGGGTGGCCCTGGAAGCCGTAGTCGGTGAGAATTCGGCGCAAGTCGGGATGGCCTGCGAACAGCACCCCGTACATGTCGAAAACCTCACGCTCGAGCCAGCCCGCGACCGGCCAAAGCGTTGTCACCGTCGGTACGGGGGTCGCCTCGTCGGTGGTGAGCTTGACCATGATCCGGTGGTTCCGGGTCAGCGACAGCAGCATGTAGACGACATCGAACCGTTCGGGCCGGTTGGGGTAATCGGCCCCCGCGATCTCCATCAACTGCTGGTAATCATGTTCATCGCGCAACAGGCGCAGCGCGTCCTCGATCGAATCGCGCCGGACGGTGAGCAGGATTTCACCATGCTCCTCGCGCCCCTCGACCAGCATGGCGCCGAGGGCAGCGGCGAGCGTGGCTTTCACGCCTCCGTTCGAGGCGATCTTGGGCGCGGAGTGGAGGACGGTGGCCATGCTCTACCCCCGCTCATCCCGAGCGCGGTCGAGGTATGTCGCGCGAGGGTCGAGCATCGCGCCCGATGCCTCGACTTCGCTCGACATGAGCGGGAATTGCATTAGCGAGATCACCGCTCGATCGTCCCGACGCGGCGGATTTTCCGCTGGAGCTGCATCACGCCGTAGAGCAGCGCCTCGGCGGTCGGCGGGCAGCCGGGGACGTAAATGTCCACCGGCACGATCCGGTCGCAGCCGCGCACCACGCTGTAGCTGTAGTGGTAATAGCCGCCGCCGTTGGCGCAGCTTCCCATGCTGATCACATACTTGGGGTCCGACATCTGGTCGTAGACCTTGCGCAGCGCCGGGGCCATCTTGTTGCACAGCGTGCCCGCCACGATCATCACGTCGGACTGGCGCGGGCTGGCGCGCGGGGCGACGCCGAAGCGCTCCATATCGTAGCGCGGCATATTGACGTGGATCATTTCGACCGCGCAGCAGGCGAGGCCGAAGGTCATCCACCACAGGCTGCCGGTGCGCGCCCACTGGAACAGCTCCTCGGTGGTGGTGACGAGGAAGCCTTTGTCGGCGACTTCGGCATTCACATCGACCACGAACGCCGGATTGGGCGCGCGCATCGGAGAGCCGTCGGCGTTCACCAACGCGGAGGCGGGTTCTACTCCCAATCGAGCGCTCCCTTCTTCCAGGCGTAGGCGAAGCCCACGATCAGTTCGAACAGGAACACCATCATCGTGATCCAGCCGGGCCAGCCGGTGACATCCAGGCTGACCGCCCACGGAAACAGGAACGCGGCCTCCAGATCGAAGATGATGAACAGGATCGCGACGAGGTAGAAGCGCACGTCGAACTGGCTGCGCGGGTCCTCGAACGCGGGGAACCCGCACTCGTATTCGGAGAGCTTGTCGGCGCTGGGGTTATGCGTCCCGGTCAGGCGCGAGACGCCCATCGGCAGGAACACGAACAGCGCAGAAATCCCCAGCGCGATGCCAAGGAAAATCAGGATCGGCAGGTACTGCGACAGGTCAAGCAAAGGTCTGACTCGGGCTTTTGTGCGACTGCGAAGCGCCCTAGTCCCGGCACCTCCGGGGTGCAAGGGGTGGACGAATCTACTTCAGCCCTTGTGTGATCGTCCGGCGGATCGCGGCGCCATAGGGCGGGCGGATTCCGGCGAGTTTGGTGATGTCGAGCTTGGGTTGGCGATAGACCGCGCGGGCGTGGCTGAAGGTCTTGAAGCCCTCCGGACCATGATAGCTGCCCATCCCTGAAGGTCCCACTCCCCCGAACGGGAGGTCGTCCATCGAGACATGGAACATCGCGTCGTTGACGGTCACCCCGCCCGATATCGTGCGCGACAAAACGCGGTCTTCCTCGGCCTTGTCTTCGCCGAAGTAGTACAATCCCAGCGGGTGATCGTGGGCGTTGACGTAGTCGATCGCCTCGTCGATTGCCTTGTAGGTCTTCACCGGCAGCACCGGGCCGAAGATTTCGTCCTGCATCACCTTCATCCCATCGTCGACATTGCGCAGGATGGTCAGGGGCAGCTTGTTGAGGTTGGCGGCGGCGAAGTCTTCCCCCGCCGGGTTGACCTCGATCGCCTCGGCACCCTTGGCCACCGCGTCGGCGACCAGCCCCTGCAAGCGGTCGCGATGGCGCGCGTTGATGACCGACGCATAGTCGTCGTTGGAAAGCATAGTCGGATACATCGCCGAAACCTGCGCCTTGAGGGCGGCGATCGTCTGCTTTTCGCGGTCATCGGGTACCAGCAGGTAATCGGGGGCCAGGCAGATCTGCCCCGCGTTCATCATCTTGGCCAGCCCGATCCGCCCGGCGGCGCGATCGGTATCGGCGCTGCGCCCAAGGATCGTCGGGGACTTACCGCCCAGCTCGAGCGTGACCGGCACCAGGTTTTCCGCCGCCGCGCGCAGCACATGGCGGCCGATCGAGGTCGCTCCGGTGAACAGCAGGTGATCGAATGCCAGCCCGCAGAATTCCTGCCCGATCTCCGGCCCGCCGAGAATCGTCGCGACCTCATCTTCGGCGAAATAGCGCGCGAACAGCTCGGCCATGGTCTCGGACGTGCGCTCGGTGAACTCGCTCGGCTTGATCATCGCGCGGTTGCCAGCGGCGAGCGCCTGGGCGAGCGGATTGACCGTCAACCCAACAGGAAAATTCCACGGGCTGACGATGCCGATCACGCCCTTGGGCTCATAGCGCAGCTCCGACCGCGCGCCGAGCAGGCCGAGCGGGAAGTTGGCGTGGCGCTTTTCCGAGCGCGCCCAGCGGTCGAGGTGCTTGAGCGAATAGTTGACCATGCCGACACCCGCGACGATGTCGCTCATCATGCTCATCTCGCGACTGCGGTTGCCGAAGTCGGCGCTCATCGCCGCGCATAGGGCATCGCCGTTCTCGATCAGCACGGCCTTGAGCCGCTTGAGCCGGTCGCGGCGGACCGACAGCGCTTCCGGGCGAGCGGCAACGAAGGCTGCGCGCTGGCGTGATAGAACATCATGCATGATCGACAATTGCGGCATCCGGCTTCCCTGTCCCAACCTTTAGTTTTGCGCGAGATAGACCGCGAACCCCGCCAGCGCCAGCAGTGTTCCCAGCGGCAGCGCGGTATCGGCGGCGGGCGCGCGGCGGGTAAGCATCAGCCCGGCGACGGCGATCAGCCCCAGCAGGCTGGCCGCGAGCAGCGTCTCGACCACGCCCAGCGGGCCCAGCCAGAGGCCGATTCCGCCTAGCAGCTTGGGATCGCCCGCCCCCAGCCCCTCGCGCCCGCGCCAGCCGCGATAAAGCGTCGCCGCCAGCCACAGGATGCCGAAGCCCAGCACCGCGCCCAAGAGCGGCCCGGCGAGCAGGACGGGATGGCGGACCGCGGCGAGGCCCGAAAAGACCAGTCCTGTCGCCGCAAGCAGCAGGACCAGCCGGTCGGGCAGCCACAAATGACGCAAGTCGAGCAGGCCGAGCAGCAGCAGCTGCCAGCCCAGGATCAGGCCAAGGCCCAGCGTGGCGCCATCGCGGGCGAACAGCGCGGCGACGATGCCCACCATCGCCCCCCCGGGTTCGGCGGCAAACTGCCATGGGTCGATCGCGCCGCCACAGGCGCTGCAGCGGCCCCGCAGCATCACGAACGACACGATCGGGATCAAATCGGACGGCCCCAGAACCCGCCCGCAGCAATCGCAGCGCGAGCGTCCCGCCACGACGGATTCGCCCTTGGGCAGGCGGATCAGCGCGGCGCCCAAGAAACTTCCGACGATCGCGCCGAGCAGCGCCATGACAATCGCAGTCTCGCCACGCGAGAAAACCGCAATGGTATCCGTCCAAAGGTCGGCCAGCGCGCGCTCCCGTTGCCAATTGTGCGCTGCAACGATAAGCGCAGCGGCGATCCTCGAATCTCGTTACCGCGTCAGAAAGGCCTTCGCCATGCCCCAGTTTTCCGCCGCCGATCCGATCGTGATCCTCTCCACTGCGCGCACTCCGATGGGAGGGATGCAAGGATCGCTGGCCGATGTCTCGGCGACCGACCTGGGTGCCACTGCGGTTCGCGCTGCGGTTGAGCGCGCGGGCGTGGACGGCGCGGCGATCGACCGCATCTATATGGGCTGCGTTCTCCCCGCCGGCCTCGGCCAGGCTCCCGCGCGCCAGGCCGCGATCAAGGCCGGGCTGCCCAAGTCGGTCGAGGCGACCACGGTCAACAAGGTCTGCGGCAGCGGCATGCAGACCGTGATCATGGGGGCGGAGGCGCTCGCCAGCGGAACAGTCGACCTCATCGTCGCGGGCGGGATGGAAAGCATGACCAATGCGCCCTACTTGCTCAAGAAGCACCGCGGCGGCGCACGGATCGGCCACGACACCGCCTATGACCACATGTTCCTCGACGGGCTGGAAGACGCCTACGAAGCCGGCCGGGCGATGGGCACGTTCGCGCAGGACACCGCAAACGAATATCAGCTGACCCGCGAAATGCAGGACGACTACTCGGTCGAATCGCTGCGCCGCGCCAATGCCGCGATCGCGTCTGGCGCGTTCGCCGACGAGATCGTCGCGGTCACGGTCAAGTCGCGCAAGGGCGAGGTCAGCGTCGATACCGACGAGCAACCCGGCAAGGGCAATCCCGAGAAGCTGCGCCAGCTCAAGGCCGCCTTCGCCAAGGACGGCACCATTACCGCCGCCTCGTCGAGCTCGATCTCAGACGGCGCCGCCGCCGTGGTGCTGACCCGCCAGAGCGAGGCCGACAAGATCGGCGCCAAGCCAGTCGCCAGGATCGTCGCGGTCGCGGCGCACGCCCAGGAGCCCAAGGACTTTACCATCGCTCCGGTCGGCGCGATCACCAAGTTGCTCGAGAAGGCCGGTTGGAGCGTCGGCGACGTCGATCTGTTCGAAGTGAACGAGGCGTTCGCCTGCGTCGCGATGTTCGCGATGCACGATCTCGGCATCCCGCACGGCAAGATCAACGTCAACGGCGGCGCGACCGCACTGGGTCACCCCATCGGTGCGAGCGGTACGCGGATCATCGTCACTCTGATCAACGCGCTGAAAAATCAGGGTAAAACCAAGGGTGTCGCCAGCCTGTGCATCGGGGGCGGCGAGGCTACCGCGATCGCGGTGGAGTTGGTTTGAGCTTATCCACCGGCGGAGTCGCTTCTGTACGGGCCGGGTGATACCGTCGTCCCCTTCGCAACCGAAGGGGAGACCTGTCATGAAGAGACTTGCATTGATCGCCGGCTTGGCCCTGCTCGCCTCGTGCGGCTCGAAAGCGCCCGCGCCCGAAGCGACGGCCAGCGCCGACGATTCGATCCCGATGGACGTGAACGCCGGCCCCTCCACGGCTCCCGTGGCCGCAGCGACGCCCGGGAGCTACGACGTGACGGGTCCCGACGGGACCAAGAGCGTGGATACCCTGATGGGCGACGGCACCTACGTAAGCCGCGACTTGAACGACAAGGTCACCGACAAGGGCACCTGGACGAGCAAGGACGGCAAGACCTGCTTCACGTCAGCGGGCAAGGCCGAGATCTGCTACGCCGAAACCCCCGCGCCGCGGATGGCAGTTTCTCAGCAACCGGCCCCGACGGTAAAGTTGCGCAGGTCAAGCCGCACGCCAAGACGTAGTTCGCGGATCTGGGGCGAGGGCGTGATGGCTTCAGGGCTCGCCCTCGCCCCAGATCGCGCTTGCCCTGATCCAGGCGGCACGACCGGTGACGTCGAACTTGCACCAACCGTTTTCACAGGCGCCGACCCTGCCGACGACCCCCGGTTCCGCTCTCCACATGACCCGGCCCGCGCCGGGCTTTTCCCGCATTTCTGCAATCGCACCCTGGACGATTGCGGTCTGCTTTCGGCTGAGGAAGCGTGACAGCACCCAGCCGCGAGCGCCGTCGGGATCTTCGACCAGACGCCAACCCTCGTGCAGGCGGACGACCTTGAGCGGCAGCAGCTTGCGCTT
Source organism: Novosphingobium sp. Gsoil 351 (assembly GCF_009707465.1). Classification (NCBI taxonomy): domain Bacteria; kingdom Pseudomonadati; phylum Pseudomonadota; class Alphaproteobacteria; order Sphingomonadales; family Sphingomonadaceae; genus Novosphingobium; species Novosphingobium sp. Gsoil 351. The sequence goes on from NZ_CP046120.1 coordinate 983,491, forward strand.
GTAGACCCACACGATGCGATAGTCGCGAGCGGGGCCGACACGCATGTTGACGACGTCTGCGGTGAGCGAGGCCCAATACGGCAGGCCATCGTCGTCCATGGCGCGGGCAGGAACGGCGAGCGGCATGGTAGACAGCAGGACGGCGAGCAAAAGCAGGGTGCGGCGCATCGCCGGGTTCCTAACCTGCATCGTGCTTGCTGCAAAGCCGTAGCCGCTTGACCGCCCCGGCTCCGCGGGCCTAGCGATGGCCAGCGATGAGCCACCCCGCAACCGCCCCCGCCGATCGCTCGCAGACCCGCCGCGTCGAGGGCAAGCCGCGAGTGGTGGTGACCCAACGCCTGCTACCCGCGACCGAGGCGCGGCTGGCGGAATTGTTCGACTCCCGCTTGAGCAGCCACGATACCGCGATGACGCGCGAAGACCTCGCGACGGCGATGCAGGACGCCGACGTCCTCGTCCCCACCGTGACCGACCGCATCGACGCCGCGCTGATCGAACGCGCCGGGCCTCGGCTGGGCCTGATCGCCAGCTTCGGCGCGGGGACGGATCACATCGACCTCCACGCCGCGCGCGCCCGCAAGATCATGGTCACCAACACGCCCGGCGTGTTCACCAATGACACCGCCGACATGACGATGGCGCTGATCCTGTCGGTGCCCCGCCGGTTCGTCGAGGGCGGTCGGATCCTGCGCGCTGGCGAGTGGACAGGCTGGGCGCCTTCTACGCTGCTCGGCCACCGAATTGGCGGCAAGACGCTGGGCATCGTCGGGATGGGCCGGATCGGCCAGGCGGTCGCCCACCGCGCCCGCGCCTTCGGGATGAGCGTGATCTATCACAACCGCCACCGTCTGCCCGAAGCGGCCGAACAGATGCTCGGCGCGCGCTACGAGGCCGATCTCGACATGCTGGTGGGTGAAGCCGATGTCATCACCCTGCACTGCCCGTCAAGCGCCGAGACCCACCACCTGATCGACGCTCGGCGCCTCGCGCTGATGAAGCCCGACGTCTATTTGGTGAACACCGCGCGCGGCGACTTGATCGACGAGGACGCATTGATCGACGCGCTCGAGAACGAGCGCATCGGCGGCGCGGGCCTTGATGTCTACGCGCACGAACCCGCAGTCGATCCGCGCCTGATTGCGCTGAGCAATGTCAGCCTGTTGCCGCACCTGGGCAGCGCTACCTTCGAGGGGCGCGAGGCTGCGGGCGAGAAGATCATCGCCAACATCCGCTTCTGGGCCGACGGCCACCGCCCGCCCGACCAGGTGCTCGAGGGGTGGAGCTGACCCAGGCTCGGCGCAACAATCCATTGGCGCTGAGCTTGTCGAGGTACCGTTCCTTCTCTTAGAGGACCTCGCAAGCAATAGCGGCTCTTCAGCGAGCTAAGGGCGAACGGGGATTGGGGATGCGCGCATATTTGACGGCGGTCGGCCTGTTGGCCTTGGCCAGCCCGGCGTTTGCACAAACCCCTGGCACGCTCGACATCGCCGATAGCGGCGACACCGCCTGGGTGCTGGTGTCCGCCGCCTTCGTGCTGCTGATGGCGGCGCCGGGGCTGACGCTGTTCTACGGCGGGCTGGTCCGCGCCAAAAGCTTCCTCAGCGTGCTCGTCCAGTGTGGCGCGATCGTCGCGGTGTGTTCACTATTGTGGGTGGTCTGCGGCTACACGCTCGCGTTCGGTCCAGTCGGAAACGGCTGGTTGGGCGGCGGCGATGCGTTCATGCTGCGCGATCTGGGCAACGTCCGCGATGGCCTGACCATTCCCGAGAGCGCCTTCGCCTTGTTCCAGTTGACGTTCGCCGCGATCACCCCCGCGCTGATGGCAGGGGCCTGGGTCGATCGGGCGCGGTTCGGCTGGGTGGTGGGGTTCTGCGCGCTGTGGGGGCTGGTGGTCTATGCTCCCGTGGCGCACTGGATCTGGGGCGGCGGCTGGCTGGCGACGCGCTTCGGTACGCTCGATTTCGCAGGCGGGATCGTCGTTCACACCACGGCCGGGGTCTCTGCGCTGGTCGCCGTGCTGCTGCTTGGCAAGCGCCAGGGCTTTCCCAGGACGCTGATGCTGCCGCACAGCCCGGCGCTGACGATGGCCGGGGCGGCGCTGCTGTGGATGGGCTGGTTCGGCTTCAACGGCGGCTCGGCGCTCGCCGCCAACGACGATGCCGCCGCCGCGATCATCAACACCCACATCGCCGCGAGCATGGCCGCGCTGGCCTGGCTGGCGATCGAGAAATGGAAGGTCGGCAAGCCCACCAGCGTCGGCTTCGCCACCGGCGCGATCGCGGGACTGGCGACGGTGACCCCCGCTGCCGGGTTCATCTCGCCTGCCGCGGCGATGCTGTTCGGGGTGGTCGCGGCGGCGATCTGCTATGCCGCGATCCAGTTGGTCAAGCAGCGGCTCAAGATCGACGACAGCCTCGACGTGTTCGCTGTCCACGGCATGGGCGGGATCACCGGTTCGCTGTTGCTCGGGCTGTTCCTCAACCCCGCGCTTGGGGGCACCGGCTATGCCGAGGGCAGGGGCATGGCGAGCCAGCTCGGCGCGCAATTCGCCGGGGTCGGCGTGGTCGCGCTGTGGAGCGCGGTGGGAACCGCAATCGTCGCGCTGGCGGTGTCGATGCTGATCCCGATGCGCGTTGGCGAAGACGAGGAACGCGACGGCCTCGACCTGGCCAGCCACGGCGAACGGGCGTGGGAGTTCGACTGAACGAAGCCGCGCTCAATCCCCCGTCAGAATCCGATCGACCAGTTGCTTCACGGTCGGCGTGAAGTTGTTCGAATAGAACGGGTCTTGCCTGAAGCGGTAGGCGGCGTGGCCGGCGAACATCAGGTTGTCTTCGATTGGCTGGCCATGGGCGATGTCCTGCAAGGTCTTCTGGATGCAGAAGCTGCGCGGGTCGGCCAGGCGCCCGGTGGTGTAATCGTCGTGGTCCTTCCATGACGAGAACCCGCAGTGCGAGAGACAGCCCATGCACGCGGTCTGGTCGGCGCGGATCATCTCGCGTTCGGGCAGGGTTACGAACACCACGGTATCGTCCGGCGTCTTGAGCGCATGCTCGAAGCCCTGCGCGACCCAAGCCCGGGCACGGTCGCGATCCTTGGGCGTGACCCAGAAGTTCTTGCCCTTGACCCCGACGTCGAGCTGCACGGTATGCTCGCCAGCGGAGACCCGTGAGTAGGGAATCTGACGCTCGCTGCGCGCCTCCAGGCTGCGCAGGAACGGGGTCCGCACGGCTGAGGAATAGAACCCGGTCGGCGAAAACTTGTGGAGCAGCACGTCGCCCGGCTCGAGTTCGCGCAGCGCGTCCTTCCAGCCTTGCGGGATCGGGCTTTCCTCGGTCAGCAAGGGCCGCGTGCCGAACTGGAAGGCGATCTGGCCCAGTTCGGGATTGTCGATCCAGTCGTCCCACTCGCGCAAAAACCACACGCCCCCGGCCATCACGATCGGCACGCTCTCGGCAACGCCCTCGGCGCGCATCGTGTCGCGCAGCGCCTTGACCCGGGGATAGGGATCCTCGGGCTTAAGCGGATCCTCGGCGTTGGACAGGCCGTTGTGCCCGCCCGCCAGCCACGGATCTTCATAGACCACCGCGCCGAGCAGCTCGGGCACCTTGTGATAGGCGCGCTTCCACAGCGCGCGAAAGGCGCGGGCCGAACTGATGATAGGCAGGTAGTGGACGTTATGACGCTGGGCGATCTCGGACAGCTTATAGGGCATCCCCGCACCGCAGGTGACCCCGGTGATCAGCCCGGGGGTCTGTTCGAGCACCGCTTCGAGGATCGGTTGCGCGCCGCCCATCTCCCACAGCACGTTGATGTTTATCGCGCCCTGCCCGTTCGACATTTCGTGCGCGCGGCGGACCTGCTCGACCGCACCGTCGATGGCGTAGCGGATCAACTGTTCGTGGCGCTCGAGCCGGGTGAGCTGCTCGTAGACCTGGGGTACGATCTTGCCCTCGGCATCGTAGCTGTCGGCGTTGACCGCGCTGACCGTGCCGATCCCGCCCGCGGCCGCCCAGGCGCCCGAGCTCTTGTGGTTGGTCGCCGAGACGCCCTTGCCGCCCTCGATCAGCGGCCACACCTCGCGGCCACCGTAGACGATAGGCTTCAGGCCCTTGAAAGCAGCCTGACCATTCAAACCCGACATCGCGTCCCTTGCTTCACCCGGCCTCAACCGATGGTGACCTCGCCCTTGGTCATCTTGCACGGCAGGATCGCGTCCGGGGCCGGGCGCGCGCCTGCATCTTTCTCGAACTGCGCATAATAGCCCAAAATCTCGGGCTTGCGGACAAATTCGACCAGCCGATAGCCGACCGCCTCAAATTCGCACTGGAGCAGCAACGGCGGGATGCCATGCTGGTCTGTCGGTCGGTCGCGATCGACCACGATGATCTGGCCGCCTTTCCTGAGAGCGGGCTGAAGCCGCCACAGGAACGCGTATGGCTCGGCCACCTCATGATACATGTGCACCATGAACACCCGGTCGAAGCTGTTTGCGGGCAGCCGGGGATCATCGGGCGCGCCCGGCTTGATCGCGACGTTATCGAGCTTTTCGCGCTCGACTCGCTGGCCGAGCCGTTCGAGCGCGGCGCGATCGATGTCCTGCGCAAGAACCTTGCCCTCGGCGCCGACCCGCGCGGCGAGGCGGATGGTGTAATAGCCATCCCCCGCGCCGATGTCCGCCACGGTCGTTCCCGGGTGAATTTTCGCCAGATCCATCACCGTGTTGGCCTCGTTGCGGTCGTCGCGCGCCTCTTCGGTGGAGACCGAGTTACCGCCGAGCTTGGAGACCGGACGGTGCGCGGCGGGGAATTGCAAGGCGGTGACGGCGCGCTTTTCGGAGCCGTGGCATCCAACCAGCACGAGCGCGGCGGCGAGCGCGAGGTATTTCATTCGACGTCCTCCACCGCGACCTTTTCGCCCGTCACCCGCTGGCTGAGCGCGGCGGCCATGAACGGGTCGAGCGCGCCATCGAGAACGTCGTCGGGTGAAGGCGAGGTCACCCCGGTGCGCAAGTCTTTCACCATCTGGTACGGCTGCAAGACGTAGCTGCGGATCTGGTGGCCCCAGCCGATCTCGCTCTTGGCGGCGAATTCGGAGCTCGCGGCTTCCTCGCGGCGGCGCATTTCGGCTTCGTAGAGCCGCGCCTTCAGCATCCCCAGCGCGATCTCGCGGTTCTTGTGCTGGCTGCGGTCGATCTGGCTGGCGACGATGATGCCGCTGGGCACGTGGGTCATCCGCACCGCCGAATCGGTGGTATTGACATGCTGCCCGCCCGCGCCGCTTGCCCGGTAAGTGTCGATCTTGAGATCGGCGGGGTTGACTTCGATACTGAAGGTGTCGTCGATCAGCGGATAGACCCAGACCGAGCTGAACGAGGTGTGGCGCCGCGCCGAGCTATCGTAGGGGCTGATCCGCACAAGGCGGTGCACGCCGCTTTCGGTCTTGGCATAGCCATAGGCGTTCTCGCCCTTGACCAGGATCGTCGCCGACTTGATCCCTGCCTGCTCGCCCGACTGGTGCTCGATCAGCTCGACCTTGTAGCCGCGCTTCTCCGCCCAGCGACTGTACATCCGCAGCAGCATTTCGGCCCAGTCCTGGCTTTCGGTGCCACCCGCGCCGGCGTGGATCTCGATATAGCTGTCGAGCCCGTCGGCTTCTCCGGCAAGCAGCGCCTGGACCTTGTCGGCATCGGCGCGGTCGGCGAGCGCGGCCAGCGTCGCCAGGCCCTCGTCGATCGTGGCCTGGTCGCCCTCGGCCTCGCCCAGTTCGACGAATTCGATCGCGTCGGCCATCTCCTGACCGATGCCCTTGACGGTGCCGATCGCCGCCTCGAGCCGACGCCGTTCGCGCATCACGGCTTCGGCGTCCTTGGGGTTGTTCCACAGCCCCGGGTCCTCGACCCTCGCGTTCAGCTCGTCGAGCCGGCGCAAGGCGCGGTCCCAGTCGAGGAACTTGCGCACCAACGCCAGCGCCGCCTCGATGCGGTCGATATGGGCCTGGCCTTCGGCACGCATTCTTCAATCACTTCCACGGATGACGGGCCGCCCCGCTTAGCGGGGCGATGGCGATTGTAAAGATTGGCGGAGCGATCCTCCCTTGCAAGAGAGGTGCCGCGCAGAGCGCTGCGGAAGGCGCCCTTCTGCGCATTCCCGCCTGAGGCGGGCCAACTCCCCCAGAAGGGGGAGGATCAGGCCGAGGTCAGGCCTTCTTCTTCGCCTTCATCGCCTGCACCGCGCTCAACGTCATGCGGACGTGGTCCTTGTAGTCCATGTCCGAATGGACCAGCTTGACCCGCCCGTCCTGGCCGATCACGTAACTGGTGCGCTTGGTGTAGCCGGTTGACTTGCCGTCGCGGACCAAATCGACGTCATAGGCTTTGACCACCTCCGGAGTGGCCGAAACCACCGCGAACTTGTCGCGGCAGGCTTCGGTCGAGAACCGCTGGAGCGTGGGAAAATCGTCGTTCGACAGCCCGATCACGGTGGCTCCGGCAGCGCGGAAATCGGCGGTCGCCTCGGCGAAGGCGTGCGCCTCCAGGGTGCAGCCCTGGGTGAACGCCTTGGGATAGAAATACAGCACCACCGGGCCGCGCTTGAGCGCCTGCGCCAGATTGACCGTGAACAGCTTGCCGCCCAGCGCTCCCCTTGCGGTGAAGTTGGGCGCCTTGGCCCCGGTGGGCAATTCGGCGCTGGCGGCGGTGGGCAGGGCCAGGGCGAACCCGGCGGCGATAAGGGGAAGGATGGTGCGCATGAGTCGCATTGTCGCGCCTAATCGCGCGCGAGACAATGCCCTGCGTCTTCGGAGGCGCCTAATAGATCCCGCCCTGCTCCTCCACGAAGTCGCGAGGCGCAGCCGTGCTGTCTTGCGCCCGCGCGCCGGCCCCCAGCCGCGCCGCGCGCGCCTGTTCGAGCGCGGCGAGAACGCGCGCCTTGGCGTCCATCTCGCCCTGGTTGATCGACCGGCGCGGCTCGGTGTCGGGTTTGAATGCTTCCCAGATGATGGGCGACTTGGCGTCGGTACCGGGATTGCCCGCGAACACCCGCTTGCCGGAGACCCGATCGACCCTGACCATCCGCACGCCCGCCGGAGCGCGGAACGGCACGTCGCCCCAGCGCTCCCGGGTCTTCTGGACGAATTCCTTGAAGATCGGCGCGGCGATCCGTCCCCCCTGCGCATACCCGCCCAGGCTGCGCGGCTGATCGTAGCCGAGGTAGACCCCGCCGACGATGTCGGGAGTGCCGCCGACGAACCAGACGTTGGTCGGACCCGAGGTCGTTCCGGTCTTGCCGAACAGCGGCAGGTTGAGGTCCTTGAGCACGGTGGCGGTGCCGCGCTGGACCACGCCCTCGAGCATGTGGACGGTCTGGTACGCGGTGCGCGGATCCATTCGCTGGGCGCCGGTGGGGTTGAAGCGGGGCATCTGCTTGCCATCCCATTCAGCCATGTTGCAGGCCGAGCACTTGAGGTTCTTGGCCCGCCAGATGACCTTGCCGTTGCGATCCTGGACGTAGTCGATCAGCGTCGGCTGGTTGAGCCGGCCGAAGTTGACAAGACCGGCGTAGGCGTTGACCATCTTCTGCACGGTGGTGTCGCCCGCCCCCAGCGCCATCGACAGGTAAGGGTCGTAGTTGCCGATCCCCATCCGCTTGATGGTATTGACGACGTGTTCCATCCCGGTGTCGTTGGCGATGCGCACGGTCATCAGGTTGCGCGACTGCTCCAGTCCCCAGCGCAAGGTGTGGGTCCCGCCCCCGCCGCGGCTGTCGAAATTGCGGAAGCATTTGTCGCCCAGCGCGGCGCCCTGATAGACGCAAAAGGTGCCGTCGAGGACCATCGAGGCCGGGGTCATCCCGTAATCGAGCGCGGTGGCATAGACGAACGGTTTGATCGTGGAGCCCGGCTGGCGTTCGGCCTGGGTCGCGCGGTTGAACGAGCCGAGGCGCGAATCGAACCCGCCCTGCATGGCGTAGACGCGCCCGCGGTGGGGGTCTTCGACGACCATTCCGCCGGAGACTTCGGGAACCACGCGCACGGCATACCCGCTGCCGCTGGGACTGGCGGCGATGACGTCGCCCGCGCGCAACGCGTCGGGGACGCCCACCAGCGGATAGGTCTTGCCGTCGGCAAAGCCGATTGTTGCGCTCGCGCCGCTGCGCTGGGTGACGACGCCGATGCGCCAGTCCTTGTAGGCGATCCCCAGGTTGGAGACGATCAACTGGGTTTGCCAGCTTCCCTCGCCCAGGTCGATATGGGCGAGCGGCCGGGAAAACGGACGCGATCCGCCAAAGCGCATGATCCCGTCGCGCAGCGCATCGCGCGCCGACATCTGGAGTTCAGGATCGAGCGAGGTTCGCAACCACAGCCCCCCGGCGTAGACGCTGTTCGGCCCGTCCTCGGCCTTCTCGCCATACTTGGCGAGAAGCTGGCGGCGCACTTCCTCGAGGAAATAGCCCGCGTCCACGCCCTTGCCCTCGGCGCGGCGCGCGATCAGGCCGAGCGGCATCGCCTTGGCCTGCGCCACCTCGGCCTCGCTGGCGAAGCCGTTCTTGGCCATCTGGTCGAGCACGAAATTGCGTCGCTCGATCGCCAGTTGCGCATTCTTCGCGCGGCCATAGCGTTCGGGCGCCTTGGGCAGGATCGCCAGGAACGCCGCCTCATGCAGCGCCAGGTCCTTGACGTCCTTGTCGAAATAGGCGCGGCTCGCGGCCTGCACGCCGAAGCTTTGCCGCCCGAGCGGAATTTCGTTGAGATAGAGCTCGAGGATCTGCTCCTTGGTTAGGACATTCTCGATCCGGCGGGCGAGGACCAGTTCCTTGAGCTTCCGGGTGATCGAGTATTCGTCGCCGAGCAGGATATTCTTGGCGACCTGCTGGGTGATCGTCGAGCCACCCTTGGCCCGCTGACCCGAGCCGAACTTGGTCGCGTAATCGAATACCGCGCCGACGAAGCCGGGATAATCGATCCCGCCGTGGGTCCAGAAGGTCTTGTCCTCGGCGGCGAGGAAGGCGTTGTAGACCCGCGGCGGAAAGTCGACGAAGCGCAGCTGGACCCGGCGTTCGCGGGCATAGCTGTCGGCGATCTCGCCATCCACCCCGCGTACGATCGTCGGCAGCGGCGGCTGGTAGGTCAGCAGTTTGTCCGCCGAGGGCAGGTCGCGCGCGACCCAGATCGAGAACAGCAGGTACAGCACCAGCAAGACGCCGCCCGCGATCGCCCCGCGCCTGAACCACTTGCTGGTGCGGTAGTTGCGCTGGAACCACTCCCACGCGCCCCCGGCTTCGCGGCGGATGCGGTAGCGGAAGGGTTCGGCAGCGGTGGTTTCGACCATATCGGGAGGGCGTATAGGCAGCCGCGGCGACGCCCGCAACGGCGGCGGCGCTCAGCCCGTCGCGCGGACGCGGGCGAAGTAGGCCTCGATCGCACGGGCAAAGGCGTTGGCAAAGCCTTGGCGCGACTTGGCATCGAGCAGGCGGGCGGCGTCGTCGGCATTGCTGATATAGCCTGATTCGAACAGCACCGAGGGCACGTCCGGCGATTTGAGCACGACGAACGCGGCACTCTTGAGCGGTTCGGGTCGGAACCGGATCGCGCCGTTGTTCTCGCGCAGCACCAGCCGTGCGAACCCGGCAGAGCGATCGAGCGTCTGGCGCCGCGAAAGGTCGAGCAGGATCGCCGCGACGTCGCCCGATTGCTCCTTCAGCGCCACGCCGTTGATCGTGTCGGCCCGGTTCTCGCGCGCCGCGATCCTGGCGGCTTCGCTGTCGGAGGCGCTTTCGGACAGCGTGTAGAGCGTCGCCCCGCGCGCGCCTTCGTCGGCGGCGGCGTCGGCGTGGATCGACACGAACAGGTCGGCGTTCAGGCGCCGGGCGATGCCATAGCGTTCGTCCAGCGTCAGGAAGCGGTCGCTGTCGCGGGTCAGCGCCACGCGCACGCGGGCGCGCTCGACCAGCGCGTCGCGCAAGCTCCGCGCCAGCGCCAGGGTGAGCTGCGCCTCCTTCAAGGTGCCTGCCCCACTCGCGCCGGGATCGTGGCCGCCGTGGCCGGGATCGATCACCACCAACGGTCGGCTGGCGTCGTCGGGGCCGGCGATCCGCGGCAGATCGATTTCCGGCTCGGCGGGCGGCAGGACGATCCGCACGACATACGACGGCACGCGCGCGCGGACGCCCAGATGCACATCGAACGGCAGGGGCCAGGCCTGAAGCAGCAACCCGGCGACGAGGGTGAACAGCGCGATCATGCCAGGACCAGCCTATGCCTTGCCTGCCGCGGCCCGGTCCAGCACGAAGTAAACCCGGGCGCGGGCGCGCGCGTTCCGGTTTTGGTTGCCCGTCGCGGAACGCTTTGCTAGCGGTGCCGACGCGGGCCGGCCGGCCCAGCGATCCTCCACGGCGAGCCACCGCAAGGGTGACCGAAAAGCCGCCACGGAGCTATCGCCTCCGGCCGGAGGGCACCGCGCCCGGAGACATATTTTCCGGGACTTTCAGGTTGATGCAGTTCATGAATAGCCGTCCTTCGTTAGCGCAATCGCCGGTTTTCGAACCCGCGGCCGCGCTTGCGTCGCCCGGCGCGCGCACCCTTTCGCCGCGCACTTCGCCGACTGCAGACACACGCGAACCGTCGCCGAGCGGTGGGGCTGCCACGCCCTGCATCGGCATCACCCCAAATCGCACGTCGACCTCCGCCCGGGTTCTCCCCGGCGGGATGCGTGCTGCATTGCAATCGCGCGCCGCCGGCCGGTGGCTCCACCGCCCCCCGCGCGCCAGGAGAATTCACAATGACCACGCGCATGCTCATCGACGCGCGCCACCCGGAAGAAACCCGGGTCGCGGTGCTCAAGGGTAACCGGATCGAAGAGTTCGATTTCGAATCCGCCGACCACAAGCAGATCAAGGGCAACATCTACCTTGCCAAGGTAACCCGGGTCGAACCGTCGCTCCAGGCCGCGTTCGTAGATTTCGGCGGCAACCGCCACGGGTTCCTCGCTTTCAGCGAAATTCACCCCGACTACTACCAGATCCCCAAGCAGGACCGTGAGGCGCTGCTCGCCGAGGAAGCCGCCCACGCCGAAGAGGAAGCCGCGCTGCGCGCCGCCGACGAGGCCGACGACGACGACTATGAAGGCGGCGAAAACGAGGACGGCGAAAGCGCCGACGGATTCGTCGACGAGCTGGCGGGCGACGATGGCGTCGAGGAAGTCGACACCTCGGACAAGGACGATGTCGCCACGATCGAGGGCGGCGAGGTCTCCGATGACGAGACCGGGCAGGCCAACGACGAACAAGGCGCCGAAGGCGAGCGGGGCGAAGAAGCCGGGGAAGACGATCGCGGCGATCGCGCCGAGGACGATCGTGGCGGTCGCCAGCGCCGGGGCCGCCGCCAGGGCGGTCGCGCCCAGGCCAAGGCCGCGGACGACTTGCGCGACAAGCGCATGGCGTTGCGCCGCCGCTACAAGATCCAGGACGTCATCCAGCGCCGCCAGGTGCTGCTCGTCCAGGTCGTCAAGGAAGAGCGCGGCAACAAGGGCGCGGCGCTGACCACCTATCTGAGCCTGGCCGGCCGGTACTGTGTGCTCATGCCGAACTCGAGCCACGGCGGCGGGATCAGCCGCAAGATCTCCAGCGCGGCCGACCGCAAGCGTCTGAAGTCGATCATCTCGGAGATGAACCTGCCCAAATCGATGGGCTGCATCGTTCGTACCGCCGGGCTGAGCCGGACCAAGCCCGAGATCAAGCGCGACTTCGATTATCTCGCCCGGCTGTGGGACGAGATCCGCGAGAACACGCTCAAGTCGTCGGCTCCGGCGCTGATCCATTCGGACAGCGACCTGATCAAGCGCGCGATCCGCGACATCTACAACAAGGAGATCGAGGAAGTCGTCGTCGAGGGCGAAGGCGGCTACCGCTCGGCCAAGGAGTTCATGAAGCTCCTGATGCCCAGCCACGCCAAGCGGGTGAAGCAATATGCCGACCCGGTCCCGCTGTTCCAGCGTTATGGCGCCGAGGACCAGTTGACGGCGATGTACGATCCGGTGGTCCAGCTCAAATCGGGCGGCTACCTCGTGATCAACCCGACCGAGGCGCTGGTTTCGATCGACATCAACTCGGGCCGTTCGACCAAGGAGCACGGGATCGAGGCGACCGCGCTCAAGACCAACATGGAAGCCGCCGCCGAGATCGCCCGCCAATTGCGCCTGCGCGACATGGCCGGGCTGGTGGTGATCGACTTCATCGACATGGAATACGGCGCCAACGTCCGCAAGGTCGAGAAGTGCATGAAGGATGCGCTGCGCAACGATCGCGCGCGCATCCAGATCGGGCGCATCTCGGGCTTCGGGCTGATGGAGATGAGCCGCCAGCGTCTGCGTACCGGGGTGCTCGAGGCGACCACCCGTTCGTGCCCGCACTGTGACGGTTCGGGGCTGGTCCGCACCGCGTCGAGCGCAGGCCTTTCGGCGCTGCGGATGATCGAGGACGAGGCGGCCAAGGGCAAGGGCTCGGTGATCTCGCTGTTCGCGAGCCAGGAAGCCGCGATCTATCTGCTCAACGCCAAGCGGCACGATCTCGGCGCGATCGAGGATCTCTATGGGGTCCGCGTCGAAGTGCTGCCCGAGGGCGAGGACGAAGGCGCCAAGATGCGCGTCGCCTCGTCAGGCCCACGTCCGACCCACGTTCCGACGTTCGCCCCAATCGCCGAGCCCGAACCCGACGACCTCGACGACGAGGAGATCGAGACCGCCGAGGACGAGGAAGAGGATGACCGCGACGAGCGTGGCGAGGACGGCGAGCGGAGCGAACGCGGCGACCGCGATCGCAACAAGCGCCGCCGCCGCCGTGGCGGGCGAAACCGCGAGCGTGGCGACGAGCCGCGCGAGGAGCGTGCGCGCTCGCCCGAAGCAGCCGACGACAGCGCTGACGGCGAGAGCTCCGAAGCCGCCGCTCCCGCCGAGGGCGAGGACGATGGCAGCGAAGGCCCGCGCAAGCGTCGCCGCCGCAGCCGCCGCCGTCGTGGTGGCCGTGGTCGTGGCGAAGGCTTCGAGGGCGGTGAAGAAGGCGAAGCCAGGGTCGATGGCGAGGCCGTCGAAGGCCAAGCCGTCGCCGAAGTGGCCGAGCAACTTGGCGAAGACATCGCCGTCGTCGCCGATCCTGAAGCGGAACCGGCCAAGCCCAAGCGCCGCAGCCGCGTCCGCAAGGCGGACGCGGAAACGCTAGAGGCTCCGGTCGAGACGGCCGAAGCTCCGGTCGAAGCGGTTCAGGACGAAGCCCCGGCCAAGCCTGTCCGCCGCTCGCGGCGCAAGGCCGAGCCGGTCGCCGAACTGGCGGCCGAGCCTCCGGTGGAAGTCGAAGCCGAAGCAGTCGAGGCGGCACCGGTCAAGAAGCCACGCGCGCGCAAGGCCGCGGCCAAGGCCGACACGGCGCCGGAGACCGCGACTCAGGAAGAAGCCGGACCCGCGGCACCCGCTGCAGCCAACGAGGATGCGCCGGGCGACGAACCGGCCGCGAAACCGCGCAGCGGCTGGTGGCAGCGTACTTTCGGGTGATGAGCGCAGACATTAGCCAGCGTAGTCCCCACCCCACTCGTGTCGGGCAGCCCGCTTAGGGGGCGCCTGTCGAAACACGCCGCGCAATGGCTCGACATTGCGCGCGTGTCTCGACTTCGCTCGACATGAGCGGACATGGGAAATTGACCGAAATGACCCAGGCTCCGCCTCATCACCGCCCCGGCGGCGGCTTTCGCAATCCGCCCGGCAGCCCGGTGCAGTCCGCGACGCCGCGCGATTTCCTGCGGTTCATGCTGGCCATGCGCCGGGCCAAGGTTCCGCCGCTGCCGCCGGGCCTTGCCGCACCCACACCGCCCGATCTGGCTGTGCTGGCGGAAAACGAGATCGCCTGGCTCGGCCACGCCTGTTTCGCGTTCCGCATGGCGGGCAAGCTGGTCCTCACCGACCCCTATCTGAGCCGCACCGCGGGCCCCGTCGGTCTCGGGCCGAAGCGGTTCCTTGACGCCGCCGTGAAGGCCGAGGCGCTGCCCAGGCTCGATCTGATCGCGATCAGCCACAACCATTACGACCACCTCGATACCCGCGCGCTGAGCGCCTATTGTTACCGCGCGGAAACACCGGTGGTCTGTCCGCTGGGGCTGGCCGCCCTCCTGAGGCGACAGGGCTTCCGCGACGTGGTCGAGCTCGACTGGTGGCAGGACTGGCGGCTTGGCGAACTGGCTATCACTTGCCTGCCAGCGGTCCATTTTTCCGGCCGGGGCCTGGGCGACCGCAACCGGACGCTGTGGGCCAGCTTCGCTTTTGCCTCCCAGACGCGAAACGTTTGGTTCGGCGGTGATACCGCGCCGGGGGCTGTATTTCGCGAGATCGGGGAGCGCGCCGGGCCATTCGATCTCGCGCTGGTCGGGATCGGCGCCTACGAGCCGCGCAGCATCATGCAGGCCAGCCACGCCACGCCCGAGGAAGCCATCGGCATCGCCCGCGACATCGGAGCAAAAACGGCGGTCGGGATGCACTGGGGCAGCATCATGCTCACCCCCGAGGACCCGTTTGAAGCCCTTTTACGCTTCAAACGCGCCGCACTCGAGCAGCAATTCGGCGAAACTGCTGCCTGGGTGATGCAACTGGGAGAGGTACGCGCGTTCTAAAACGATGTGTCGGACGCGAGCCTAGCCGTGCACCCAGAACCGCCCGGACTCGCCGCGCGGTTCGATCCGGCCTGAAACGCCCACTGGCTCCGACCTGCCATCGGTCAGAAAAGCGACCATCCCGGCGTCGGCCACGTCCACATGCGCCAACGTCCGCGCGCCCGCCGGGGTCCGCGCCACCACCACCCCGCCACGAGGCTGCCCGTCGCGCGCGTAAAACACGGTGTAGCTTTCGACCGTCGCCGGACCGGCATATGCCTCGTCCAACACCGGCACCGCGCCGCGCAACGCGTCGGCTTCGGCCTGATAATCGTAATCCTGCGGGAACTTAGCCGCCGCGAGCGGCTCGCGCGACAGCACGATGCAATGGTTGTCGGTGGCGAACCCGCCGTTGGCGAAGAGGAAGCCGTTGCCCCCTGCCCCGCGCAGCTTGCCGACCATCGCCACCACCGCATGGCTCATATAGTTGCCGATCGGTCCACCGCCGAAGGTCAGCCCGCCGAACACGGTCGCGGGCCGGTCGAGCGGCCAGTCGAGTAGTCGCCGCGCCATCTTAGGAACGCACGGGAAGCAGGAATAAAGTTCGGCGAAGGCGAAGTCCGCGCCGGTCGTCGCGTTGAGTTCAAGCGTGCGGCGGATCGAAGTTTCCATGCTCACCGAACCCGTGAATCCGTCGCGGGCGAGAATGCTCGCCGGTTCCTTCGCCGCCGCGCCCATGCCGACGAAGACCAGCCGTTCCTCGGCGATCGCGCGCCGCCGTGCTTCGGCCAGGCTGGCGACGACGAACCCCGCGCCCTGATTGACCGAGGAGTTGGCGACGGTCAGCTTAGTGTAGGGAAACGCGATCGGGCGGTTGCCGGCGTCGGCGGTGAGGATCGCCTCGGCATCGACCGGTTTCCTGATCCACGCGCCCTCCTCGCCCGCCGCGACCTCGCTCATCCGCGACCAAATCGCGCCGCTCTCGGCTTGGCCCTCGGCCAGCGACTGCCCCCACGCGGCGCGGGTGGCGTTTTCGTAGAGCGGGTAGACGTCGACCGGCGCGACGAGTCCGTGGGCCTGGGCGTAGTCGGGTTCGCGGTGGAGCTTGGCCGGGCGGCGCAGGGCATAGCTCGCGTCGGTTCCGGGTGCGGCTTGCGCCGCGCGCTGGGCGGCGGTGCGCAAGGCTTCGGCCCCGGCCACGGCGCACAAGCGCGCCTCGCCCGCGCCGATCCGGTTGGCGGCATCGTTGAGCATCCGGATCGGGGTGTCGCCGTGCGGCTTGTCCGACTGCTCGAGCGTCGCAGGCGCGGCACCGAGCGCTGCGGCGAGCCGCCCGCACAGCGGGTTCATCTCGCGAAAGCTGATCTGATCGACCACCGCCAGGCTGTCGAGATCGGACAGCAGCGCCGTTCCGGCGTCGGCTTCGCACGCGCGCAGCGCCGCGACCATCAGGCCGAGCGGATCGAGCCCCTGAGCGGGATCGGCCGGACGGTCGTTGACCTGACCGACCGCGATGATGACCGGAGTACGCTCGGGATCGCTCACCACATCCGCCGCAGGACGCCGTCCTTCAAGATCAAGTGATGGCGCAGCGCGGCGCCGACGTGGAGGACCACCAGCGCGGCCATCGCATAGCCGAGGATTTCGTGCGTCTCATGCGACAGGCCCGCCAGCGGGCTGCCTTTGGCGACTGGGAGCGTGACCGGGATGCCAAAGAACGCGGCACCGTACTTGCTAGCCGAGCTGAAGATCCATCCGCTCAGAGGCATGATCAGGATCAACGCATAGAAGGCAACGTGGACGGTCTTGGCGAGCATCAGGTCGAACGGCTTGAGCGCGGGGCGATAGGCGGGGGTTTTCCAGGTGAACCGCCACAGGATCCTGCCGATGCTGAGAACCAGGATCAGCAGCCCCATCGACTTGTGCAGGGGAATCACGTTCCAGTCCTTGGGCAGGAAATCGTGAAGCAGGCCGCCGGCGAGGTTGCCGATCACGAGGACCGCGATCGCCGCGTGAAACCCTCGCGCGACCGAGCTGTAGCGGTGGGCCGGGTCGATCCCATAGGCGGTGGCCATGCGGCTTGTCTCCTGTTGCGCGGCGCGAGGCTTAACCGCACGCACCACCGCGGTCGAGAGCGGAAATGCGCCACCTGTCTGTGTCACTTACGACAATGCGGATGGCCCAAGAGGATGAGTTCAGTGGACGAGGTGTCCCCACTCAGGTCCGGAACACGACCGTCCGCTCGCGATTCAGCAACACGCGGTCCTGCAAGTGCAGCCGTACCGCCTCCGCCAGCACACGGCGTTCGATGTCGCGCCCCTTGCGGACCATGTCTTCCGGTGAGTCCGCATGGCTAACGTTTTCCACGTCCTGGTGGATGATCGGACCCTCATCCAGATCGGCCGTCACGTAGTGCGCGGTCGCGCCGATCATCTTGACCCCGCGGGCGTGCGCCTGGTGATAGGGCTTGGCGCCCTTGAAACCAGGGAGGAACGAATGGTGGATGTTGATGCACCGCCCGCTCAGGAACCGCGCCAGGTCGTCCGAGAGGATCTGCATATAGCGGGCCAACACGATGAGTTCGGCCCCGCTTTCTTCGACCAGCGCCTTGATCCGGGCTTCCTGGTTTGGCTTGGTGTCCTTGGTGACCGGAAAGTGGTGGTAGGGCATGTCGCCGAGCGGCGAGATATTGAGAGCCTCGCGCGGGTGGTTCCCGACGATCCCGACGATCTCCATCTGCAGTTCGCCGATCCGCTGGCGATAAAGCAGGTCGTCCAGGCAGTGATCGAACTTGCTGACCAGCAGCAGCACCTTGCGCGGGGTGGCCTTGGCCCGGAGCTGCCATTCCATCGCGTATTCGCGGGCCAGCGCGGTCAGCCCCCGGCGTAGCTCGGCGAGGTCCGCTCCGTCAGGATCGAATTCGACCCGCATGAAGAACGCGCCGCTGCCAACGTCGTTGAACTGCTGTGCCTCGAGTACATTACCGCCGTGCTCGAACAGATACCCGGTCACCCGTGCGGTGATCCCTGGCTTGTCGTCGCACGAAAGGGTCAGGATCTGGACGTCGGCCATCGGAAACTCTCCCCCGCGCGCGCCTAGCTGCCCGGCTTGGGATTTGCACCCCCCGAGCGCAGCGGCTAGTCGCCGAAGAAGTTCAGTTCCAGGAGCACGCCGTTAGGGTCCATCGTGAAAATCTGGCGCAGCCCGATCGACTCGATGAAGTTGACCTGCCGTTCCAGCCCGCGTGCTTCGAGCCGAGCGTCCATCTCGTCGAACCCCGAGCAGTTCAGCGCGACATGGTGGATCGATCCGGTCGGTCCCGGCGCCACCTCGCGAGCAAAAGCGCGCGGGCAATCGACGCTGTTGATATGCAGGATCGCGCGACCGGCATCATCGAACATCCACTGCGCTTCCTTCGGCGTCAGCGGCGGCGGGCCGTCGCGACGTTCGAGCCCGAACAGCTCGGCATAGAACCGCGCGGTGCCATCAAGGTCGTTGGCGATGATGTTGACGTGATCAAGCGCGTTGACCTTCATATTGCCTTCCCCGCAGCCTATCGCGCAGCTCTTTTAGCGCGCCCCGCTTGATCGGGAAGCCTTGGCGGAGTGAGCGCAGTGAGAAGCTACGACGTCATAATCCTGGGCGCGGGCGCGGCTGGCCTGATGTGCGCGGCAGAGACGGGCCGTCGCGGCCGCCGGGTGCTTGTGCTCGAGCAAGGCGAAAAGCCGGGCAAGAAGATTCTTATCTCTGGCGGCGGGCGCTGCAACTTCACGAATCTGCACACCGCCGCTGATCGCTTTCTTTCCGCCAATCCTCATTTCGCGAAGTCGGCGCTGAGCCGTTACACACCCCACGATTTCCTCGCGCTGGTTGAACGCCACGGCATCGCCTGGCATGAAAAGACACTCGGCCAATTGTTCTGCGATGGGTCCGCGCGGCAGATCGTCGAGCTGCTGCTGGCGGAATGCGCCCAGGGCGGTGTAAGCCTCGAGTGTGGCCAGACTATCGGGCAAGTGACACGCGACGGCGACGGGTTTATCGTCGCGACCGGTAGAAGCATAACGCGCGCCCGCTCCCTGGTGGTCGCCACCGGCGGTCCGTCGATCCCGAAGTTGGGCGCGAGCGGCATAGCCTACGACCTGGCGCGTCAGTTCGGGCTGAAGGTGGTCGAACCCCGCCCCGCACTCGTGCCCCTCACATTGGCCGGCGAGGATGCCCTATTCCGCGATCTCGCAGGCGTGGCAACCCAGGTCGTCGCTCGATGCGGCACCGGCAGGTTCCGAGAGGCGGCGCTGTTCACCCACCGGGGCATGTCCGGCCCGGCCATTCTCCAGGTTTCGTCCTACTGGCGCCGCGGAGACACGGTCGAAGTCGATTTCCTGCCCGACGCCATTGGGGATTGGCTCATCCAGGCGAAGCAGGATCACCCCCGCGCGACTTTGGCAAACACCTTGAGGGCGGCGCTTCCCGCGCGACTGGCCGACGCCCTTGCCGAACGGCTGGCGCTGCCTGGACCGCTAGCCGCCGCCCGCGACACGGCATTGCAGCAGGCACAACGGCAATTGGCGCGCTGGCCGTTCCTGCCCAATGGCAGCGAAGGGTTCGCCAAGGCGGAGGTCACCGTGGGTGGAGTCAGCACCGCCGAACTGTCGTCCAAGACGATGGAGGCGGGGCGATTGCCGGGACTTTACGTGATCGGCGAGGCGGTAGATGTCACCGGGTGGCTGGGCGGCTACAACTTCCAGTGGGCCTGGGCGAGCGGGTGGGCCGCCGCGCAGGCGTTGTGATACCTGCAACTGGCGCTGTATCGAGCGTCTCAGCCGAACTTGCGGCCGAGGACTTTGGCGATGGCGTCGGCATCCTCGGTTGAAACCGGCGCTTTGTACACGTTGACCATCTTGGCCACCGCCGCACGCCAGAATTCCTCGCCCTTGCCGCGCGGCTGGGTGACGATGTAGTCGAGCGAATGACAAGCCGAACAATTATTGACCACGACTTCGGCATCCGCCGTCGCCAGCTCAAGAGGCGTTTTTTCTAGCGGAAGATCGAGCTTCACCGGCTTGGCTGACACGCAGACGGCAAGCCCGCAAAGACTGGCAGCGACGCCGAACGCCAGCCAGCGAATCATGCCACGTCCAAGGTCACGGTCTCGACCACATTGCGCATATACCCCGAAGGTTGCCACAATGGTTCGAGCGGCTGAGTGGTGCCGTCCGGGGCGAACGCACGGACCTTGATCGCGTGACGCCCGCGCGCGAGCATGACCGGCAACTTCCACTCCCTGAATGAGAAACGCCCAAGGGACTCGCCGAGCCTGGCTTCGCTCCAGGTCGCGCCCTCATCGACCGAAACCTTCACCCGCGCGATGCCAGCCCCGCCATCGAAAGCTATCCCACGCAGGACGACCGGCCCGGCGCGACCCAGCTTTTGCCCCGGACCGTGGCTGGTCAGGAACGAGCGTATATTGAGCTGTCCGATCGGTCTGGTCTTGTCCGGCTTGGCCCCCGGCGCGACGCAATTGCAAGCGTTGTCCGGGATCCGGTAAGCCGACTTCATCCAATAGCCGCCGAACTCAGCGTCGACGACGTTGATTTCGTCGAGGTGCTTGACCCAATAAGTGCCATAGTATCCCGGGACGACGAGCCGCAGCGGGTATCCGTTGAGGAAGGGCAAATCGGCACCGTTCATGGCGTAGGCGACGAGCACCTCGCCATCGCGGGCGTGATCGAGGTCGAGCGCCTTGACGAAGTCCGGGATCGTATCGGTCGGCGGATTGTCGAGTCCGTTGAACGTAACCTGCCGCCCGCCCGCCCGCACGCCTGCCCGATCGAGCAGCGCCTTCAGCGAAACTCCGGTCCAGCGCGCGTTGCCCATCGCCCCGTTGCCCAGTTGCCCTCCCCCCACTCGCGGCTCGACGAACCCGCGACTGTTGCCGGAGCACTGGTTGACGGCCACTACTTCCGCGACCGGAAAATCGCGCCGTAGCTCGGCCAGCGACAACTTCAGTGGCGCGTCGACGTGTCCGCCGATCGTCAAGCGAAACGAAGCAGGATCGACGACATCCGGCAGGCCCGACAAGTGATAGCGCACGAAGAAGGCGTCGTTCGGAGTCAGCAAGCCATCGGCGAACACCGCGAACGGCGTTTCGAGCTGTGGCGGCCGCGCGGTCAACCCGATCATCGCGCGCTTTTGCGGGAGCCGCACCAGTGGTCGCTGCCCGTTAGCGAACGGCATCAGGACCGACTTTTCCCTTCCGGCCGCGAGCGTTGGGGCAAGCGACGCAGCGACGCCCGCCAAGAATGCCCTGCGAGGGACTGCGATCATCGTCGACGAGCCTTCACCAGCGTGAGCAAGTTCGCACCTGCATGATGAATAGCCGCGCTGGCAGCCAGCGCAAGCAAACTCGCGCCTCATCGGGAGCATGAGGGGGGACGAGCGGCCACAGGACGGATCGTGCTTTTTACATACGATTAGCCAGCGGGCACGAGCTCAAGCTGCGCACGGTGGCCAAGCAAAGAAAGCCTTGCCCGAGAGACGCTGTTCGAGCATTTTCGGATTCACGGGCCGCAATGGTGGGTGGACGAGCAGGTGGCGTCAGGCTCGTCGGAAACTAGACCAAAACAAAAGAAGATGGGTCGAGTGAAATGAAGGAACATGAAGGTGCTCAGAGCGCCACTCCCGAGGAGCTGTATCGGCAGGCTGAAGAGCTCATGCAACAAGCGAGGGAGTTGGTTCGCGCCGCGCGGTCAGCTGGACTGAAGTCAGCGCCAGTCAAGGATTGCGACGATGTCGTTGAGTTCGACGCTTTGCCTGGACGCTCGCCGCGCGGGCGTGCCGAAGCGCTGTACGTGGGACGCCGCATTCGCGACGACATGTTTGCCCCGGGGCTGTTCGGCGAGTTCGCTTGGGACATTCTCCTAGAACTCTTTCTTGCCCGCCGTGACAACGAGGAATTGTCCGTCGACGCGGTCTGCAAGTTCGCACCTGGCTTTCGCGACACCATACGCCGCTACGTCTCCTTGCTGGTCGAGCAGGGATTGATCGAGACGCGGCGAGACGCCAGCGGTGGCAGACCCGACAGGATCAAGCTCAGCCAGCGAGGTCGGACGCTGATGTCGACGTTCTTCACTTCGACCGACGGCCAGATGCCGGCTGCTCCAGTCAGCAGCTGGGGTCTGCGGGTGGTTCAGTCCGAACGGTCCGATAACTCGTAGTGCCGATGGCGCAGGGTCTGCTGGCGCTCGGCCCAATCCTAGCAATGTTCCACATCACAGAGATCGATGAGGTGTGCGCATCATCGATGGGCGCAAAGCGCTTCGGAACTGTGCCGAGCGCCACCCTCTAGCGCATCGCGGAGAAGCTCGATCGCTGGCCGAGCGGAAGGGTCTGTCGGCGCCCCAAGAGCTTCGCCGGCTTGGGCGGCAAGGGCGCCCAGCGCAGGCTCGCCGAAGAGGGCTGCCGTCCCGGCCAACTGATGCAACGCGACCGCAAGCCGATCGGCATAGTCAGGCGCGACTGAGCCGGCATCGATCAATTCGAGGAGGCTCTGCTTGCTGCTTATAAACTGAGCTTGGAGCTCGGGCGGAAGCTCCAGCTCGGCCAAAGCTGCGCGAGGCGTTGAAGGCACAGCTACCCAGCGTGATATCGCGCCGGCAAGGGCTTCGATTTCGATCGGCTTCACCAGGTGTGCCTGCATTCCGGCAGCGAGGCAGGTCGCAATGTCGTCCGGCGCTGCATTTGCGGTTACCGCGACTATCGGCAGCTCATTCGCGTCTGCGCCATGTGCTCGGATCAGGCGCGCCGCGGCGGGACCGTCGATATGGGGCATCTGCATGTCCATGAGCACGAGAGCGTATGGCCGGCCTTCCGCCCTTGCGGCATCAACCTTCGCCACCGCTTCGGCGCCATCGGCGGCAAAATCTGCCTCCTGCCCCAGCCTGCGCAGCATCGCGAGAACAAGCTGGCGGTTGATCTCGTGGTCTTCGGCGACAAGAATGCGAACGCTCTGAATCGGCTTCGTCACATCGTCGACGTTCGATCTGGTCTCGTCGCACAGCAGGGACTGGGGCGGTCGCGACGCGGGGCTCGGCGCCTTTGCCATCGGCAGGGTCAGGGTGAACACGGATCCCAGTCCCGCCACACTTCGCGCGGTAAGGTCGCCGCCCATCAGCACTGCGAGGTCGCGACTGATGGCCAGCCCAAGGCCGGTCCCACCGAAGCGTCGCGAGGTCGAGTCCTCGGCTTGACGGAACGGCTCGAAGAGTGCCGGCAGGCGATCGGGGAGAATTCCTATGCCGCTGTCCTCGACCGCGATCGTCAAAGTGGCGGAATCCTTGGCGGATGCCCTGACCGAAATTCCGCCCCGTTCGGTGAACTTTACCGCATTGCCGATCAGATTGAGAACGACTTGCCTCAGGCGGAGACTATCGCCGAGCATCAATTCCGGAACCGTCGGATCGACGTCGAGCGTGAGATCGAGCCTTTTGGCACTGGCGCCGGGCGCCATCAGCGCGATGCAGCGTTTGAGCACGTGGTGCACATCGACCGGCTCGCGCATTACGGTCATCTGTCCCGCCTCGATTTTCGAGACATCGAGAATGTCGTTGAGCAGTCGCATCATCGCCTGCCCTGAATCGACGATTAGCTGTGCTTGATGCGCTTGCTCGGGCGACAGATCGCTGCTTGCGAGCAGTTCGGCGAAGCCTAGGACGCCATTCATCGGCGTGCGGATCTCATGGCTCATGTTGGCGAGGAAGCGCGATTTCGCGGTAGTGGCCTGCTCAGCACGCAAGCGTGCGGCCTCGAGCTCCTGCTCGAGTTCCTTGCTTTGGGTGACGTCACGGATCGACGCGATTACCTCGCATGGCCTGCCGCTCTTTGGGTCGCGCACCAGACCGCAGTTGGCTTCGAGCCAGCGCCAGCCGGCATCGCCCGACACCGGCAAGGAACGATAGGTCACGACCGTGCGATCGAGGCGGCCTTCGGCCAGCTCGCGATACGCTGCGAAGACCCGCGGCGCATCGTCGGGGTGGAATCGCGCCAACATGCTTTTGCCTTCGAGATAGGCCGGCGGTGAACCCAGCAACTCGAGGGCCGAAGGCGACGCGTATGTACAGACACCATCGAGATCGAGCCGAAAGACTGCGTCGGTGGCGTTGTCGGCGAGCAGGCGGAGTTGCTCCTCGCGTTCGGCCAACTGGCTCTGGGCCGTCTTATAGTCGGTGATATCGATCAGCACGCCGATGGTGCCAGTGATCATCTCATTGCCGCCAAACTCAGGAGCGGCCAGCGCCTCGGTCCAAACGGTTCGGCCATTGGCATGTACGAAGCGGACCTCGCCCCTGAACGACGTGCCGTGCTCCACGGCTTCCTTCCAACCCTCCGCCAGCCTGATCGCGTCGTTCGGATGGATCGTATGGGTCCATCCGGATGCGGCGGCGCGGGCTGCGTCAATCCCGGTGAGCTCGGCCCAGGCGCGGTTGACGTAAGTGATCGCACCGCTGGCATCGGTGCGAAAGATTCCCGCAGGCGAGAGATCGGCGAGACGCGCGAACAGCGCACGACCCTCACGGACCTCTGCAAGTGCACGCTCGCGCTCGGTGACGTCGCGAATTACGCCTGTCGACCCCGCAAGTCGCTTTGCACCATCGTAAAGGCCGCTAAGGCTGACTTCGAGCCAGCGCTGCTGGTGATCGCCCTCCGGCAAGCTTAGCTGCAACAGCGCATGACGCGCTTCGCCGTCGACGAGGCGGGCATAGGCGGCGCGGGCCACGCGCTGTTCGTCGGGTGGAAGCATCGAAACGATTGACAGACCCAGGCTTTCGCTCGCTGAGCGTCCGGTCAGATCTTGCCACGCGCCGTTGATGAAGGTGAGGCAGCCCTGGTCGTCGGTGCGGAAGATCGCCTCATGCAGGCTTTCAACGACTGACCGCGCCAGCTCGCGCTGCTCGGCGAGTTCGCGCGCAATGCGGTTGCGTCCCTCAAGCAGCGCTGCGACCGGAAGGCCCGTGGCAAAGCTCGCCGCAAGAAAGGCCTGGAGCACGAGCAATTTGGTCGGCAGCGAGGCGGTCACCAGCTGGACCGGCCCGGTTCCAAGCGCGGTCGCCGTGCCGGCGATGACCGCGATCATCGTCACCGCCAGCGCGGTGCCCAAAGTGCCGAGACGGAATGCGGCGATCACAACCATCGGCGAGACGAGGAACAGCAGGGGGAAGCTGCTTTGCGCGAACACCCCGAGCGTCACCAAACTTCCCGCAAGTCCGATCACGACCCACTCGGCGAGGCGCCTGCTGCTTGGCCATTCACGCTCGCGCCATGCCCGCAGCACAATCAGCAGCGCGGGGGTGACCAGCAGCAGTCCTAGCCCTCGCGCTAGTGTCCACGTGAGCCAGACGCGCAGTGTAGGCGGTTCGGGCCACGAGACGATCACTGAAGCGACAAGGCCTGACACAACCGGAGCGATCAGTCCTGCCACGCTCAACGCAGCCAAATGCGAGAAATCGGCCGCATCGGGCACCGTTCCGAGCAGCCGGCGCACAATGACGAAAGCCATGAGTACCTCGAGGCTGTTCGCCAGCGCGTAAGTCAACGCTAGCGCGGGAACATCGCCTGCGAACAGGTTGCCCACGAGATTGCCGGCTAGGCCCGCTATCAGCATGCTCACATTGCGCGACGCATTGCGATCGAGAAGAATCGCCAATTGCACCGCATTGGGCAGCCACAGGGCGACAACTCGCCCGAAGTCGCGGGTGATGCTGATACCGCCCCAAGCAAGAAGCGCTACGGCCAGCGCCACCACGGTCAGCAGAGCGAGCGAGGAATTTCGCTTCGGCTCGGTCACGCCCGGCGCTCCTCGGATTCCACAACCTCGTCTTCCGTCGCCGCGCGTCGCTCGGGGGGCGGCGGATAGCCGGTCTTGGCATCGGGCTCGGCGCGGGTGAACCCCGTGCGGGGCACCGCTGCCCACGAGCTGTCGCCTCTCGCGAAGCGGACAATGCCCACCAAGCGGTAGACAAGATTGATCTGGCGATAGCCGAAGTTTTCCAGCACGGCTGCAAGCGCAAGGCGCGCGAGGTCGGCGGCCGAGGGGGTCCGCCGTAGCTGCTTTTCCTCGAGCGCCAGGGTACCGATACTGATAGCGGTGCCGTAGACGAAGGTTAGGCCCAGGAAAGCGAGCGCAAGCTCGGGAGCGAGGATGCCCAGCGCATATCCCAGCGGCACGAGGAGGTAGCCGATCAGCTCGAGCGGTGGACCGATAACATCCTCAAGCACCATCAGTGGCATCGCCACCAGTCCTGCCCGTCCGTAACGTGGGTTGAAAATCATGCGGCGATGCTTGACCAGCGTTTCCAGCGCCCCTTGTTCCCAACGCGCGCGCTGATTGCGCAAGCCGGGCAGCGTTTCGGGCGCTTCGGTCCAGCAGACCACTTCGGGCACGAAACCGATGCGATAGGGCCGCCGCTGCTCGCGCATGTGCCGGTGGATGCGAGTAACCAGTTCGAGATCCTCGCCCACGGTATCGTGGCGATAGCCGCCAACCTCGACGACCACGGCACGGCTGAAAATTCCGAACGCGCCCGAGATCAGCATCAGCATCGACAAATGAGAGTTGGCGACGCGCGCGGTTAAAAACGCCCGCATGTATTCGATCGACTGGAAGCGTGGCAGCCAGCGTGGCGAGAGCGCTACAGTATCGATGTGACCACCGCGCACGCTGCTGCCGTTGACGATGCGGATTGCGCCGCCGACGGCTACCAGTCCCCCATCGTCGGTCATAAACGGCTCGGCGGCACGCAGTAGCCCATCGGACTCGATGATCGAATCCGCGTCGATCACACACACCAGCGGCATACGGCCGAAGCCAATGCCGGCATTGGCGGCATCTGCCTTACGGCCATTTTCCTTATCGACGACCAGTAGCTTGGGATGATGCGGCGAGGCATAGGCCCCCAGAACGCGCGTGCGTTGTAGGGTGACGACCTGGCTACGCTCGACCGGCTTGAGCTGAAATGCGTCGATCAGCGTGGCCAGGGTCGCATCGGTAGAGCCGTCATTGACCACAATGACTTCATGGTCCGGATACTCGAGTGCGAGGAGGGCGCGAACGCTATCGACAATCGAGAGGGCTTCATTGAAAGCCGGCGCGATCACGGAAACCGGAGGGGCGAGATCCTCGTAACGTGACCACAAGTCGATCGACTGCGGTGCCGGCTTGATCCGCCGGGCGAAGACCCAAGCCGCAACGAATAGCTGGATG
The DNA here is from genome assembly GCF_009707465.1 of Novosphingobium sp. Gsoil 351. Lineage (NCBI taxonomy): Bacteria > Pseudomonadati > Pseudomonadota > Alphaproteobacteria > Sphingomonadales > Sphingomonadaceae > Novosphingobium > Novosphingobium sp. Gsoil 351. Next base: position 1,010,375 of record NZ_CP046120.1, read on the forward strand.
GTCGAAACCGCATTGCGCGCGAGCACGACCACCAAGCTGAGCGTGGCGAGCGCCAGCAGCGCGTGCGCGGCGGCGAACTGAAGGCTATCAAAGCTGATCATGCCGGTCGCACCGCCGGGCCAGCACCGAGCAGGTCGAGCGCGCCGCGAGCCCGCATACGCACCCACCAGCTTGGATCGTCATTAAGACGCTCGAGCGCAGGTCGGGCATCGCCCAAGCGGAGCGCACCGCAGGTCTGCGCAGCTTGAATGCGAACCCGCTCATCGGGATCGTCGAGCAGCGCAGTTACCCATTTCGCCGCTCCCGGATGGCCTATCTTTCGCGCCGCACGGAGCGCCGCGGCGCGAACTTCAGCGTCGGTATCGACACCGTACTGCGCCAAGGTCTCAAGCTTCGCGTAATTTTCGATCCACCCCAACGCATCGACCAGCGGTGCGCGTAGCGGACGCCACTGCGGATCATCGGCCAAAGCGACGATAGCATCGGTGTCGCGGGCGGCGATCGACCGGAAGAGGGCCTGATGCAACCGGGTCAATGGGCGGCGGTCAAGCTCAAGCATGCGGACAAGGTCGGCCAGCGGTGGCAGTTGCCCCATCCGGGCTAGCGCGCCCGCAGCCTCAAGCCGCACAGCGCCACTGTGATCTCCAGCGAGAGCGGAGGTGAGTCCTTGGATGCACGCCGGACTCGCGAACTGCTCGAGCAGGCGCATCGCGTCGATGCGCCGCGCAGCTTGCCGGCTGTGCAGGCGCGACAGCGCGTCGGCGAAGAGTCCCTTGCGCTCAACAACGGCCAGCAACCGCGCGCGGTCGCCACCGCGCAGCAGCTGAAGCAGATGAGATACCGCGCCGAGGCGGACCGAGGGCTTCGCCTCGTCGAAGGCAGGCATGATACAGGGCTCTGTCCCTGCAATCGCGTCGAGCAACTCACGCGACAACAGCAGTTTGTCGCTTTGCTCGCGGGCCGCACTGCGCTCGTTGCGGCGACGGCGCAGGAACAACGACAACATGAACAGCGACATCGTGAGCGCGAACGCGACCGAGCCGGCCGCGACCAGAACGGCCAATTGATGAACGTTTGCGATCATCCTCCAAACCGCCGGCTTAGTCCGATCGCGATCCCGGTGCGTCGATAGCTTTGGGACCGCTCCTCGTAGTCGGCAGTGACGCGAACCCTTGTTTGACCGCCCAGGGACAGCTCAAGACCACCAAATCCCCCCCTTCACTCGGCGGGTGATGCCGGCTTCGGTGTCAGGATAGGTGGCGGCTCCCGCGATCGCGCGCACCCCAGCACCGAGTGTCGCCTCGCCGCGCAGGGACCAGCCACTGCGATGATCGTTCAGTTCGTCCCACAGTTGGATCGCCTTTAGATGTATCGTGTAGCGGCCGGAAAACTCGGCACGAACACCGGGCTCGGCCACGGTCACCTCGGCCCTGCCGTAGTCGGCGTGACGAGCATCGAGCGTGAGCCACAGCCCCTGCGCCACCATCCCCTCGCCCCCGCCGCTCACGGTCCAGCGCGCACTGAAATCGGCGTTGGGCGTTGTTGCGACCCCGAACCACACGGTCGCGCCCGGTGACAGCCGGTGGTCGACCCGGACGCCGAGACGGACATCGTCCACCCGCTCTCGTTGGGCGAGTTCGGCTTCTCCCGCGACTACCGTAGTTGGGCCGAGCGGGAGGTCGCCGGCTAGCGTGAATTCGCGCCACCATTGCTTGCGGCCGTCGGCAAGTTTGACGCGCGCTGCACCGGCGGCGAGTCCGATACCGGTCGCGCGCCGCTCCCCGGATGCGTCCGCGATAGCCTGGCGAAGCGCGGCCAATTCCGGATTGTCCGGCTCGGCCGCAGCGATCGCCCGGCTCAGTTCGCGACTTTCGCCCGTTCGACCTGACCACAGGTAGGTGCGGGCCAGCGCCAGCGCGACGTCTTGATCGTTGGGGGCAAGCTCGCGCGCACGCTTCAACACCCCGATCGCGTCCGTGTACCGCTTTGCAAAGGCGTAGCTGGTACCGAGCAACCGCAGGACAGTGGTGTCCTGCGGTCGCTCGGCAGCAAGCGCTTCGAGCAACTCTATTGCACGGACGTGGTCCTTAGCATCCCGCGCGACCGCGACTTCGGCAAGCCGATCGGCCAGGCTTTGCGCAGCGGCTGGGCTAGCCAGTAGCAGCGCTGCGGCAGCCGCTGCACTAGACGCCCGTAGCACGATCGCGACCGCCGACATGACGCGCCAGCAAGGCTTCGACGCGCAACGCAAGCTCCTCCGGCAGAAATGGTTTGGTGAGATAGTCGGCAGCTCCCGAACGCAAGGCGTTGACGACGTCCTCCTGGCCTTTGCGGGCGGTCAGCATCAGCACGGGCACGCTTGCCAGCGCGGCATCGTCCTTCATCGCCCGCAGCACTTCGGGGCCCGATAAAACGGGCATCATGCTATCGAGGATGACAAGGTCGGGCCGCTCTGCGCGCACCGCGGCGACCGCAGCGAGGCCATCGTGAGCGAAGCGGATTTGGTGACCGAGGGCACCTAGCTTGAACCTCACCACCTCACACAGCAGCAAGTCGTCGTCGGCAACAAGGATGTGCGCGGTCATCGTGACCTCCTTGGCCCGCCTTGCTGGATTATCCTTTATTTAGTCTTAAGGTCTGCCTCCGGTACGATCGCGTCGGGACCCCTCGGGCGAGTAACGCGGGCGAGCATACTGTGTAAGCTCGAGACCGACCGATCGACGTCCGGAACGCTGTGGTCCAGTTCGAGCACAACCAACTCTGATGCTGTGCGCATTCGTGCCGCGATGCATCCTTGCTCGCAGTGGTTGCCCGATCACGGACAACGCCGTCGTTAGCTTATGCAGGGCTGCTCGTGGGATCAGCAACCGGCCAACCAAAAGACTTCTCGCTCCTGCGTTTCCCCCGCTTCTTATAGGTCGAGATAGACCCTACGAGTCAGAAGAGGCAAAAACAGATCGGCTGCCTAACGGCAGAGTGCCGCTTGATGACAGTCCGCCATCGTGCGGCGCTCGCAGATAATTCACGTGGCGAAAATGTCGTCGATCGAGCGATCGAAGTGGCGGTCCATGGCGGTGCGCGCGCGCGACCCATCTTGATCGGCGATCGCGAGGGCGACCTCGCGATGGAGCGCCAGCGTTTCGGCGCGGGCCTCATCGGTCTGCCGCGCCGACCACGCCTTGGGGATCGCAACTGCCATCATCTGTTCGAAGGAGCGTACGATCTGGAAAAACAACGGATTGCCGCTGACGAGCGCAATGGTTTGGTGGAAGGCGGTATCGGCAGCCGTGGTCGTGTGTTCATCGCGGCTGATGGCGAGCTCGTTCGCGGCGCGCAGGATGGCGTCCGCCTGAAGGTCGCTCCGGCGCTGGGCGGCGAGTTCAGCGGTCCGCATTTCGAGCGTACGGCGCACGTCCCACACGTCGGCCAGGCTCACCTGCGCGGTGCTGACCGCATGGCCGATCGAGGCGGCCATTACCGATCCGTCGATCGCTCCGACACGGGCGCGGCGACCATTGCCGACGTCGATCATCCTGAGCGCGGCCAGCGCGCCGAACGCTTCGCGCATCACCGGGCGACTGACGCCCAGTTCCTCGGCGAAACGGCCCTCCGCAGGCAACGGATCGCCGACCTTCAAGCCGTTGACCGCAATGTGCGTGCGCACCGCCTCCGTCGCGCGATCGACCAGCGAGCCCCGGGGGGCGGCCTCGGCGATCAGCCCTCTCATGCTGCCAGACCGGTGCGGCGCAGCGCACTGGGCGCCAACCCGAAGCGACGGGTGAAAGCCCGCGTGAAGCTGGCGTTGTTGAGGTAGCCGCAGCGATAGCCGATGCTGGCGACCTGCAAGTCCGAAGTCAGCAACATCGTCCGCGCTTCACCCAGGCGACGCTCGCTGAGAGCCTCGCCGATCGTCGCGCCATAGGCCTGACGGAAACCACGCACGAGCTTGTCGCGGTTGATCCCGCATTGGCGGGAAAGATCCGCGATGGTCAACTTGGACTGCCAGCCATCGTCCACGATCCTTCGCGCCGCAACCACGCGGGCGAGATCGAACTCGTCAAGCATTCCGTCCCCGCGCATCGGGACGAGTTCACCCGCAGCCTTTGCAAAATGGAGCTTGCAGAGCAATTCGATGCTGCGCGCCAGGCGAAGCGTCGCGCGCGCCTCGCCGCTCGCCTCGCAGGACAGGATCGCCGCGGCCTGTTCGCGCAAAGCGCTGGTCATGTGCCAAGTGCCAGCGTCGAAGGCGCAATCAGGATAGAGCCTCGCGCAAGCCGCCCGGGCCACGACGAAGACGAGCGCAGCGGTCTGCAGCCGGTCGAGCGACAGGTTCGGCCGGAAGGTAAGCATCGGCATGTCGTCGCTGTCGAAGCCTGAAAAGGCGAAGACCACCGGATCCGCCGGCAGCGACGCTGGACCGACCGTGCCGCGGCCGATCAGCGCCGTCATTTCGTGCGAGACGACTATCTCTTGTTTTATTCCCGACGTGTCCATTGGCCGCTCAGTAGACCTATCTTACAGCTCTGGCAAGAGCTATCTGATAGGTTTGGGCGCATTGCGGCGGGCGATCAGGAACCCGATGCAACCCAGGGCGCTGACGATCAGCCCCATGGTGGCGAGCGCGGGCGCAAGACCCCGCTCACCTCCGAACAGACCGCTCAAGGCTACGACCAGGGTCGGCGCGATGCCGAAAGCGATCAGTCCGGCGAGCGCGACGAAAACACCGATGGCGACCCCGCGCAGTTCGTTGGGTAGCAGCACGGCCATCGCCGTCGCGGTCACCAGGCCGCACACCGTTCCGCCGAGCAGCAGCGCGAAAAGAGCCGCTCCGAAACCGAATGCTCCGGCGGACAACGGGAACGCTGCGGCCGGCAGGGCGAGCAAAGCGGCGATTACAGCGCCGTCGAGCACCCCCCTGCCGCGTCCGGCGCTGGCCCAAGTCTGCGGCGAACCCGCCGATCAGCGCACCGAGGATTCCGGCACCGAAGATTACCAGGCCCATCCATCCGGCGAAGTCGCCCGGGCCAAGTCCGTAGCTGCGCTGGAGCACGGGGGCCGCCCAGATCGCCGCCGAGGCGTCGGCCATGAATACGCCGAGCTGGCCGAGAAACAGCGGAGCGAGAAAGCGGCGGTAGCTCCACAGCTCGGCGAAGGTGTCGCGCAACGGAGCGCTCGGGCCGATCGCGATCTCTTGCCGGGGCGGCTCGCGCAGGAACAGGAGCGTGGCGGTACCGGCAAGGCTTAGCAGTCCAAGCAGCAGATGGACGCTTCGCCAGGCGCTGAGATCGAACAGGCCGCCTGCGGTGGTGAATTGTGAAAGCAAGGCGCCACCCAGAGCAAACGCCAGCCCAGTCCCGGCGTACTTGCCGATGGTCAGCAACAGCAGCGAGCGCCCGCGCCGCTCGGGCAGGCACAAGTCGGCGGCGAGCGAGATCGCGATTGTCGTGGCGATGTTCGAACCGACCCCGGCGAGCATTCGCGCCGCGAAAAGCAGGGGCAAATTTTCCGCGATCGCAGTCAGCAGCGTGCCGACGCTCCACCCGAACGAGGTCCACACCATGAGCACGACGCGATTGCCTCGGTCGACGAGGATGCCGACCGGCAGCGACAGCACCGCGACCGGGATCGACACCGCTAGGCCGTTGAGCAGGCTCAGGGCGAAGTCGCTGAGGCCCAGTTCGGCCTTCGCCGCTTCCTGGACCGCGCTGAATACGCCAAGCATCAGTTGCCCAAGCGCCAGTGCGATCGCAAGGACGATCATTGTGAACGCTGCGGAGCGTTTGGGCGCCTGCACCGTCAGCGGGACCGCCAAGGCCTGGGCGCAGCCCACAGCGTGAAGATCTTGCCAGGATTGAGCAGGTTCTGCGGATCGAACGCGCGCTTGACGAGGCGCATTTGCTCAACTGCATCGCCCAGTTCCGCAATCAGCCAGTCCTGCTTGCCAAGCCCGATCCCGTGTTCGCCGGTGCAGGTGCCGTCCATTTCCAGCGCCCGCTCGACCAACCGGGCGTTTATCGCCTCGACCTCGGCCAGTTCGTCGGGCGCATTCGGATCGAGCGAGAAGACCACATGGAAGTTGCCGTCGCCGACGTGACCTAGGATCGTCGCGGGCACGCTGGCCCCGATCAGATCCTCATGCGTCCGCTCGATACATTCGGCCAGGCGGCTCATGGGCACGCAAACGTCGGTCGCCCAGCCGACCGCGCCTTGGCGCAAGTTCACCGCTGCATAGTAGGCCTCATGCCGCGCACGCCACAGCTTGCTACGCTCTTCGGGCAGGTTCGACCACGCGAACTCACCACCGCCGTTGGCCTCGGCCAGCGCCTTGACCGTCTCGACTTGCTCGGCGACGCCCGAGGGGCTGCCGTGGAATTCGAAGAACAGTGTCGGCAATTCGGCGTAGTCGAGCTTCGACCAGCGATTCACCGCGCGAATCTGCATGGCGTCGAGAATCTCGACTCGCGCCAGCGGCACGCTGCACTGGATCGACTGAACCACCGTGTCGACCGCGCCCTTGAGGCTTGCGAAACCGCATACCGCGGAACTGATCGCTTCGGGGATGGGATGTAGCCGAAGGGTGATTTCCGTGATGATTCCAAGCGTGCCTTCGGAGCCGACGTACAGCCGCGTCAGATCGTAACCGGCGGCCGATTTGCGCGCACGGCGCGCGGTGCGGATCACTTCGCCTTGCGGCGTCACCACCTCAAGGCTGAGCACCGCTTCGCGCATGGTACCATAGCGGACCGCATTGGTCCCGCTGGCCCGGGTCGAAGCCATGCCGCCGATCGTCGCATTGGCGCCGGGGTCGATCGGAAAGAACAGCCCCTGGTCGCGCAAATGCTGGTTGAGCTCTTCGCGGCGGACGCCCGGCTGGACCATGCAATCGAAGTCTTCGGCGTTGACCGCGACGATCTTGTTCAGCCGTGTGAGGTCGAGGCTGACTCCGCCCTGGACCGGTGCGGCATTGCCTTCGATCGAAGTGCCCGCGCCGAACGCGACGATCGGCACACGGGCCGCGGCGCAGAGCTTGACCAGGTCGACCACATCGTCGCGGCTCTCGGCAAAGACCACCGCGTCGGGCAGCATCGTCGCAAAATGCGATTCGCTCGAACCGTGCTGGGCGAGGATTGCTTCGCTGGTCTGGAAGGCTTCGCCGAAGCGCCCCCCCAGCGCTTCGGCGAAGCCCGACGGCAGCGGCTTGCGCACGGGACCCGAACCCTGCGCGCTCATCGCCGTCAGAACCGCAGTGAGGCGCGCACGCCATAGCGGCGGCGGTCGCCGACGATGCCGAGATCGCTGGCGGGAAGCCCGGCAAGCTGGAGCGTCGTCTTTTCGATGTAGCTTTCGAAATATTTGGTGTTGAAGATGTTGTTGGCGAATACCCCGACCTCTACCGGGCCGGTCTTCCAGGTGATCGACGCATTTGTCAGCCAATAGCTGTCGAGGAAGGTCGGCGTGGTCTGGTTGAGCGTCCCGGCAAGCCGCTTGCCCTTGCCGGTCACCCCTGCGGTCAGGGTAACGGCGCTGTCGCTGCCCAGTGCGATGTCATAGTCGCTGTAAAGATTGGCGCTCCAGTCTGGCTGGAAAGTCAGCCGATCCGATGACAGGACGCGCTTGGTAATCGCGGTATAGGAATCGGTGTTGGTCAGCCGCGCATGCAGCAGCGTCAACCCGCCCGACAGCGTCCATTGTGGCAACGGCCGGAACCGGCCTTCGAGTTCGAGGCCGTAGCTCTCGACATCGCCGCTGTTGAGATCGACCGTGACCAGCCCGCCACCGGCCGCCGGGGCGATCGAGTTGAGGCCGATGTAGTCCTTGTAATCGTTGTAGAAGACCGCGGCCGACAGGTTTACCCGGCGGTCGGCCGAAGCGTACTTGGTGCCGGCCTCGTAAGTCCAGGCGCTATCGCCCTTGTAGGTGCGAAACGGCGCGGTCGGGGCGTTGAAGCCGCCGCCGCGATAGCCGCGCGCGACCGAGGCGTAACTGGTGAGTTCGCTGCTCCACTTGCGGGTGACGGTCAGGCGAGGTTCGACCTCGTTGGACTTGATTCGCGCTTGCGGGATGGCGCCACCGGTGGTGCCGAGCGGGCCGAGCGCGGTGACGACCGAGCCGTTGGCGGTGCGCTTCTCGTGATCGTAGCGCAGCCCCGCGGCGACTTCCCACGCCTCGCTCGGCTGCCAGAACACCGTGCCGAACGCGGCATAGGTGTCTGCCTTGGTCCGGTTGGTGGTGGTCCGTACCACGTTGAACGGCAACCCAGTGATTGCCGGGAGCAGCGAGGTGTTATCGAGCAGCGCGGTGGTTTCGCGGCTATAGAACAGCCCGAACAGCGTCGAGATGCGGTCCGACCACTCGCTGTCGAGCCGCAGCTCGGTGGTCTTGGTCCGCAGCTTGTCGCTGCTCACCGCGCGCGCGAAGTTGGTCGGTCCGAAATCGACGTCGGAATCCGGACTACGGCCGTTGCGCAAGTCGTATGCCCCAATGAGGGTGAGCTTGGAGTTGAGCCCGTCGAGCGGCACTTCTGCCTTCGCGTTGACGCCGCGATAGCGGAGTTTGGATTCGTTCAGCGCGTTGAACTGCAATTTGCGCGAATAGTTCTTGGGTCCGGTGACGCGGGCGTACGGAATGTTCACCCCATCGACCCAGTCGTAATATCCCTTGACCGTCAGGGTCAGTCCATCGCTCGGTCCAAACCGAACGGTGGCATTGACCGAGTCCGTGTTGAGCTTGTTGGCATCGACCGGGTTGGCCGGGTTGATCACGATGTTCTTGAGGAACCCGTCCTGCTGGCGATGCGAGGCGGCGACGCGGACCTGGAGCACGTCCTTGACGATCGGCCCGGAAACGGCGCCGGAAACCAGCCAGGCGTTGTCCGGCCCGGCGTAGCTCGCATTGCCGCGCACCTCGAGATCGTTCGAAGGCGCGCGGGTGATCACGTTGATCGCGCCGCCCAGCGTGTTCTTGCCATAGAAGGTGCCCTGCGGACCGCGCAGCACCTCGATGCGCGCCACATCGGTCAGCGGGTTGTTGAGATAGGCGGTGTTGGGCTGGTAGATGCCGTCGATGAACAGCCCGACCCCGGGCTGGACGGTGCCGACCAGAGTCACGCCCACGCCGCGAATCGCTACGAAGGCCCGGCCGGTGCCGTCACTGTTGATATTGAGGCCGGGGCTGAGCAGCGCCGCCTCGCGCACCGAATTGATCCCGCGCGCCTGCAGCGTGTCTCCGCTGATGGCGGTGATCGCGACTGGAACATTGAGCAGCGTCTCTTCGCGCTTACGTGCGGTGACGACAATCTCGTTGTTGCCGACCGAGGTGTCCGCAGAAGTCTCTTGGGGCTGCGGTGTAGCGTCCTGCGCAAAAGCCGGAAGTGGAGCGCTCAGCGCGGTGGCGGCAACAGCGGTCAGAAAGCGGTGCGAGCGCATTGGACATCGTCTCCCTCGAATCGGACGTCACGGCGTCCCTGTGGGAGGCTATCTGACAGGTATATAACCTATAAGATAGGTTGGCCGACTATGCCGATCGTCAGACCGACTATGCAGATCGACTTACCAGCAGGTGTAGCCGCCATCGACGATCACGATGCTGCCGGTCATCAGGCTGGCCATGTCCGAAGCGAGGAACAGCACCACGGATGCGACTTCTTCGGGCTCGCCGAGACGGGCCTGCGGGGTGCCGTCGATCCACCGCCGGTACATTTCGCCGGACTGGTCGGCGAAGGCATTTAGAGGGGTGGCGATATAGGTCGGCGCGACGGCATTGACCCGCACCCCGCGCCCCGCCCATTCCGCGGCAAGGCTTTTCGTGAGTTGGTGTACGGCGGCCTTGGAGGCGTTGTAATAACTCTGCGGCTGCGGCCGGTTGACGATCAACCCGCTCATCGAGCCGACGTTGACGATGCTTCCACAGCCCGCGGCGAGCATGTGCCGGCCGAACGCGCGGGCACACCAGAAGCTGCCGTTGAGATTGACGTCGAGGACGTTGAGCCAATGCTCGTCGGCGACATCCTCGGCCGGCGTCTCGCTGCGCGCGATACCCGCGTTGTTGACGAGGATGTCGATCCGGCCGGTTCGCGCCAGCATTTCGCCGGCGGCATTCTCGACCGCGCGTGAGTCGGTCACGTCGAGCGCGACCGTTTCGACCGCGTAGCTCTTGCAAGCTAGCGCGTCAGCGCCCGCGGCAAGCACAGCCGTGTCGCGATCCGCGATCGTCACCGCGGCCCCGGCCTCGGCCAGCGCCTCGGCACAGGAAAGCTCGATACCCTGCCCGCCGCCGGTTACGAAGGCCGCGCGGCCCTCGAGCCGAAGCTTGTCGAGATACATCGCCCTATTCCGGCAGGAAGCGCGCGGCGGGCATATCCGGCTCGCGGATCGTTTCGCCCCGGGCGAGCTGATAGACCAGTCGGTCACCGTCGTATCCCGGCCATGGCACAGTCCCGTCACGCGCAAACTGTGCCCAGATGCCATGGACGCTGTCGGCGAGCGCAGCCGGAGGCGCTTCCCCGGCCAGTCCCTGCGGTCCGCTCGCAATGTCCAGCGTCTTGAAGACGAACGGCAGCTCCATGCCGTGACACGCGCCCAGTTCGCCGCCAAACGCCGGCGAGCGCCAGTCGAATTCATACATCCAGGTCTTACCCTTGTGCGCGCTCGCGAACTGCCGCGCAGGCCAACGGAACACCAGGTCGCTCATCGCCCGGGTCATCGCGTGGCCAGGCTTTACGCCCTTGCTGCCAAGGCCATAGGCCTTGAGTGCCGCCCTGGCGTTCGGCTGCGAGCGAGATAGCAGCCACCATGCGAGCACGCCGGGGATCTTGTCGCGTACTTTGGTCGGCACGAAATACAGGTTCATCTCTTCGGCATTCGTGCCGATCAGAACCTCGATCTCGCTTCCCGCCCCAGCCCGCAACGCGTCTAGCGGCTTTTGAGGCAATACGTCGTCACCCCACACCGGAATGAACCGGCTGATGCCATAAACCGGCTCGAATCCGTGCGCGTCGCGCAGGTCTATGGCGGTCGGCTTGGCCAAATGCTCGATGGCATCCATCGCCGCGTCGTTTCCAACCGTGCGAAAACCGTCAACGTCAGGCGTAACGCCCAAACGCTTGGCGAGCTTGCGCACAAGTCGCTGGGCGACGTCAATGTCCCGTACCATCGAGCCGTGCCCGCTTTGGACGATCGCGCGGTGGAACAGGCCGTGAGCCAAAGGCGATGTCACCAGGTCGGCAATGGCCATGGCCCCGGCGCTCTCGCCGAACACCGTGACGTTCGTGGGATCGCCTCCAAAGGCCGCGACATTCTCCTGCACCCACCGCAGGGCGAACAGGATGTCGCGGAGCCCAAGGTTCGTAGGTGCACCGGGGACGGGCAAAAATCCGTCGATCCCCAGGCGATAGTTGATTGCGATGCAAACGATGCCCGACTGTGCGAACGCGGTTCCATCCTGGACCGGCGCGTCCTTGCTGCCGACTATGAAGCCGCCACCGTGGATGAAAACCAAGACTGGCGCACCGGCGCTGTCGGCAGGCGCCCAAATGTTCAGACGCAGATAATCGCCGTCACCCCCATCGCTCCCCGTGCCGACCAGTGGAATCACATCGAGCCCCGGGAACGGCTTGATGCGATGCGGTGCGGAAGGTCCGGGATCGGTGGCCTCGAAGATTCCTGCACCGAACCGCGCCTGCTCAGGGAGGGCAAAGCGGTTTGGAGGCCCCGCATAGGGTATGCCGAGGTAGCGCCGGACTCCGTCGACCTCGACACCGCACACCGTCGCACCAGCGACTTGCACACAAGCAGAATTGCGGGACAAGTGCATATTCACGGCCTGTTTATAGCAGCAGCAGTGGTGCTGTAACGACGCTGTCCTATGCACAGTCGCATTGCCTGTTTGCCGTTTGACTGGAGCTTTGAGGCGCCAGGCGCCAACATGGAAAGGTCGTGCCCCCGGGCGTGGTGTAGGTTTCGAGGGTAGCGAAGCTGACCGGACGCGCGCTCCCCAACTAGCGCTGTAGCGGCCGGTCAGTTTCGCGGGTGGTCATCGGCGAACTTCGGATAAGCTTGGGTTGCGAAACTCAACTTACGGAGACACCGATGACCAACGACAAGATGGACCTGCACGCGCTGGTTGGGAAGACTGCCGACGGCGATTTCCTGCGCGACATGATTGGTTTTGCCGCGCAGCGGTTGATGGAGCTGGAGGTCGGCGGCCTGACGGGTGCGGCCTACGGCGAGAAGGATGCCGAGCGGCTCGCGCAGCGCAACGGCTATCGGGACCGGGACTGGGAGACCCGCGCCGGCACCGTCGAGCTGCGGATCCCAAAGCTCAGGAAGGGCAGTTACTTCCCGGGCTTTCTCGAGCCCCGCCGCATGGCGGAGAAAGCTCTGACGGCTGTGATCCAGGAGGCCTACATCCAGGGCATCTCGACGCGCTCGGTCGACGATCTTGTCAGGGCGATGGGGATGAGCGGCATCTCGAAGAGCCAGGTCAGCCGGCTGTGCGAAGAGATCGACGGCCGCGTGAAGGCGTTCCTCGAGCGTCCGATCGAAGGCGACTGGCCCTATGTCTGGATGGATGCCACCTACATCAAGGTCCGGCGAGCCGGCCGGATCGTCTCGGTCGCCGTCATCGTCGCGGTCGGTGTCAACAATGACGGCCGGCGCGAAGTCCTCGGCATGGCGATCGGGCATTCCGAAGCCGAGGTGTTCTGGACGGACTTCCTGCGCAGCCTTGCCCGCCGCGGCCTGCGCGGCGTGAAGCTGGTGATCTCCGACTCCCATGAAGGCATCAAGGCATCGGTCGCCAAGGTCTTCAGCGCAACCTGGCAGCGCTGCCGCGTCCACTTCATGCGCAACGCCCTGGCCCATGCCGGCAAGAGTGGGCGCCGGGTCGTCTCGGCGTTCATCGCCACCGCCTTCGCCCAGGAAACACCCGAGACCGCCAAGGCCCAGTGGCGCAGCGTGGCTGATCAGCTCAGGCCGACCGTGCCCAAGCTGGCGGCGCTGATGGACAGCGCCGAGGACGATGTGCTGGCCTACATGACCTTCCCCGCGCAGCATCGCACCAAGCTGCACTCCAACAATCCCATCGAGCGCCTCAATGGCGAGATCAAGCGGCGCACCGACGTCGTCGGCATCTTCCCCAACGAGGAGGCCATAACCCGTCTCGTCGGCGCGATCCTGCTCGAACAGAATGACGAGTGGGCCGTTCAGCGCTGCCGCTACATGACGCTGGAAAGCGTCTCGGGATTAAGCGATAACACCATCATCAGGTTGCCAGCCATGGCGGCATGATCAATCCGGCTTGGCCGGAGATCGCTGCGACTACGCCAGCGAACCTACACCACATGGTGGGACACGATCCTTGGAAATCGACGCTAGTGGGGTTGCTGCCGAGAAAGCGTGCTTCGAGCGCAGGCCCTCCGCCGCTGTGTAGATCTGCGCCTTCGCATCGGCACGCAGCTCGGCCTGCCCAGTCGAAATCCGCCGCTTGGCAAGCCAGCGAGCGATGGAGCAGTTCCCGCCCTATCTCGCTGCGCTTGAGCCCGCCTCGCGAAAGGTCGGATACGTCATGTTGAAGCCTCAGGACGGCGAGGCGTCAGTGATTTGTCCGCTCAGGGCTCCGAAGTGCAGCCCCAGTGCCCGCCAGGTGCCGCCATCTTCTACGCACACAGCCGTCACGACCCCGGAGCGCAAACGAAAGCCCGCGTCGTTGGGACGCCCCCGCAGGTTGAACAGAAACGAGACGACTGCCGTATCGCGATGCAGATTAGAGCGCGGTTCGAGCAAGGCGAGCTCACAACTGGACCATGATGACGAAAGAAACGCGAGATGATCGGCGTAGGTCGGCTTGTCCATGATGAACGGGACGTCGTCGCTAATCACCAGGGCGTCGTCGGCAAGCAACGCGAGTCGTTTCGCCGGATCCAGACGGCCGGCAAGGGCGGCAGTGACGGCCGCCTGCGCGGAGTCCGCGCCCGGCCCCCCAGCTAACGCTGCGCACGGCATGATCAAGCCGGACAACGCCAATGCCGCTCCGCCCAAAAGCGCCTGACGCCGCTCCCATTGCACAACCATCATCCCGGTGACGCCTTTGTGACATGGCCCACCAAGGGACTTTGCTGCCAGCTTGCCAATCGCCAGCCCTCGGCCAGCTTGGACCAACCTTGGGTGAACAGAAGGGGGCGGAGACGATAGCCGGAACCGCGAGGCTTGCCGCGGAACATCGCCGAGCCCGCTACGAAGCCCGCGCCTCCCCTCGCCACGAACCGGACCGCCATTGGTTTCCAGGCGAAGTTTTCCCACACCTCGGGACTATGAAAGCCGATGTGGTCCTGAAAGCCCTGCCGATCGACGCGGATGGGAAGGTCTTCGTCCAGGATCACCGCGTCGGGCAGAATCATCCCCCAGAACCCTGGCAAATCGCCGGTTGCCAGCGCCCCTTCCAGCCTGCGGAATGCCGCCTCGAGCTCAGTTGCCAGGATCAAGCCCTCCGATGAAAGCGGACAGCGCCGCCGCGACGCCGTCGGGATCGCGATCCGGTTGGAAGTCGGCCCCGCCCACCACTGTGCTTCGCGCATCGGGGCGCATCTGCCCGGCACGCTCGAACAGCGGCCACAGAACGTCGTCCTTGGAACAGACGATATGCAGCGGCGCCTCGACCGCGCGATAGAGCGCAGTGGTGTCTTGCGCCCAAACCGCCTCGAACGCCTGGGGCATCGTGCGGTGCGCCACGAGGTGATCGACCATTTCGCGCAGATGCAGGTCGAGGCCCGACCCCGCGCCGATCATCCGCAGATAGTCCCACGCGGTTTGCAGGAAGGCGCCGGTTTCCTCGGCGGCGAAAGGCCGTACGAAGATCTTGCGATATTCGGCCCTTTCCGCGTCGTTGACCAGCACCGGTCCGATCAGTGTCAGCGACCGCAGCCGCTGGGGCGCCGCCACGGCCATTTCCAGCGCGACACACCCGCCTGTGTGATGGCCGCAAGCGTGAAAGCGTTCGACGCCCAGGTCGTCCAGGGCCTCCAGCAGGCGAACCCCGGCGAATGCCAGGTCAGGCAGGATCGTTGGCTGATAGGATTGGCCGAAGCCAGGCGTATCGAAGGCAAGGCAGCGATACCAGCCGGCCAGCCGCGTCATCACCGCCTCGAACATGGCGCCCGAAGACGCGGTCTGATGGAAGAAGGCGATTACCGGCGCATCCACTGGCCCGGCCTCACGCAGGTGAATCTGGCCGTCGCGGCAATCGGCGAAGCGACGCCGGATCATTGCACTTTACGCTGCCATGACGAGCGGAAAGCGGACGCTTTGCCGCGACCGCCGGGCAGGTAAGGAACCTCGCCGGGAAGGTCATCGTCGCCCCATAGGCGTCCGGACGGAGTCTGCCGCCAGGCCTGGTAGAGCGGATCGGCGTCCTGCACTGGCGCCAAAGGATGATGGGACCAGGGGACGTGATCGATCTCGCGCGTCCAGTCCTGGGCCTCGAGATAGCATTCGCATAGCGACTGCCCGCCGGGATAGTCGCGGGGAGGCCAAGGGTAGCCCATCGGCGCGTCGGTATGGACCAGGATGATCGCGCCAGAGCGTGAGGCGAACGGCGCGTGATACCATTCCTGCGGGTGGCCGACGACGCTGCCGCGGCCCATCTGGCCTTCATTGACCAGCAGGACGTCGCCAGCCAGCACTATGATCTCCTCCCAGCACTCGTGGTGGACGTGCTCCGCCGCCGCGATCATCTGCGGGGCGATGTATTGAAAGCGGAGATAACCGCCCGGCCCGCCGTCGAAACCTGCATCGGGGCTATCCGGGCAAGGATCGGGCAAACGCAACGACTTGTGCATGACCCCGTGGCCGCCCGGAACCGAATTCTTCCATCCAAGGCTGTGCGTGCCGACCACCCGCCGGCGGGTGTAAGGATACGGGAAACAGGGCGGACTGGGATTCCAGAACGCCAGGGCTTGGGCGCCGCCTTGCGAGGAAAGCTCCCCCCGCCGCTGCCCTGGGGCAAATGAACATACCCTCCCCCGCCCACACTTTCGCCATTGAGGGCCAGATCGCCCGACAGCAGGAACAGCTCGAGGCTCGCCGCGTCAGCGGCGCAATTCTTGCGCCATCCCGACGCGATCTCGACCACATGAGTTTCGGCCTGGCTGCCTCGATCGCGGCTCATCAACGCTCCGCTCAATCCTTCGAGCGCGCCCGGCCGATCACCCGGCTGCCGCTCGAGCGCTAGAAGACTGTAAAAGGTGGGCTCGTCGCGGCGCCAGTGCTCGGCGAACTGCCCCATCACGGCGCGGTCGATTCGACCAGGATTACGGCGTCATCGTAGGGCGCTTGTTCGCCGGCGCGCAGGGCCAGTTCCTCGCGCTCCTGGTGGATAATGCGAAGCACGTTGTCGAGGAACTGGTCGCGCCATGAATCGCGCTCTTCGCGGGTCGCCGCGTCGGGCTGATAGGCGTCGATGGCGGCGCGGGTCACCGGAACGCCTTGCTCGAGCAGACGCTCGATCGTGTCGACGCGGTCGTGCAGCACCGCGGTTTCTCCGGCGAGCGCGAGGGTGATGGCCAGCACCTTGTCGATCGCCGGATCGTCGAAATACTGTGGCCGCTGACCCTTGGCCTTCAGTTGCAGCCTGCCTGCGTCGCTCATCCGTGATCGTCCTCTGGTATCCGCCCGAACGGGGGATGGGGATGGCGCTGGCGCCCCTGCCCCGGCACGACGTTTACTTGCGCACGCCCCACACCCACCAAGCGCCGCCGCCGCCAAAGTCGCCGCCCTGGAACACCTTGGTGCGTTTGGCCTCTGCCGCCTCGAAGGCGCTGGGCTGATAGGCTTCGAACGCGTGCGACGGGTCGAAGCCGGTCTCGGCCGCGATCTCCGCCGCCACAAGCTCGTGGCTTGCGCCCCAATAGGGCTCGTTGTTGTTGCGCGTGTCCCAATCGAGCATGAATGCGTCGTACGCCGGAAGATCGCGGTAAGGCGGCGTCTCGGCATGGACCACCATGCCGCCGGGGCTGAGCAGGCGATGGCATTCGCGCATGATCCGCCGGATTGCGGTGTGGCTGGTCTCATGAACCAGGATATGACTGACGATCAGGTCGAAATGGCCGTCGGGAAAGTCCGTGTGTTCGGCATTCTGCTGGCTGAAATGAACGGTCTTTCCCAGCGATTCGGCGCGGGCGTGGGCATAGCGCAGCACCGGGGCGCCGACGTCGATCGCGTAAACCTCGGCATCGGGCCAGGCGTCGCAATAAGGGAGCGTCGAATGGCCGACGGTGCAGCCCATATCGAGGATGCGGCGCGGGGCGAAATCGGGATAATTCTGTTTGAGATAGGCGATCGTGGTATCGCCGATGTCAGAGTTCTCCGGCCCCATCCGGCCCATCGCGTAGATGTAAACCGCGCGGTCGTAGATCGCGCCGTTGGCGACGTCCTCGGCCACAAAGTCGGTGTGATAGCCGCCTGGCATGCAATGGATGTCAACCGACCGGTGATACCGCGGTATCTCAAGCTCCGGATCGAGGTGCAGACTGCCTTTCGTGGTAGCGGTCTTGCTCTGCTCGATAAGCTCGGCATGCTGGCGCTCGACCGGAAGCTGGACCGACTTCCACATCATTTCCTGGCTGTTGCGCTGTAGTGCGCTCCAGAAGCGGAAGTAAGGATCGCCGCCCATCGCCTTGCGCATGTCGGCAAGGGTTGCGGGCTCGTGCCCCGCCTCCTTTTCGAAACGTGGCTTGGCCCGCGCCTCGAAAGCATCCTTGTTGCCGACCGAGACCTTGCTGGCGAGGTGGAACTTCAGGCTCTTGACGAATTCCTGACGGGCGAACTCGTCCGCTGTAGTGTGCGGCAGCACGGCGTGGGGAAGCTGGCTCTTGAGATCGACATGCATGTTCATGGTAGCGACTCCTTGAAATAAATCAGGCGGCAAGGGGCGGACGGACGGGGCAGGTCTCTTCGCGGTTGACCATGTCGAAGGTGAAAATCCATTTCGCGACGCCGGTCAGCACCGCGGCGATGAAACCCAGTTCGACAATCTGGCCATCATCGTAATGCTCGCGCAACTCGCGGTAGAGCGCTGGCGTCAACTGCCCGTCCATGTTCTGCAGCATCATCTCTTCGGCCATGAGCAGCAAGGCGCGGTCCCTGGCGTCCCACACCGTCGCCTGCGGATCGAAGATCGCATCGACCTGGCTCTGGGTGACGCCGGCGTTCAGCGCCTCCACGGTGTTGAAGCGGTTGCAGAACTGGCAGCCGTGCTGCTTCGACAGCTTCAGGCGCAGCAGTTCCTTGCTTCGCACATCGACGCGCATTCCGGGATGCTTGTTGTAGAACAGGCCATCGTAAAACTCGCCGAAATACCAGCGCAGAATGTCAGGCTGATGCGCCATCACACCGATGATGGTCGCATCGCCGGTGCGCTCGATCCCGGTCGCGTGGAGGGGTTTCAGATCTTCGGGTAGTGCGTCGGGTGAGATTGGGGCGATCGCTGGATCGGGCATGCGCGTTATCCTTGGCCGGTCAGACTGGCGTGGGTCGGGAACGGGTAGTCGGGGCTTGGCGGGCAGAAGCACAGATGCCGGAAAGGCTGTTCGCCTATGACCTTCACATGCTTCCGGGCACCGACCGGATAGGTGTAGACCGTGCCCGGCGTGATCCGTGCCCTGACGACCTCGGAATAGAGCGGGGGCAGGAACACCTCGACCTCCATTTCACCCGAGATGCAA
This sequence comes from Novosphingobium sp. Gsoil 351, assembly GCF_009707465.1. Lineage (NCBI taxonomy): Bacteria > Pseudomonadati > Pseudomonadota > Alphaproteobacteria > Sphingomonadales > Sphingomonadaceae > Novosphingobium > Novosphingobium sp. Gsoil 351. The sequence goes on from NZ_CP046120.1 coordinate 1,029,090, forward strand.
TATTGGAACTCGTCGTGGGTAAAGGTCCAGTCGAACTCGTCGCCCGGCATGAAATCCTCGACGATGACCTGGCAGTTGGGCTGATTGATCGCCGAGTAACCCCGAATTCTCACGCCGGTGTTGAACGGCAGCTCGAGCAGCGGCGCGCCTTCAAGCGCGGCATTATCGACGGTATGGACCGCGAAGGTAGAGCGGGCGCTGGGAGCAAGGCCAATGGGCATGGTCGTCCTAACTCAGAAGTTGAAGCGCCCTTCGAGGCCATAACTGCGGGTCGGTGCGCGGTAGACCGCGTGCGCGACCGGCAGGATCACCACGGCGTCGCTGTTGTAGCGTTCGTTGAACAGGTTCTTGGACCACAACGCGAGATCCCAGCGATCGTTGCCGACGCCCAGCCGCGCATTAACGATGTCGATCGGCGAACGGTCGGTATTGGCGAGATTGCGCTGATCGTACCAGATACGGCCAGTGCGGGTGTAGTCCACGCGGGCCAGCAGATTGAGCGTGTTCGACACCGGCTGTGTCAGCTGGAAACCCGCGCTTATATTGTAGTTCGGCACGAACGGAATCTTGTTGCCAATGATCGCCGTGCGATCGGCCGGGTCCTGGCTGTCGATGTCTTTGATCTTGCCGTCGATGACCCCGGCGCCGCCGAATACCGAAAGGACGTCGGTAAGCCGAGCGTTGATGTCGATCTCGGCGCCGTTGATGCGGGTCTTCTTGATCTGCGAGATCGCCTGAATACCGCCGGTCGGGAAGAATTCGAATTGCTGCGCATTGCTGACGGTGGTGTGAAACACCGCCCCGTTGATGCTGATCCGCCGGTTGAGCAGCAGTGCCTTGAAGCCGAGTTCATACGAATCGGCGACTTCCTTGTCGTAGCTGTCCTGGACCAGGATATTCGGTAGGCCCTGGATAAGCACGGCGCGAGTGCCGATGGGGTTGAAACCGCCCGATTTGAAGCTGCGGCCGTATCCGGCGTAGATAGACCCGGACTTTCCGGGGAACTTGTAGGTCAGCGTGACCTTGGGCTGAAGTTGCCTGAAGGTGCGTTTCTCACGGCATGCCGCAGCGGTGCGGCCAGTGTATGCAACGCACAAGTTGTACGTCGCGGCGGGCGCGCCGGGCGCAACGCCAAAGAATGGATTGGCGATGTTGGGCGTCTCGGTGCGGATCGTCCGGCGCTCGATATCATAGCGCGCCGCGGCCTGAAACTCGATCGCATCGGTGATGTCGAACTGGATGTTGCCGAACGGTGCGATGTTGCGCGCGGTGTAGTGATTGTCGTCGTAATTGACGGTGCCGTTGTTGCTGTCCGGCCCGTCGATCCCGCGGGTCGGCAGGATCGATCCGCCACCGATCAAGAGCCGCGTGACCGGCGCGACCGGTGCCCCGACCGTCGTTCCTTGAATGACAAACGGGGGCAGCAGCCGGCCCATGGCGTCTCGCTGGAGGCGCCCGTTGAGTCCCTGCTCGGTGGTGAAGTCGCGTTTGGAATCGAGGTAGTAGGCGCCAAGCTGCCAGCGCAGTCGCTGCTCGCTGGGCGAGGTCAGCCGCACCTCCTGGATGAAGGCCTTGTTGGCGATGCGGAACTTCTGGGTGTTGTCGCCGAAGGCGGCGAGAATATCCAGGTTCAGGCCGGGCGACAACGCGTCCGACACGAATTCATTGCCGGCGAAGGTCCAGGCTCCGTACGGATAGTTCTTCGCTTGGTAGCGATCGACGATCGTGTTGTACGACGTAACCGAGGTAAGCTTGGCCCACTCAAAATCGTGATCGATCTTGAGCGCCACGCTCCACTTGTCCTGGACGTTGCGGCCGGGAACATCGGCCGTGTACGGCAGGCTGGTGTCGTCCGTGTCGATCTTCGTCACCGGCACCCCGCCCTGCGTCGACCCCACGACCTGGGCGTTGAATGCGATCGCGCCGCCGGTGACGTGGCTTGCGGTGCCGCGCAGGTCGAAGCGCGTCATCTCGCTGGCGTCCCAGATCAACCGGGCCCGGCCTTCCTTGCTGGTCATCCGCATGACCTTTTCGCCGGTGTTGATGTTGGTGAAAGGCCCATCGGTGTCGCTGAGCGCCGCCGACAGCCGGAAGCGCAGCTTGCCCGGAACGATCGGGCCGCCGACGCTGACCGAACCCTTTGCGCTCTGCCAATTGCCGTAGCTGGCGCGCACTTGCCCCTCAAGTTCGTCGGTCGGCTCCTTCGTGGTGATGACGATCGCCCCGGCCGAGGCGTTGCGGCCATACAGCGCACCTTGCGGGCCTTTGAGCACCTCGATCTGCTGGATGTCGAACAATTCGCCGTTGAATTCGTTCTGGGTGGCCAACTGGACCCCGTCGATGACGATCGCGACCGCGCCCTCGGACTGACGCACCGAAGTTTGCCCGCGGATGTTCACGAAGAATTCGCCAGCGTGGTTCGACTTTTCGAACGCGACGTTCGGGGTGAGCGCGAGGAAGTCTTCGGGCCGCGTAATCCCCGCGCGTTCGATCGTCTTCTCGCTGAAGACCTGGACCGCAACGGGGACTTCGACGAACGACTGATCGCGCTTGAGGCCAGTAACGACGATCGTGGCTTCGTCATCGTCGGGGGTGTTTGCGTCCGCCGGCGGTGGAGAACTCTGCGCCAAGGCCGGTGCGGCCAAAGGCAGCGTGGAAATCGAGGCGAGTAGGGCGATTGCGCTTTTCGTCATGATGTCCCCTCACGAGACCCGGTGGTCCTCCCCACCTGTCGGCGGCTTTGTATACAAAATGTGTCGCTTGTTTGCGCCCCGCGAGTCAACTAGAAAGAATTTCGGGGTTTCAAGGCGCATTTGTAAGCGTTTATGCAGCTAATTTGCATGTTTTGATGGATACGAGCATGGACGATCAACCCGATGTATACATGACGGCCGACGCCCAGGCGGCAGCGCTCACCCGCACCGAATTGTCGTTCATCCGCACGATCGAGGCATTCGGCCGCTGGGCCGAGTACCTCCACCTAAGCGTTTCGAGCGCGCGTTTGGGGGTTCAGGAAATCTGCCTGCTACACTCGATCCGGATGCGTGGCGGCGCGCAGAACCTCTCGGAACTGTTGATGTTTCTCAACCGCACCGATGTGTCGACGATTCAGTACTCGCTCCGCAAGATCGAGCAGCACGGGTTGATTGAGCGCGTCACCGGACGTAGTCGGCGCGAAGCCGGATACCGTCTGACCGACGAAGGAATCCGCGCCACCGACGCCTATGCCGCGCTGCGCGACGAGATCCTGCTCGGCCTGATCGACGAGGTGAACGGCTTTACCGCGTCGCTGGGCAGCGCGGCCGCTGCGCTGGAACGCCTGACCGGACTCTACGATCAGGCCACCCAGACCGTGCTCAACCGCAAGATCATGGTTCGCTGACGATCATTCGCGGCAGAACTGGCGCAATGCGTCTGCGATCGTCGATGCGTCGAGGTCGGGCTCGAAGTTGTGGCCGGTGAGTTGCAGCACCCGGGCGCTAGGTTGCAGCTCCGCAGCGCGATCGAGAAACGGGTAGAGCACGTCCTCGGGCGCCGCACCAATCATCAACGGCATCTCGAGGCATTCGTAGATGCCTTTGAAATCCTGTGTCCATACCGCGCCGTATGACTGCACTCGACCCCACCAGGCCCGCAGTTGATCAGCCATCTCGCGATGGATCAGCATCGGATCGGCGTGGGCGCCGAGGTTCCGCAAATACTCCCAGTTCTCCAGGAGGTATGCGCCGCTCACCCCCGGAGTGAACGGGATGCCAAAATGCTTGGAAAATTCGTCACGCTCCTCCGCCGTCAACGGCACCGGACCGAGTAGCGTCATGGTGGCCGCGAGCGCCGCCTCGCTGCCGGCCATGTCGACCGCGATGCAGGCGCCGGTGTGGTGACCCACGAGGTGCGCGCGCTCAATGCCGAGGTCCGCCAGCGCTTCGCGGAGCCAGCGAGCGTAATCGCTCATCTGCGGCCGGCTGTCCGGATCGGGATCGAACGAGCCGCCGAAACCCGGCGTGTCGAGCGCAATCAAGTCCCTCCCCCAGTCACCCAGCGCGGCCATGACTTTCAGCCACATCTGGCTCGAACTCGCGGTCTGGTGGAAAAACACCAGTGGGGTGCCACTTCCCTTGCTGCGGCGATAATGAATCTGGCCACCGCTCGATTCTGCATAACCCTTGCGAATCATCGACCACCTCCTTTGACTGCAAGAATTGTATGCAGAATAGGTCCTGAGCGATAGACCGCTTGCGTTCCGACGGTTTCAACCGCCCGCTTGGCGCATCAAGGGCCGCACCTTTTCTCCGAAATCGCGCACTCCGGGTACGAAATCCGGCCAGCTGAACAGCATTCCGTCGATACCTGTTTCCTCGGCAATGGCATCCAGCCGGCTGGCGACCGTCTGGGGGCTGCCGGCCACCACCGGAAAGCTCATGAAGGCGATGTTGCCATCCTCCACCGGCAGACCCAGCGCCTCTTTCATCCGATCCGATGTCCCGCCGACATTGGTGTCCATCGCCGCACTGGCGAGAATGTTGGCGATCGCGCCCTGGTCCGCCCCGGCGACGATGCGCTGGGCGATCGCCTGGGCTTCGCCGTCGCTCGGAGCGATGATCAGGCCGAGCAACGCGTAAGTCCCCACCTGCCGTCCGCGCTCCGCAGCCTTGCCCTTGACCGTTTCGACGATTGTCCGCAGCCGGTCGGGATGGGCCATCACGAAGTTGTGATCGCCCATCGCCGCGGTGAACTCGACCCCTTTGGGGCTCTGTCCGGCGCAGACGATGGGCAGATCTCGGCCCGGGAACGGTTGCATCGCGCAGTCCTCAAGATTGTAGAACTCCGAATGGTGCGTAACCCGGCCATCGCGCCACAGCGCCTTGACGATCTTCAGGTAGTCGGCGGCGAGCTCATAGCGCCGCTCGTAATGGGCATCGCTCGGCCATAGGCCCATCTGCACGTATTCAGGCTTGTTCCATCCGGTGACGATGTTGAGGCCACAACGACCGCCGCTGATATCGTCGATGGTCGCGACCATCCGTGCGCAGATGGCGGGGTGATGAGCCAACAGCGTCACGCTGGGGAACAGTCCGATGGTGTTAGTCGCCGCTGCGAGGCCGGCCATCAGCGTGAATGACTCCAGGCAGGCGTCCCAATATCCGCTCTCGCCTCCGAAACCGCGGTACTTCATCATCGACAGTACGAAATCGAGTCCCTGACGCTCGGCTTCCAGCGTGATCTCAAGGTTGTGCTGGTAGCTCGGCAGGTAACGGGGGCTTGTTGTCGATGGAATGTAGCCGTTGCTTCCATTGGGCAAGAATACTCCGAATTTCATCGGGCCGCTCCTGTTGCTTTTTCGACGGGAAACGCGGAATTGTTGCTCGCGGGATTTTTCAGTCAATCGAAAAGGTGTGAACTATCTTGGCAGCATTCGCGGCGCGCGGTCGCCGAAAGATTGCAGCTGATTTATTGGGAGAGACTACGAAGATGAAACCCAGCGCCGACCGTTACATGTCCGCATCCGAACTCGCCGCGGTGCTGGTCCGGCTCGAAGTGGCGATGGTTCGCACCATCGAAGGCTTTGCCCGATGGTCGGCCACGCTCCATCGCTGCGTCAGTGGCACCTCGATTGGGGCGCAGGAAGTTTGGCTGCTCCACGGCATCCGGATGCGCGGTGGACCTCAGAACTTGTCTGAACTGCTCCAGTTCCTCAATCGCAACGACGTCTCGACTATCCAGTACTCGCTGCGCAAGATCGAATCGTTCGGCCTGATCGAGCGGGTCACCGGCGGTTCGCGGCGCGAAGCGGGCTATCGACTGACCGAGAGCGGCGAGGCGGCGACCGGCAACTACGCGGCAGTGCGCGAGGCGGTGCTGGTCGGATTGCTGGAAAACCTGAAGGTAAGCGTCGAGACGATGCAGCGCACAGCAGAGTCGCTGGAGCAATTGACCGGCATCTATGACCAGACCACCCAGCAAGTGCTAAATCGGAGGAACATGGGCATTTAGGCCCCCTTAGCGTACCGGCCAGGCGACCGCTTCGCATTCAAGGACGTGGTAGTTGACACTCTGATCGGGAGAGTCGGGATCGGGGTCGGCGCCCCAGAGGCGCACCCAATCGCGGGCGAAGCGGGCTATCTCCGGGTCGCCGAACACGGCGCCCGCCCCGCCTGACCCTTCGATCTCGAGGAGATCAAAGTGGGTGAAGCGTTCGCTACCCAGCACCGCCCCAGTCACCCGGTAGTTGACATAGCGGTGCACCGCGGGCCGGCCGTTGAAGAATGGATTATCGACCTCGCGCAGCCAAGAATGGTAGGCGTCGAGATCGACGTCGGAACGCGGGGTGTAGGTCAAGAGCAAGACCTGGCGCGCCATGATCAGGGGGCTTTGCCGAGCTGGCTGCGAGCGACCGGAATGGGGTAACCTGGGTTAGGGAAGCAGAAGCACAAGTGCCGGAAGGGCTCGTCGGAGAGCACCCGCCAAACCACACGGCAGCCGCGCGGCATATAATAGCTGTCGCCGGCCCTGGCGACGATCGTCCCGGTCTCGATCATGAGCGGCGGAAGGTGATACTCGATCTCGCACTCGCCGGAGATGACGTAATGCGCTTCTTCATGGGCAAGCGTCCAGGGTATCTCCGGTCCCTTGTAGAAGTCCTCGAGATTAAGCTGGAGCGCGGGTTCGTTGATCCCGGTGTTCACCGCACGGAAGCGCGAACCGGGCACGAAGGGGAATTCCAGATCGGGCTCATCGGCAAGGTCTGCAACATCGTGGCGATAGTGACCGAACTTGCCCCAGACAATTGCGTTCATGGCGTCTCTCCGTTTAGCCCAAGTGCTCCCGGATTCATTAGGCCACGCGGATCCACGATGCCCTTTACTCCTTCGATGAGCCGGGCCAGGCCGTCGTTGTTCATCAGCTCGCGGTAGGGATAGTATTTGCCGATCTGAAGGTGGAGCGCGCCGAGTTCGTCGAACAGATCGCGCAACTCGTCGCGCAACTTGAGCGCGACCGCGCGACGTTCCTCGTTCGCGGGGATGTCTTTCCACTTCTCGGCAAATTCCGGCTCGATCAGCGACAGACGAAAATCCCCGAGGCGATCGGCCCAATAGAAACTAGGCTCAATCACAAACTCCGGGCCTGAGAAGCAGGTCAGATACGAGGTTTTTATGCCCCACTCCTCCATCAGCGGCTTGCGTGCGGCAAGGAACTCTTCGGTAGTGCGCGCCGCGGCGATTGCCCGCGACAGCGGAAAGTATCCGTGGACAGGGATCCAGATCTCACCTTCGGAGCCGAGCAAGATCGTCCGCACGCCGCCGAACGGTGCGTTGCGGAATACAGTGGGGATTGAGTTGGCCATTTCCGACCCACCCTCCTCCACGCAGATTTCCGCCGCGATGTCGGTGTGCTCAGCCGCTACCGTCTCGGTGTGCGCATCGAGCGTCATGTGCAGCGAATAAGGAACGTCCTTAAGGATGCGCTTGCCTCCGAGCGCCACCTGCGCCGCGCGTTTTAGGCCCTTCAGCCCGCCCTTGCGCGCGATCTTGCCGACGATCGACAGGCCCTCCTCGAACGTGATGCCCTGCTTCTCGAAACCCGCATTGTAATAGGGATCGAACCCGTAGCACTCCGAAGCGATGTCCAGCCGGGCGATGCGCACCTGGGCCGCGAGCATGGCATCAAGCGTGTCGAACTTGAACGAGAGATAACCCGTGTGCGGCGGCGTTGTTACCAGGCGCAACGCCGCCACGGCCTTGACCGCAAAGGCGCCGGTGTCGGCGGTGAAAAGCCCAGTCATGTCAGGTCCAAAATGGCGCCAGAACGGGGTCGAGTGCTTGTGGGCCCATGACCCGGTGGTAACCACCGTGCCGTCGGCGAGCACCGCCTTGAGCCCGATCACGCTTTCCGCGGCCGTGCCGCCAACGCCCGAGCCGTGGAACAGGCTGTTCTGGGAAAGCGCGCCGCCGACGGTGGCATACGCGCCCGAGAGGGGACCCCAGTAAGGCGTGCGCACGCCGTGCGGTGCGAGCGCCTCGTACAACTCCTTCCAGGTGCATCCGGCCTCGACGATCACATACATATCGTCGGCGTTGATCTCGATGATCCGATTCATTCGGCGCATGTCGATGACGACGCTGGCTTCGCGGTCGGGCGTGTACCCCCCGGTGTAGCTCATCCCGCCGCCGCGCTGGACGACGGCGTAGCCCGCGCCGGTCGAAGCGGCGACGGCCTGCGATAGCTCGTCGAGGCTGCCAGGGCGGATCACGAGCGAGGCGACCTCGCGGGCCCGCCACGATAGATCGGTGGAATAGAATTCGCGGGAAGCCGGGTCGTCGAGGACGTTTTCGCTGCCGAGGACCTGGCGAAGGTGGCTGGCCACACGATTGCCGCCGTCAATGGGCGGGACGACAGGGGCGCTGGTCGCCATCGCTATCTCCAAAAAACGAGTCGGCATCTTTGTATGCAATATTGGCAGACACAACAAGCGACTTGGAGCTAAGACTTAGCGACCGTAAGGGAGTGCTCGATGGTAAGGCGATCCCCTTTGCCCGGTGAAGAATCCGAGGACATCTCAGCCTCGCTGGTCGGCCGTCTCGTCGATGCGGTGGTCGATGGCGTGATGGCTGGCCGCTACGCCCCCGGCCAGCGCCTGATCGCGGCAGACCTCGCCGACGAATACGGGGTCAGTCGCGCGCCGATCCGCGAGGCGCTGCACATGCTCGCCGGCGAAGGGGTAGTCGAGCTGATCGCCAATCGCGGCGCCCGCATCCGTTCACTCAGCGTCAAGGAACGGATCGACTTCCTGGAATTCACCGAAGCCATCTGCGCGCTCGGCGTTAGGCTGGCCACGGGACGGAGCAACGATGCGGACGTCCGCGCCGCAATCACTGCCCGGTTTGCCGCAATCGAGGAAAGCTGGACTCGCCGCCATGCCCGCGACTTTGTCGATGCGCTGTATCGCTACCACATCGAGCTAAACCGCATTTCGGGCAACGGCTTCGTGCACTTCTTTTACCAGCGGCCCTACATCCGCTTCTACACCACCATGCTTTCTGATCTTGCTCCGGCTTCGCACTGGGAGCAGTACATCAGCAACTACCGGCTGATCCACGAGACGATCCTTTCGGGCGACGGCCACTCTGCCGTCGTGATCTTTACCAGTCATATCCGCTGGGTGGTCCGCAACATGCGCCGGGACTTTGAAGGCGGCCACTGACCATTCACAATGCGAGTCCCAAGAAGTGGACCGTGTTTGGAATGGCTGAAGTCCGGCAGGCGATCGTCCATTGCTGTCGCTGGGCGACGCAAACCCTTGGCTCAAGGCCACCAGATCCTGCTTCGCTCGCCGCCGCCACAAGTCATCCGCGCTGGGACGGCGGACAATTCGAACCGAGACAAATCAGATCGTACTCCCGCCGTCGATGCGGAACTCGGCCCCGGTAGCGAATTCGGCTTCGTCGGTTGCGAGATAAACCGCCAAGGCAGCAATCTCCTCCGGCTTGCCCAGCCGCCCGAGCGGATGGGATGCGACGAACGAGGCATACAGTGCGTCCGGATCCTCGGATTGCGCGAGCACTTTGTCGATGATCGGTGTGTGAATCGCACCGGGGTGGATCGAGTTACACCGTATGCCGTAGCCTTGAGAGGCGCAGTGCAGCGCCACCGACTTGGTCATGTGCGTAACCGCTGCCTTGGCCGCATTGTACGCGACCAGATTGGCCTGCGCGCGGACGCCGGTCATCGAAGACATGTTGATTATCGCACCGCCACGAGCCTTCATCTTGGCAACGCCGAACTTGCAGCCAAGGAACACTCCAACGACGTCGACTTCGAACTCGTGCCTGAACTGATCGAGGGTGACCTCCTCGATTGACCCGAGTGTAGTAATACCTGCGTTGTTGACGAGCACGTTGATCGTGTCGCAGCTGTCGAGCGCGGCCTGCCAAGCCGCCTCGCTCGATACGTCGAGCCGCACGAACGTGGCCCGCGGGCCGAGATCGACCGCAAGCGACTTACCCGCCGCCTCGTCGACGTCCGCGATCACCACCTCGGCGCCCTCGGCTACGAAACGCCGCGCGATTGCTTCGCCCAGCCCGGACGCTCCTCCGGTTACAAACGTCCGCTTGCCTTCGAGCCGTCCCATCCGCCGTCCTCCATCACATTCCCGAACAGCTTAGGAAGTCGCCAGCCCACGTCGACTGACAAACCTGCGGGGGTCTTTCGTGCTACCAGCGAGCTTTCAAGGATCGAGGGCAGCGCCCGGCCCGTTCCATTGGACCCTCGCGGCCGCGATAGAATGCCGACTTTGCCTATCGGTCGTTACAATTTCGCAGTTCGCGCCGGTTGCGGAATTGCCCAATCTTCCAGCGCAGTCGCTGCAGATCTGCCGGATTGCTCGCTGGTTCATGGCAAGTAGAGATTGCTATCCCTGCGTACGAGCGGTCCGTTGACATGCCGTCTTCCGGGCTCCCTAGAGCGATTGAATTGGCGGAGTGAGGGACGTTCGTTGAAATCGCGGACGCCATGCTGCTGTTTCAATGCGTCCTCATGTTGCCCATGCCCGAACGAATGCATCGGCATGCTGGCCAAGGAACCCATCCAGCGATAGCGGTCGGATAATCTCGCCGCCGAGCAATCGCTGATGCAGAACGGCGACCATCACCGGGGCGGCCCGATTTATTGCAGCCGCACGAGTCCCGCCTTCTCGCATCTCGCCCGCCGCGACGTGATGCGCAAGGCGTGCCTCGACGGCGGCCAACATCGGTTCGAGCAAATTGTCGATGAAAGCTGGTCCCGTGGTGGGATGGCCCAGGCCCTCCGCCAGGCCACAACCTATCATGCGGTCGAGGTCAGCGTGGATCATACCTCCCGCAAGGTGGCGGACGGCGTCCTCGACGGATTTCGCAAAAGGTCCGCTTGGACGAGCCATGACGGCCAGCGGCTCCGACCCTTTGCGCGCGTTCGTCCTCCATGACCGCACGGATAACGTCGTCGCGGCGGCCGAAGTGATGCTACAGCGTCGACAGGCTGACGCCCGCGGAAGCCGCGAGGTCGCGCCACCACGGTGGGCCAGCGGATCGATCGTGCAATCGCGCACGTATGCGCGGGAGCAGCTCCGCGCGACGCGCCGGTGTTGAGCGATTGCGGGTTCCCGGGCTTCTAGGCATGGATCATATGAACCAAATTATCTTTCCCTCTGGTGGATCGTACCGCCAATCGAAGCGAGATGATCATGCATTCTCCTTCGGCATCAATCGGCGAGCGGCCGCCAGCAACGGCACCGCCAGAAGCAGCGCCGTGGCGCCAACCACGGCCATCGCCTGGCCGAGCCGCCCCTCGTCCGCGAGCAAGCGATCGGAGACCAGCGCCACCGCAGTCCCGCCGAAGCCGATGCCAGTCAGATTTACCACGAGCAGGTAGATTGCCGAGACACGCGCACGCAATGGCGGCGGAGTTGCCAGCTGCAACGAAACCACCGCGGGGCCGAAGCAGAATGCCGACAGGAACACCAGCGGCGCGAAAGCGGCGAGGCTCAACGCCGCCGAACCGGTGGTGGTGAGGATCAGTGGCACTGGCACCAGCAGGACCGCTCCACCCAGAGCCGCGGTTAGCGCGCCACGCGCGTCGCCGCGGGCGCGCAGGCGGTCGCTCGCCGCTCCACCAGCGAGCATTCCCGCGATGCCCGCAACCAGCACAATGCCTCCGATTGCGAGCCCGCTATCGGTCTTGGCCCACCTGAAAGCGCGCAGGAGAAATTCGGCGAGCCAGGCCAGATAGCCGTTGAACGCGAGGGTCAGCATCGAAAAGCCGGCGAAATGCAACGCCAGGAAGCGCCAGTCACGCTTGAGATGTGGCGCGAGCGGGGCAGGCGCCTGCGGCACGGCGGCGGGGCCACGGCGCGCCTCGGGAAGACGCCAGGCCACCAGCGCAGCCAAAAGCAACCCTGGCGCCCCGACAATCGCGAACATCGTCCGCCAATCGCCGCCGAGCGCATCCACCAACGCTCCGCCGGCCAGGAAGCTAAGCCCGATGCCAAGGTAGACCCCGCTGCCGTAGATCGCCAGCGCCCGGCCAACGCGTTCGGCGGGGTAAAGCTCGGCGATGAGCGAATAGGCTGACGGCGACAACGCGGCCTCGCCGATACCGACACCCACTCGCGCGACGAAAAACCACCCAAAACTCGGCACCAGGCCGCACAGGATCGTCATCACGCTCCACAGAGCGATTCCAACCGTGATCAGGCGCCTTCGATCGCCTCGATCGGCGACCCACGCCAAGGGGATGCCGAGGATCGAATAGAACAGCGCGAAGGCCAGGCCGCCGAGAAGACTGAATTGGGTGTCCGTAAGAACGAGGTCGGCCTTGATGGGGCCGACAAGCAACCCGACAATGGTGCGGTCGACATAGGACAGGACATACGCAGCGGTGAGCAGCGCCACCGCTCCCGCCGCGCCGGCCCGTGCCCCGACGCCGTCAGGCAAGCAGCGGTTCCTCATAGGCGCGGGCGTGCCTTGCAAGTTCCGGCGGCAAGACCGGCGCATATGGCGGATCCCAACGGAACAGCTTCTTCTCGGTGGCGAAGATGTTGTCCAGCGGACCGTTTACCGTGCGCACGAACAGCAGATAGCCTGTATCGGTCCCAGAAGGGCCATGCCATTCCTGCTCACGCCACCACGCATAGCCCCCCGGGCCCATGCGCCCGCAATCGCCCCACACATAGTTGCCGGCAAGGCAATAGAGCTCCTCGACCATCGAGTGGGTCCATTGCGGCTTCGCCATGTCCGGGGGCACCCGGTGAGGCGGCGACATGTAAAGGAACGAGGTTTCCTGCGTATAGGGATCGGTACGAAGCGGTTTGATGGCCACGCCCTTCGACAGTTGCGGATCGACCAGTCCAGGATCCCATTCCATGCTCAGCGGATCCACGTGCGCAACCAGCAGCGCCGCGTCGTGCGGAGTCGCGGGCCGGCCGGCGATCACTTGCGGCGCGTCGTAGAACATCGTCAGCACGGTCGCGCCGTCGGGGGCGGAGGCGGTCTCACGAACGTAGCCTGCGGGTAGAAAGCCGTACTGGTGGCGGGTGTAGCTGCGCCCGTTGATGACCAGCTCGCCGTCGAGCACGAGGAATTCCTCGTGGCAGGTCAGGTGTTCGGCTGCGTCGCGCCGCCACCCTTGTGGATAGCGCACGACCGTGGTGGCGTCGGTGCCGGCATCGTCGATCGACAGGACCTTCGACTGCACTTCAGGCCGCGCGCCGGAATAGAGGCCGTCTTGCCACGGCAAGCACGGTGCCTGGATGAACAAGGTGTGCGGTCGCGCCATGGGTTTGGCTTCCCTCGATAGCCGGTGTGTCAGAAATCGAACCTGACTTGCACGCCGATCTGTCGCCCCGGCGCCGGGTAGCCGAGAGCATTGCCGATCCGCGCGGTATCCTTGGCGAAATCGGTGGTGGAGGTGAAGCGCACCACGTTCGCCAGGTATTCCTCATCGGTCAGGTTCTTGCCGAACAACGCGACTTCCCAGCGCCCATCCAGGGAACCAAGCCCCAGCCTCGCATCGATCAGGGTCAGCGGCCCGTTCGAAGCGACGTTCTCGTTGAACTGACTGAAGAACGTCCTGCTCGTATGGCTGGCCTGCGCCGAGGCGTGGATCGCCAGCGTGTCGCTGATCGGTGCATCGTAATCGATGCCCCCGCCAAGCTTCCACTCGGGCGCATTGCGCAGGCGGTTGCCCGATACGTCGATGATGCGGGTGGTGCCGTTCGGATTGACCCCGAACGGTGTCAGGAAATCGCGATATTTGGCGTCGAGGTAGCCAACGCTGCCGGTCAGCGTCAGCCCCCGTGCGGCCCGGACAGCGGCCTCGAGCTCGCCGCCGTCGATCTTGGCCGAGGCGGCATTGGTGACGACGGTGAAGCCGTTGAGGAAAGTCGAAACCTGGAGGTCCGAGTAGTCGTAGTGAAACACGGACCCGTTAAGCCGCAGTCGGCGGTCGAGCAGTTCGGTTTTTGCCCCCGCCTCGTAGGCCCAGATAGTCTCGGGATCGAACGGAGCGTTGAGGTCGTAGGAGTTGAGTCCTCCCGATTTGAACCCGCGAGAGGCGGTGGCGTAGAACAAGAGGTCGCGGTTGGGTTTGAACTCGATCCCGAACCGGGGAGTCCAGGCGTCCCATTGGTCCTTCACATTGCGGCTACCGTTGAGGACCAGCGGGTTGGTTCCGAAGATCCCGTCGGCACCCGCAATCGACCCGCGCAAGGTGCGATCATCCTTCTTGTCCTTGCTGTAGCGAATGCCCGCGATGATCCCGACCTTGGGGGTGATGTAGAACGTCGCGTCGGCGAAGGCGGCATAGGACTTGGTCTTGGTCCGCGCCGGAAAGACGAAGGTGGTCGGCACGGCCACGCCGCCAATGCGCGGCAGCCCAAGCGTGCCCTTGTTGTCCTCGTCGAGGTAGAAGCCGCCAACGACCGCACGCAGCCGCTCGCTGTCCCAGTTGAATCGGGCCTCCTGCGTGAAGGAACGGTAGTTGCGCTTGAACTGGGTGCGAGTGATGTCGATCTCGGTCCCATCAGTGTTGAACAGGAAGCGCTGGTTGAACCGCCGCAGCGCCGTGATCGAGGTGAAGGTCAGTTCGGGAGTTAGGCTCACGCCGGCCTGGCCCACGAAGCCGGACGTCGTCCAATGGTCGAACGTATCGAGATCGTTGCGGGTCTGACCGAACTTCGTCGGAACCGCTCCTCGCGTCTGCGCGAGGCCGATGTTGTCTAGCGGGAACACCGAGGTGTTGCCGTTCTTGGAGCGCGTGTGGTCGACAACCAGCTTGAGGTCGATCGCGTCCGAGGCATTGACGGCAAACGTACCGCGCAGGGCGAAGATATCCTGGTCGTCGATGCGGTTGCTGCCGCGCGGGTCGAGGTCGTCGGTAAAGCCCTTGTCCTTGCTATAGCGCATCGCCAAGCGAACGCCGAACATGTCGTTGAGCGGTCCGCCCACCGCGGCCTCGACTTCGCGCCGCTTGAAGCTGGAGTAGGACGCCCGCACCCGCGCATCGAATTCGCTGCCCGGTCCGCGCGAGATCATGTTGATGACCCCGCCGGTAGCATTGCGGCCGTAGAGCGTCCCTTGCGGTCCGCGCAGCACCTCGACTCGATCGAGGTCGAAGAACTGAGTGGCGCCAAGCTCGAAGCGGCCGACGTAAGCCCCATCGATGTTGAGCGCGACGCTGGGGTCGGAGGCCGAGCCTTGGATGTCGGAACCGATCCCGCGCAGGTAGATGAAGCTCTGCCCGCCCGCCCGGCTGAAGGATAGCCCGGGCGTTTGCTGGGCGATCGATTCGATCGTGCCCTTCTCGAGCGCGGCGAGGTCTTCGCCGCTGACCGAGGTCACTGCCACCGGGACGTCCTGGAGATTCTCAACGCGTTTCTGCGCGGTGACCACGATCTCGCTGAGCGCGGCGTCGTCTTGGGTAGCCGGCTGCGCGAGGACGGGCGTGCTCGAAAGCAGACTGACGAAAAGCGTGAACCGGCTGCGAATCATGACAGGTCCCCCCTGTTTGTGCCGGAGCGGATACGGCATTTGGTATACCAAGTCAACGAGGCAGGCTTGAAAGCGGGCGGCCGCGGGGCGTTCATGCGTGAAGCCCGACTTGCCTAGACGCGTGCTCAGGGGGGACGATCCGGCGGGAGCCAGCCGGGTTGGGCAGGCTGTCCGGGCGCCGTTCAAACTAGCGGGTTTTGCCCGCTCATATAGACGTAGACTTCCTGGAACTTGCCGTCTCGCACGCGCCAGAAGTTGGTGTTGTTGAGCCGGGTGACGGAGCCGTCGTGGCCGGTCAGCACGGCTTCGAAGCTGGCCGCGATGCGCCCGTTCTTGTCATCGACGGTGCAGGTGAAGTCCTTGTGGACGATGGTCTGGTAGCCGGCGAAGAAGTCTTCGAACATGCGGCGGATCTCGGCCTTGCCGCTGTGGCGGGTAAACGCGGTCTGGACGCAGAACAGCGCCTCGTCGTGGAAGCAGGCGAGGGCGGCCTCCATGTCCTTGGCGTCGACGCTGGCGAAGTACTTGCGCGTCGCCAGGTCGATCAGCTCGGCGCGCGAGAGGCCCGGTTCGTACTGCATCAGGCGTCTCCCGGCTGGAGCAGGTTGTCGCCGCTCATGTAGACGTAGACGCGGTGGAACAGGCGGTCCTTCAGGTAGAACCGGTTGCAGTTCTCATAGCGCAGCTCGTCGCCGCCATGCGGGGTGATCAGCACGGTGAACTGCGAGCACACGGTGTTGCTGTCGGGGTCCGCGGTGTGGACGAAGTTGCCGTGCCAGATGTCGGAAAAGTCGGCGAACAGCTTCTCGAACATCCTGGCGATGCCTTCGTCGCGCCCGGTGTGGACGGTGCCCGAGGTGACCTCGGTCAGCACCGCGTCCTCGCTGAAGCAGTTCAGCACCTGGGCCAGGTTCTTGTTGTCGACCCCGTCGAAGTACCGCTTGGTGACGATGTCGATATAGAACGGATAGGCCAGCGCCTTCTGCCCGGTCCCACCTTCGCTCCACTGGCTCATGCCCAGCCCTTCCGGATGTCCGCGTCCTTGCCCACCTCGGGCGAGGGAAACGCCTTCTTCGAATGCGAAAGGCCAAGCCCGATCAGCAGCTCGAGCTGCTTGTAGGCGACCTGTCCGGGGTTCAGCACCGGGACCGGCAGGTTCGCGGCGAGGTATTGCGCCGACTGGTGCATCGTCGTCGAGCCCAGCACGATCACGTCGGCGCCGTCCTGGGCGATCGCCTTCTCGGCCTCGGCCTTGAGCTTGGCGAAGATCACCTCCTCCTTGCCCGCGAGCAGTTCGGTGACGTCGGGCCGGGTGTCGATCGAGCGCAGCGAGGCGCAGCGGCTCCACCAGCCGTACTCGGTCAGGGTCTTCTCGTAGAGCGGGAACCACTGCGGCCACATCGTCAGCACGGTGAACTTCTTGCCCAGCATCATCGCGGTGGCGAACGCGGCCTCGCCAGGCCCCACCACCGGGATGCTCAGGCGCGAGCGCAGCGCGCGCAACCCCGAATCGCTCACCGTGTCGATCAGGACCCCGGCATAGCCCTCGTCCTCGGCATCAATCCCGGCCTGGAACACGGTCCAGTCCATCAGCAGCATATCGTGATAGCTGTCGCCCAGCGCGGCGCCCCACCGAACCGCGGCAAACTCAGGCCGAAACCCGCCAGCGACGAAATCGTCCGGAAGCTGCAGCGCCCGATTGGCAACACCCGCCGAATCCATCGGAATCGGAACAACCACCTTGATGCGTTTGCAGTCGGCCACGTTCACCTCCACGAGGTCATTATGGTATACCAAAATCGATTCGTCAACGCCTTGGTCGAGACGGCCGGAAGGAGGCGAGTCATCCGCCCAGGCGGATACCAGCCCACAAAGTCCGCGGTACGCCGAGATCGATCGAGCCTGCCTGGTTACGCGTGACGATACGCTCACCGGTGAGGTTCTCGCCGCGCAGGACCAGCGAAAACCCCCGCGTCAGCGGGACCTGCGCGAAGGCGTCGAGCGTGGTGGTGGCGGGCAGCGCATCGATCTCCAGGTCGTCCTCGAACTGGCGGCCGGTGCGGCGCAGCGTGGTCGCAAGCCGCCAATTGGTGGCTGGTTGCCATGAGAGCGTGGCGCTGCCCGCGATCTTCGGGGTCTGCGCCGGACGCTTGCCGTCCAGCGCGGCGCTCGCGCCGTTGGCCTCTACTTCGGCATCGGTCAACGCCAGCGATCCGTCGAAGGCGAACGCACCCAGCCGCGCCTGCGCGCCGAGCTCGATCCCGCGCGCGTGAACTGCCGCGACATTGCGTCGCTCACGCACGTTGGTCGCGATGGTGACGTTGGCGATGGCGTTGCGGACCCGGTTGTCGAAGGCGGTGGCCGACAGGGTCAGCGCCGGCATCGGGGTGAAGTCGATCCCGCCCTCGAACCCGCGCAGCCGCTCGTTGCGCAAGGCCGCGTTGGCGCGGGTGGTAACCGGAAAGACCACGAACGGGCGGTACAGCTCGTTGAGCGTAGGCAGGCGCAGCCCGGTGTAGCCCGCGCCGCGCAGTTGCACCCCGCCGCCGAGCTTCGCGACCGCGCCGCCGCGCACCGAAACGTCCCATCCGGAACGGTTCGCAAAGGTGCTGGCGATCGTCGCGGCCCCCGCCGCATTACGCTCGCGGAAATAGCCGTCTCGGATCGTCCAGCGATCGGCGCGTACCCCGCCGGTCAGCACCAGGGACCCGCCAAAAAATTGGGGCGTCCAGTCGTCTTGCGCGAACAGGCCCAGGTCGCCGTTCTTCCCGCCCGCCCGGCGCCGCGCGGTGACGAGGCCGGTGACCGCGCTGTAGGCTTCTTCCTGCAGCCCACCGCTCGCCCGGCGATAGTCGATCCCGACCCGCGCGACGTGATCGTCGCCCAGCGGAGGGCGCACCTCGAGCTTGCCGCCCAGCCCGGTCGAAGGCGTGCGCCGCTGGTCGAGCGTCTTCCTGAAGCTGGTCGAGCTGATCACGATGTTCGAGAAATCGCGTGCCTGGACATAGCCCAGCGCATCGAACTGCCAGCGTCCGCGCCCGACCACGCGCAGGCTGGCGTCCTGGCCGCTGCTGGCGGTGTCGCCGTCCTTGAAGCGCAGCGTGCGCTGGTCGTCGAAACCAATGCCACGCGCCTGGAGCTCGATCGTATCGCTGAGCGGAGCGACAAGGCGCAGCCCCGCCGACCAGCTATCGAAGCGGGCGCGGGCGCTAGCGGCGACGCGCTGCGCTTTCGGCGTTGTCCAGAACCCGTCACCCTGGTCCCAGCGCGCGCTGACGACTGCAAAACCCCGTCCCAGGCGTGGCGCGAGCGTCGCCGAAACCTCGGTTTCGCCGCGGTCGTCGACCAATGCCTCCCCGCTCGCCAAGCCGAGTTCGCCCGCGCCAGCGCTGTCCAGCTCGATCGTCCCGGCGACCGCACCCGCGCCGAATGCGCCCGAACCGCCGCCGCGGGTCACCCGCACCGCTGCCAGTCTTTCCGGCGCCAGCGCGCTCAGCGGGATATAGCCGAAGAACGGATCGGCCATCGGCACCCCGTCGAGCAGGACCAGGCTGCGGCTGGTCGCGTTGCCGCCCAGCGCACGCAACGTCACGCCCTGCGCCGAGGGGTTGGACGAGCGGCTGTCGGAACGGCGGAATTGCTGAAACCCCGCGACCGAAGACAGCACGTCCTCGATCCGTCCCGAAGCCGCGCGGGTCAGCACCTCGCGGGTCAGCACCGTCACGTCGTAGGCCGGGGTGGCAGGCGTTTCCTCAAGCCCGCGCCCGGTCACCACGATCGGCGCCGAGGGATCGGCAGCCTCTTGCCCGTGCGCGGCGAACGGCATTGCCGCAAGCGGCAGGGCGAGAACAGTTGTAAGGCGCATGGGCTGTTGCGTCCGGCGATCCGAGGGGCACGGCGGCCGTGGGGGGATTCCACGACCACCGTCTTGAACGTCGTCCTAGCGGGAGGGGCCGTCTCCGTCAGCCCCTCCCGAAGGGGTCAGAAGAACGGGGGCCACGCTGCGGCTCAATCGAACAGGTGCGCCTATCGCTTGGCCGAAGGCGCGTCCTGGGCGACTACCGATCTACGGCCGGCTGCCCGGCGCAAGGCGGCAACGCGCGAAGTCAGCGCCGATCGCGGCTTTCGAGTAGCCCGGGAACTTTGACCGCCAGCGCTCGAGCGGACCCTGCTAGAACGGGTCTCGCTGGCCTGCCAGGCCGTGGCGGCAAATCCGTCCTCGCTTTTGCGGGCGAAACAATTCGACGCCGGCTGCTGGCCGATGTGAAGCACGTCGATCGCGAAGTGGCTGGCCTGGCGCAGCGCAAGGGAGAAACCGGCGGTGTTGCTGATCGAAACCAGCAGATGTGGCGAATCGGGCGATACCGAGGTGCAGCAGTTTTCGGTCAAGCCGATCGGCGTGCCGTCGGGCGCGACGGCGGTTACGATCGTGATCCCGGTGGCAAAGCAGCCTATCGGTCTGTCTGGATCGTCAGAGAACGGCTGGGTGGCGGAGCGGGAGTCCCCGAAGCACCCTTGACTTTGTTCGATAAGTCTCACCGGTCATACATTCGGTCATAATTTCGGTGCTCGTCAGAGGTTTAAAATTCAATGACTTAGCCTTCTCGAAAATGGCGTTTTGAAGGACGACAATAGCAAACCGAAATCGCTGGCGAACATTCTCTCTAGCCGCAATACTCCGCGTTTTACACTCGGATATTATGATGCGCATAGCTTTCACAAGCGGACTTGTGAAACGCGGAAGCAGCGATCGCCTTACACAAACCATTCTGCCATCGTCCTCGCAGGCCCGGACCTCGCGACTATTCCGCTAGCCGGGGTGCTCGATGGCCGGCGCACGCGACCTCTCGCGCAATAGCTCGGTGCCGCGCTGGCCTGCGAAGTCGGGGATGGCGGCGTAGCGCTGCAGCTCGGCCTCTTCTTGCGAAGCCGCGTGCGCCGGTCAGCCTGACGGCGCTTCGAAACCCGACCCGCCGCAGCGGCGTGTGATCTTCCAGCTAATCCCGGTGGCGCGTATGATTCCCGAAATCGGCCTGCCGAGCGCTTTTGGCGAGTTCCCGCAGCTACGGCCAAATCACGCACTCATGCGAGCGACCAAAAGCAGTTGCCGGCGTCAGTATCTGTTCGGCGTGCTGCTTTGCGACTGGGCAGGGCCGACCTTATCGAAGACCCGGTCGTTCCCCGGCGACGTCACTTACAAGCGGGCAGACCAGATGCCTGCAAGCGCTGTTCTATATGTCGGCTGCCGTAGCTACGAAACGTGCCGCCGATTTTTCAAAACGAAGGATGGTTTTTAGGTTCATCTCGCGGCTAACCCAAGAGCCGTCGTGACGGCGCACACCGCCCGGCAGCTAAGAGGCATGAAGGCGCTCCTCAGAGGCCCATTTTCCAGCGACTGGAGTTATGCCGCCCTTTGTCCAAGCCATCCCAACTTCTCGTCAATGATAGTGCATTTCGGGGAGTTCCATGAGCTTAGCGATGAGGTCGAGCTCGGGTCGGCTGTAAAAGGCCCGTTGCCGAAGGTCCATTCGGCGTCCGCCGGGCCTATCCGGCGGAGCAGTCCCGCCGTTGCTCGCCGGCAGCGCTCCGAGACGGGGTCCCACTTGCGAAAACCGCCAAGATGAACACCTCGTCTCGGGCGATCACGCAGGCGCGAAAAGGATGCAGGCCCTGGCACTGCTTTAGAACGATCGGCGACGGAGGGCACCAGTGACGAAATTGAATACCGTTTCATTGAAATCCCGGGGGTTCTCGATCGTGAGATAGTGACCGCAAAGGGCAGCAGGGCGACATGGATGCCCGGAAGCATCCGTCGCATGTTCGCAATCATCTGGCTGTTGTGCGAATCCTCGGATCCGAGCAGCAGCATCGCCGGCGTGCGGTGTTCTTGCAGCTTGTCGAGAATGCTGCACAGCGTTCGTTGACTGAAGCGCGGGAAATTTGCGAACGCCGTCGGCGAGGTCTCTCGGTGGAGCCGCTCGAATAGGGTCAAGATCTCGGGGCTGCCTAGCACGGTAGGGCCCCAGAATGTCCGCGACTCAAGGCGCTCCTGGTATACCGCCGCCATACCTTGCTCGCGGGCGAGTGCGATCATCCGCTCGAAGTTGGCGACCGCTTTCTCGCCCAGGCCCGCATAAGGTTCAGCGTCCCCTTCCGGACTGGCGATCAGATCGCACGCGGCGAAAAGGATTGCGTCGACGCGCCCGGGATGGCGCTTGAACAAGTGAGCTGCACTGCTGACGCCCCAATATGCCTGACCAACGAGACTGAATCGCTCTATTCGCAAATGATCGAGCAATAACGTAATGTCCTCGGAAATATTTTCGAATGTATAGAATTCTCGTGCACCGATTTGTTTGTCGTGGTGTGTTGTCTTGCCGTGACCACGAAGATCGCAGGCAACCACCCGAAAATCGTTCTGTAGAACAGCTATATTCTGCTCAAGCGCAGTGATGTTCGATACTACGTTGTGAAGGAGGACAATGACATCACCATCGCCACGATCGACATAATTGAGATCGATTCCGTTGACGCGAATCTGAGGCATGAACGTTTTCCTCTGCTAAGAGAATGCGCCCGTCGCCGAATGGCGCCGCACGCATCGGCATTGCCATTCCGTCCGCGCTCGGCACACACCAAATCCCGAGGTATCCAGCAGTAATCTGATGAGACAAAGCAGACAACGCCTTTTTACATGTAATATTATAACATAACTAAGGGTGTACTTTGATGAACTTTGCTGTATTCAATGGGTTGTGTTTGGCTGTAACGTCATAAGACAACGCAATTTAAGAACTCAATAGAATCAAATTGATACACCTAAACCTTATCTATGTTTGGTGGGTTTCTTGACCTTTTGGTCAGTCTTTTTATTTTCGCAGTGTATTCTTCCAGCAACTTTACCGTTAGCTCGGTGACCCGTCTGACCCGTTCGGGATCCCGGCCGATCTGGGCGCGCACCGCCAGTCCGCGCAGAACGCTCCATAGCACCCAAAGGATGTCTTCGGCTTCGTCGGCCGATAGTCCGGTGTTCGCGAAACGGCTTACCCAGGCCTGCTCGGCTCCGATCCGCTGGCGCTGCGACATGTGACGGACATCATCGGCCAGCGGATCAAGTTTGTTGCCCGCAATGACAAGGTCCAATGCGATCAAAAAATCCTCGCCGTAGAAGAAGGCTTCGGCATCTGCGCAAGCTGATTCGAGGATCCTGTCGTCCTCCATTACCCTGTTCGCCGCGTGCGCCGCCTTCTCGTGAGCCACCGAAAAAACCTGCTCCAAGCAGGCCGCGACAAGGGCGTCCTTGGTTGGAAAGTGATGAAGTTGTGCGCCGCGTGAAACGCCCGCCGCATCGGCCACTTCCGCCACTCGAAATGCTGCGTATCCCTTGTCGCGGAGCAGATCGATGGCCGCAGACAGGATGCGCGCCCGCATTCTCCTGGTGCGCTCGCCTTGCGGCGTGCGCAATGCCTCGCGGTTTGCGGAAGCGCCCGTCACTGTGCCTGCCAATTCTTTCGCTGGCCGGCCAAGTGCCGGACCCCAGTTGCATAGCTGCGCCCGGGAGGTTGTCAAAGCGTGGGAGGGAGCTCGATACATGACCATTTTCTGGCGATCCGGCGGCAGAACGATGGCGCTCAGCGAAACGTCGTTCCGCCATCAACTGCTATGGACTGGCCGGTGACGAACTCCGCTCCATCGGATGCGAGGTAAAGCGCGGCCGCGAGCAGGTCATCGGCGGTTTCGTGGCGCTTGATGCACTGCATCGCCAAGATCTGCGACTTTTGTTCGGGCGTAACGGTTTCCCGTTCGATCTCCGTGAACGTGGCACCTGGCAACAGCGCGTTTACTGTGATCCCGTCAGCGCCAAGCTCTCGCGCCATGGCCCTAGTCATCCCCACCACCGCGGCCTTGGAAGCCACATAGTGCAGGTAGTGCGGGCGACCGAGCGTCACCACGCCCGATGAGATGTTGATGATGCGTCCATGACGGCTCTTCCGCATGACGGGAGCGCACGCCTTGGCGACGAGCATAACGCCGTCGACATTAACCCGCATGACATCGCGCCATTCCTCGAACGGTATGTCTTCGAACGGGCGCATCTTCAAAGTGGAGAAGATAGCCGCATTGTTGATGGCGATATCTATGCGCCCGAACGCGGTCAGCGTCGCCGCAACCGCCGCGTCAACGTCGGCGGGTTCGGCCACGTCGGCGGGTGCGACGATGACGGTGCCCTTGCCACACTCCTGTTCGATCTCGGCGGCCACCGCCCGTGCCTTGGCTTCGTTCAACTCGACAATCGCGATTTTCGCCCCGGCGCGAGCAAAGCCCTTGGCGAAGACTCGCCCGATCCCCTGCCCAGCTCCTGTGATCAGGGCCACGCGGTTGGCGAAATCGGTGGCGTTGGCCTTGTCAGTCATACGATTCACTTTCTCCGTTTAGAGTTGCGAAGCCGCCGCCGGGCACCCGCGCGGCGCGAGCATCTTCAGAATAGCGGGCGGCGGTCCTGCGCCGCCGGAGCAGTTGTCAACCAGCGCCAGGTGCGATCGATCACTCCGCCCGCCAAAGTCTGACGCGCAGCTATTTCATCGTCGTCCAGCAACCCATCTGCAGGATCGAAGCCCATAGCGCGGACATCGCGTTCGATCCGCGCCGCGTCTTCCAGAAAGAACGCGAAACTCGCGGCCTCTTCGATGTCGCGACCGACCGTGATCGCCCCGTTCCCGCGCATGACGACGGCGGGGGCCGGTCCCAGCGCGTCTGCCAGGCGGGCGGCCAGGACATCATCGCGCAGGAGTCGGGGGTCATCCCAGAGCGGTGGCCTTGGCGCGAAATAGGCGCCTAGCCCATGCCGCGCGGCCGGAGTCACGCCGACCGTCGAGAGGGCCATGACCAAGGGCGGCATGACGCGGCAGATGCCGCCAACGTCAAGGCGCGCGGCATATATCGCTTGGTGCGCGCGCACTTCACCCAAGACGCCGGCGGGAAGTGCGCCGTCGACGGCCACGACGGTTCCCTCCTCGTGCTCGATCAAGCCCATCGGCATTGCGGCGCAAACAAGAAATCGCCGCTCGTCGATGCGGGCGCTGCAATGACCGAAGGCGTGGACGAGTCCGGCTGACGCCAGACCGCGCGCGGCGAGGCGCACCCGGTGATCGAGGTCGCGGTCAATCTTCTCCACCGAAGCCTCGACCCGCGCAAAGCGATTCCGCCATCTTCATCGCGGACGCCATGCTAGCGTGCTGCGCGATCCCCTTGCCGGCGATTTCCATCGCCGATCCGTGCGGCACCGTCAGACGGACGTGATCAAGGCCGATGTAGATTGTGCATGCGCCTTCGAACGCCGCCGTTTTCAACGCGATTTGCCCTTGATCGTGATACATCGAGACGACGACGTCGTAGCGCCCTTCCATTGCCAGACGAAAGATCGAATCGGGCGAAATGGGACCTTCGACCTGCCGTCCCACGGCCCGTTCGCGCTCGACCGCGGGCGCGATCGCGTCTCGATCCTCGCGTCCCATCGCGTGCGGATTGAGACCGGCGACACCGATCCGCGCCCCCCTCACGCCCCATCTCTTGAAAGTTTCATCGACCAGGGCGACAAGCGCCGACACCGCGCTGATCGTGACGGAGCTGGGAACCTCGGTGATGCTGATATGCTCGGTAATCGGCACCACGCGGAGCGAAGGGCTAACCCGCAGAAGATAAGTTCCAGCGGGCTGCAAGTCGTCGATCGACTCGATTTGCCCCGAAAGCTTGAGCGAATGCGAGTCCACCGGAGCCATGATCCAACCGTCGATCAAGCCTTCGCTTGCCCATCGTTCGGCAAGCCGGACCCACTCGACCACAGCCCGACCCGACGCAGCGCCCGGCTTGCCGATCGTCCACGCCGTCTTCGGGAGCGACCCGGGATCGAAGATCGCAATCTCCGAGAGGCTCGCACCGATTTCGCGCGGGCTGCCAACCTGCCGGATTCGGGGTTCCAGCCCACTCGCCGCGGCTGCAAGGCGGACTGCATCGACGCTGCCAATGAGGACGTGGCGCGACGAACACGGAGCGCCATCCAGCGTCAGCGCCTTCACGCAAACTTCCGGCCCGACCCCCGCCGGGTCGCCGATAACCGTGGCGATCAGCGGCTGGTCGACCGGCGCCCGTGCGGGTGCTCCCTGCGAAACGCGCGTCACAGGAGAAACGTCACGTTGCGCATCGGCGCATCGTTGCCAATCAGGTAGACTTTCTTGCCGGCGATCTTGAGCCCGCCGGCACTTCGGATTAGCCGGTGAGTGGCGCGCCCGAATAGGGTCTGTTGCTGCCCGCCGCGCACTTCCCCAAGGACGAAGTTCGATCGGACCAGAATGTCTGAAACGCCCGCTGCGACTGCGGAAAAATTCGAGACTATGCGGACCAGCTTGGATTTGGGACTTTGCGAATGCATGCGCTTGTCTTTCAGCCGGAATATGCGGTCCTCGAGACCTTCGTAGCGCTCAAAGATGATCGATACGCACCGCTCCGAGTCCAGATCTTCGCTGTTCGAGGGCACCCAGTACAGACCCAATGGATGCCACAGCGACAGCCAATCGTCGTAGGCGTGCTGATCCATGAGGTCGGCTTCCAAGCAGAGGAAGGCCTCGATCTCGCCGAACAGATCGCTCGGCCGCCGGATCGCCTCGCACGAAGGGGGTTCGGCGAAGATCGACGCACCTGTCAATCCAACCGCACTTTCCGTCATCTTCAAAGCGCTCCAGTGAGGGAATCGTCCGTCATCATGGCCAACCATTGCCGCATTTGACCCCGCTGCGGGACTTCGTCGGTTATGTGGCCGACTACCGTACCGTCGTCCTCGACATGCTCGCGATTCATACCACGCGAGATGTTGATCCATGGATCCACGCTCGCCTGAAGGCCCAATTGGACGCGCTCGAAGATTTCGGCGTCGTCCGTGGAACCGGAGCCGGCGGGGCCGTAGAATGACTCGTGCTGGCGCAGCCGGAGCGCGTTAAGTTCGACGCTTGCGTTCGCGAACAGCACCGGGAACATCTGAACCTCGGTTTCGTCGACCGACAGCGGGTTCACGATGCGGATCTGATTGTTGATCAGCTGTAGGTTGGGGAAAATCCCGACATGGGGGTCGCCGGCCATTGCCAGCAAGAGGTCGGCCCAGCCGGCATCGTGTTCGGCGTAGAGGGCTTCGATGTACTCCGTTCCGCCGGGCGTGTTCTGCAACAACGAGCGGAATTTTCCGGCATGCATGAGGCGATGCTTGCGAAAATCGAGCATCGTGTGGCCATGGCCGAAGTCGCGCGTTTCAGAGACGGCGTCGAAACCGAAGGGGTTGGCGCTGTGCGTCGCGCCTAGGCTGTGCCCCGACTCAGCTTGACGCTCCCAGGTCGCCAGAACCGAGGCATGGACGAACAGTGGATGGTAACCATCCATGCCCACCTGTTTCCAGTTCCCTTTATAGATGGTGCGATTTGATCCTGCGCGCACGGTCAGATCTCCGCCCGGTGCGGCGTCCACCAGAATGTCAATCACCTTCGCCGCACCGCCGAGATAAGCGTCGAGCGGGATCGCCTGGCGGCTCAGCGCCGCAAACACGAACCCGCGATAGCTGTCGACCTCGGCGGCCGGCGTCAGCCCGTTCGCTCGCGGGTCGAAACTCTCGCCATAGCCCTCCGGGCCCGAGACGCTGGCTAGCTCTCCCGAGGTGGAATACGTCCAGCCATGATACCAACAGCGAAAATAGCGGTCCCGACCTTCATCGAGCTCGCAAACGATCGCGCCGCGATGCCGGCAGCGGTTGAGCAGGACCCTGACCTTGTCATCCTGCCCACGTACGAAAATAACGGGCTGGCGTCCGATCTGGCGCCGCTTGAATTCCCCCGTCCTGGCGATTTCGCTCTCGTGGCCGATGTAGACCCAGCCCGAGTGAAAGATGCGCTCAAGCTCCAGGTCGAATATCTCCGGGTCGGTGTAAAGCGCAGAGTGAACCCAGCCAGTCGGCGCAAGTGTTCGCAGCGAATCAACGTCGTAGCTCAGGCGCGACGCGTCGAGTCGGTCCGGAACGCGGTGTGGCTGCACCGGCGCGCCCGGGCCGATGCGGACCTCCGCATCGGGCACCGCCGAATCGAGCGTCAATTGCTTCGCGGCTGACATAAGGTTTCTCCCGGCTGTGGTGGGGCGATTATGATGCTCGCCCCCATCCGATCTTGCGTGTTCATCTTTTGAAGTCGAATTCGATCGACATTCGCGCGCGCCAGAACAGAAGGGCGGCGAGCGGCGCCATCAGGCTTGTAAGGATGAGCGAGGCGCGTAGGCTCGCACCCGGATCGTAGCCAAGCCGCCAGGACAGGAGGTCGCTGAGCGCGCCAACCAGCAGCGGGCCCAATCCGACGCCGACGATATTGAGGACGAGCAGGAAGAGTGCCGTGGCACCGCCACGGATTTGCGCCGGCATGACGCTTTGATGCGTGCTGTGGATCGGCCCCATCCACATCGCCCCCAGAATATTGGGGATCGCGAGCGCAACCAGCGCCAGCCTGCCGTCACTCATGCTAAAGATCACGGCATAGCACGGTAGCGCCGCGAGCGAGGCCAGCGCGGGAATCGTAACGTAAGCGCGAACATCGCGGCGGCCGTAGCGATCTGCCAAATGCCCGCCGAGCCAGACTCCGATCGCGCCCGCAAGGCCGATCGACAAGCCCAGCGCAAGCCCGAGAAACCCTGACACGCCGATGCCAGCCCGGGCCGCCAACTGGGTTATTTCCGGTCCGTGATTACGAACAAAGAACGAGGCGAGAAATGGTCCGAAGCCGTAGCCGACCGCAGCTTGGCATGCGGTTGCGACAGCCACGAGGCGATAGGTCCGAACGCTCCAGATCGTCCGCAGCACGGCGAGAAGGCCCGGCTCCGTCTCCGTCCGCTGTCCGAAACGGGTGCGTGGTTCGTGCAGGCCGATCCACAAGAGCGGCGCGATAAGTAGGCCAGGGAGCCCCGCAACGAGGAACGCGGTACGCCAGCCATAGGCATCGGCCACCAGACCACCCAGGGCCAGTCCGGCCAACGAACCGAGCGGCACGCCCAGATAGTAGATCGATAGGGCGGATGCTCGGCGCTCCGCAGGAAAGTAGTCGACAATCAGTGAATTCGCCGCCGGCGTAAGGCCGGCTTCGCCAACGCCGACGCCGACGCGGCCAAGCAGCAGTTGCGGGAAACTCATCGCAAAACTGCACGCGATGGTGAAGCCGCTCCACGCGAGCACGGCCACCGCCATTATCCGTGGACGATGGCCACGATCCGCCAAGCGCGCAAATGGTATGCCCGCAATCCCGTAAAGCAGCGCGAAGGCCATGCCCGACATCAGTCCGATTTGCCAGTCGGCGAGGTCCAATTCGTAACGAATAGGCTCTGCCAGGATGTTGATGACTTGCCGATCGACGAAGTTGAGCGCGAGCGCGAGCGTCAGGATCGTCATCGCCGCGCCGCGATTGATTCGCGGGGCAGCCTGCGCGCCTGCTCCCTCACTGCCGGTCGGACCGGCCCGGTGCCGACCATTGCGGACCGCGCGCGACACGGGGGAGGCGCTGCTCCGGTTCAACGGTCGCTGGTCCTGAGCGAAATGTAGATGTTCTTTTCCTGAGTGAAGGCGAGCAACTCGCCGAGGCACTCCTCGCGGCCGATACCGGATTGCTTCATTCCACCGAAGGGAGCGCCAAGTATGTGGCGAGACGTCTCGTTGATCCAGACGTAGCCTACTTCGACTGCCATAGCCGCGCGGTGCGCGCGCTCGAGATCGCGCGTCCAGATAGAGCAGGTAAGCCCGAACTCCAGCTCGTTCACCGCGCCGAGCATCGTCGCTTCGTCCGACCATTTCATGATGGCGAGAATTGGGCCGAAGACCTCCTCACGCGCCAAGCGCATGTCCGGGGTCACATCGGCGAAGACGGTCGGCTCGATGAAGAATCCGTTGGCCAGGCCCGGATCAGCCGGACGCCCTCCCCCGCAGACCAAGCGAGCACCTTCCGCCTTGGCGTCGTCGATAAAGCCGAGAATGCGCACGTGCTGCCGCTCGCTGATGATTGCGCCCATGGAGGTCGCGTCGTCTCGCGGATCACCCGGTCGGAAACGCCCCACGCGTTCGGCAATTTGCGTCAGCACGGCATCATAGATTTCCGCATGCACGAATGCCCGGCTCGTCGAGCCACACGATTGCCCGCACCAGGCGAAGTTCATGCCCTGGGCAAGAGCCGAAGCGACCTCACCTGGATCGGCGTCGCCATAAGCGATCAAAGCATTCTTGCCGCCCAGTTCGAGCAGGACCGGCTTCAGTGTGGCGCTCGCTTCGCGCATCAGGGCGCGGCCTGCGGCCACGCTGCCCACGAGGCTGACCATCGCGACCTTGGGGTGGGCGGCGAGCGCAGCGCCTGCCTCGATTCCCCCGGTCAGCACGCTGAGGGTGCCGGCCGGCAACAACCCCTCGACCAGCTCGGCAAACCGCAGAGCCGACAGCGGTGCCTGCTCCGAGGGTTTGACGATCACCGCATTACCCGCGGCGAGCGGCGCCGCGATCTTTCCGACGCAGAACAAAAAGGGATGATTGAACGCCAGGATTCGCGCGACCACCCCATACGGCTGTCTGATCGAAAAATTGACGGCGTTGGGGCCGACCGGGATCGATGCACCCTTCATCTCTGTGACCAGCCCGGCGAAATACTCCATCAACGCGGCGGCCACGTAGGCGTCGCCTCGAAGTTCGGCGACCGGATTGCCGCAGTCCTCGGCGTCGAGAGCGACGAGCTCTGCAGCGTTCTGCCGAACCACCGAGGCGATCTCACGAAGCAGTCGAGCGCGCTCGAGCGGAAGGACGTCGCGCCACGCGGCGAAGCCGGCCAAGGCCGCGGTGACGGCGCGATCGACATCTTCGCCGGTGGCATCGGCGACCTGCCCCAGGAGGTCTCCGTTGGCTGGGCTGTGCGAGGGGCGATAATCCCCTGATGACGGCGCGTGCCAGCCGCCCCCGTAGAACAACTTGTGCTCGCGAACTGCGTCCATTCCCGCTGCCCTCCTCCTTCACGCGGCGTATTGCTCGCTCACTAAACCTTAGAACGTAACCTCGACACCCGCCCCGATGCGACGCGGCAGTTCGTAGCGCAGATCAGTACCGAGCGCGCCGGGACGGACTTCCTGGATGATTTTCTCGTTGGTGAGATTTGTCGTCCACAGCGAAAAGCGAAACTTCTCGTCCGCCGTCTTCCAGGAGATTTCGGCGTTGATCGACGTATACGGGTCTTGCCTCGTAAGATTGAGGAAGTCGAAATAGACGGTCGAACTGTGGAACAGCGTCCCGTTGATGTTGATCGTTCCGGATTCCAATGGAATGTCGAGGCTAGGAGCAATGTTGAAGGTCCACCGCGGCGTTCGCGGCAAACGATTTCCGGAAACGTCAGCCTGCGACACCACGTTTCCACCGGTAGGCCGGGGAATGAAAACCTGGGCCGCGGGAAACTCGTCGTACTCCGCATGGGCATATGCGATCGCGCCACTGACCCGAAAGGTATCGGTCGGTGCCAGCGTGGTCTCGAGTTCTCCGCCATAGATCGTGGCATTGGCTGCGTTCTGCAGAATATAGCCCGGTCCGAGGGGGTCGCGGGCGGTGACTTGAAGGTCCTTGTAGTCGTAGCGATAGAGCGCGAGATTGGCGCGGAGCCATGGCGTGATGTCCGACTTGATCCCGCCCTCGAGGGCTTTGATCGATTCCGGATTCACCGCGACCGGGGCGCTGCCCGTCATGTTGAAAACCCCGCTTTTGAAGCCGGTGCTGTAGGTCGCGTAGATGTTTGTCTGGTGGCCGATCTCGTAGCGGACGGTGCCCTTGTAAGTCACCTTGTCGAACGACTTTCGCGCGGTCTGCGCAAAGAGCGGGACGCCGTTTACGACTTGGTCGAACGACCGCTTTTCGTACGTATAGCGAATGCCGCCCGTTACGAAGAGGCTAGGGACGACCTCGAGCGTACCTTCCGCGAACCCCGCATACGATGTGGTCTTGAGCAGCGGATCGAAGGTGCGCACCAACAGCGGCTGGCTCGGGGTGGTCCGGCTGCTTAGGATGAAGTTGGCGTCACCGGTGAGATGGAAGGCGTACGCGCCGGCGATCCACTGGAACGGGCCGGGCGCGGCCGAGAGAAGTCGGACTTCCTGGCTGTAATACTCCGACGTGATCTTCGGCGCCACGAACGTCGCAAGCAGGATGTTCGAAGAGTCCGAGTCCGTGGCTTGAAACAGCCGGTTGTGGGCGTAAGCGCCGGTCGTCTCAAGATTCAGCGCGCCGAGATCGAAGCGGGTCTGCAACGCCACGCTGTAGCGCCTGGTCCGCAGCCCTGGACGAAGATCGGTCGAGAATTGCCAGGGCTTCGACGGTAAAATGGCACCCGGAAACGCGCGACCCGCCGTGTTGTCGTCGTAGGGTTGGTACACATTCTCCGAGCCGCTGCGGTCGAAATACTCACCCACCACCACGATTTTGTCGCCACTTCCGCTGCGGCGCATGACTTTGCTGCGGACATCGACCACCCGATAGCCGCCGGCCTTTCCGCCGCGAACGACGTCGTCCACGAAGTTATCCGACTTGCGGTAGATTCCCGCGATGTCCGCGGCGAGTGTATCCGAAAGGCCGCCGGTCAGATAGCCGCGCAAATTGTAGTCCCCGGCGCCGGTTTCGACCGACGCAGCCCGGGCAGACACGAGGCCGCCGAAGTCGAATTTAGGGTCGGGCGTGATCACGTTGATCAGGCCGCCGGTGGCGTTGCGGCCGAAGATCGTCCCTTGCGGCCCCCGCAGGACCTCAACGCGGTCGATCTTGACGAGGTCTGTCCAGGTCGAGAACGGATCTCCTTGGTAGATACCATCGACATAAGTGGCGATGTTCGATTCGTCTCCCACCGAAATGCTGTTGGAACCGACCCCTCTGATGACCGGCAGAAACACGCCAGCCGCCCGACCGCCGAAAAAGCCAGGGACGACTTGCGTCAGATTGCGAAGATCGGCCGCCCCTGACCGGCCCAGCGCTTCAGCCGTGATGGCGGTCACCGCGACCGGCACTTCCTGCAAACGCTGCTCCCGGCGCGTCGCGGTAACGACGATCTCTCCCAGACCACCGTGCGGTTCCGATTGGTCTGCTCGCTCCCCTTGCGCCTCATCTGGCGCGGGAGAGGAGGGATCGGCGGGAGCCGACTGCGCAAGACTGGGCGACGCAAATGCTGTCGCCGAAGCCAGTATCATCGATCTCAAGAAACGAACGCCAGTCATATCGGATCTCCCATCCTTTGATCATGTTTTAGTTAATTTTGACCCGCCTCTACAATGGAAAGACTAAATATCTAGGAAGTACTGGATTATCGGTCACGGCCTTGCGCGAGCGAAAACAGCACACGCTTTCATCCATTCGAATGACATCTTCATAAGTGCCCACCGCGAGTTGCTGCGGCAGCCCGGTGTCGTCCGGGGTGAAGATGACCGAGAAATTGGACGACATTGCGATGTTGCCGTCCTCGAGCCGGTGCGCGCGAACGCGCTGCACAAAGTGCCGCGTGCGATAGTCCTGGAACGTCCCGGCCCAGACATCCGTAATGAATGTGCACCGGTCGATCAGGCGATCCCTGCAGTCATCCAGCATCATTGCGACTTGCAGCCCATTCTCCAGGTCGCTGCGCGCAATGCAGATGTAGCTTGCGGCCGCATCGTCATCGAATGTTCCCAGCCATGACTGCATATTCTTGCCGTCCAGAGCCGAGATGTAGCTTGCCTGAAGCTCGTCGAGCCGGGCGTGCCCCTCCAAGGTCAAGCTGGTCACGCCGTCGCCCTCCGGAACCCCATCGCCGTACGGTAATATTCCCAGTGCGGAAGGTTGCCGCTCTCGTCGTTCTGGCGGAATTCGAAGCTCAGCCGGGACGGATCGGACACTCCCTTCTGAAACACCGCGGTGCCAGGCGTGCGATTGCCGATCTGGACGCGATGGAACACCGAGGCGTCCTCCATGCTGATCAAACCGGATGGACCGATGGCGTTGGAACTTTGCCGGATGCGATGGCGCAGCATCTCCTCGTCATCGTCCTGATGCGCGAAGTAGGCGTAGTTCACCTCCACCTCGTCGATCGCGATCGGCGTAGCGAAGCGGATGCTGATGACGTTCAGGTAGTTGGATGCGACTAGCATGGGAAAGAGAGCGAGGACGCTCGACCGCTTCGGTCGTCCTTCGTCACGAAATTCGATGACCGAACTGTCGCGAATAAGACTGGTTGGCTTGGGAACCGTAAGCTCGGTGTCGATGCAGTAGTGCCCCCGACCGGTGGTCGCGTATTGACGGCCCGCGCCACCCTGCCAGTTCAGCATCGTGAACGCCTGATGCAGAAGGGGCGGATGATAACCGTCGTTGTCGCTATATGCCTTCCAGTTCGTCAAATACCGGACGCGGTGATAGCCGATAAGCTTGAGGCGCCCGTCCCCGCCCATGATGTCGAGCAGCGAGTTCTTGGCCTCCTGAAGGAAATCGTCGAGGCTTTCGGTAGCGGCAGACAAGGTCACGAAGAGCAACCCGCCGAGTGTTTCTTGCCGCGGCTTGGCGAGCGGATAATCCTTCCTCTCGAAGCCGGGCGTGAATTCGCGCTGGTTGGGACAGCCGACCAACTCTCCTTGGCTATTGAACAGCCACCGATGGTAGGGACACTCGAACTCATTCCGATTGCCCGAAGGCTTGACCTCGATCTGATTGCTGCGGTGCGAGCAGGCGTTGAAGAATGCCCGAACACGTCCGTCGTGGCCGCGGATAACGAGAAGCGGGACGTCGGCCAGGTTGCAGGTCTTGAAGTCGCCCGCGTTCGGCACTTCGCTTTCGTGTGCCACAGCATGCCATTCGGGGCCTCGGAAGATGCGATCGATCTCCGCCCGATAGAGATCCTGACGAACGAAAATCTCCTTGGGAATCTCATTGTAGTTCGCGGGCCAGACCACGTCCCGCTGATAGGCTTCGCGCACTTCCATCATTCGTCCTTCCCATTCCGTTCGCGTCTATGCACGTTGCCTACGTCTGCCGACGCGATTGGCCGGCGTTGCCGCCGGGAGTTCGGCTTTCACTTCAGTTCGACAGCTCCTTGAGGGTCGCCTTGGCGCCCCACATGCAGAGGCTGGAGGGCTCGAACCCGAATTGGCGCTCGCGGTACGTTGCCTCGTCGACTTCTTGGACCCCGACCGAGTATTCGAAGACCATGTCGTCGGGTCCTTCGAAGTAGACGAAGCGCGCGCCTGATGTCGGATGGCGTCCGGGCCCGAAGACGATCGGAACGTTGTGCTGGCGCAGCAGCGAGTAACTCCGCTGGACGTCGTCGATCGACTGGACCTGGTGGTTGATGTGCTGAACGCCCGAGCGATCGGCTGGCACGAGCGCGATACTGTGGTGGATCTGGCTCAGTCGGAGAAGCGGAAGCTCGCCCAGTCGATCGCTGACCCGTGCGCTGCAAACCTGGGTCCAGAAATGTTCGTCGCGTGTGGTGTCCTGGCTGAACAGGCCAACATGGCTGAAGCCGGTGATGCCCGCATCACGCGCCAGCCTTGCCTTGCTGCCGGCGACGTGAGGCGAAACGGCAAACTCGATGCGCCCACCGCCGGGGTCGCTGAATGCGATGAAATCACGAACATGCCGCTGATCGCACTCACCACGCGAGCCGTGGCGCACCGCGTAGTCCATCGCCTCAAGCGTTCCGGCTGCGATCTGGAGGTCTTCGTCGCTCGCAAGTTCGAACCCGACAGTGGTTTCCCAAGGGTCGCCAGCCTCGTAGCTCAAGGTGCTCACCCGGTGGTCGGAGCGAAACGAACGACTGTTGCCGCTGCGATCGATCTGCTCCAGACCAAGCACGCGCGTCGCGAACTGGCTCGCGCTATCGAGGTCAGGGGTCTTGAGCCGCGCGTAGGCCACATCGAGGAGCTTGATGGTCACGATGCCGCGCCCCCCAACTCGGCCAAGGCGGTAACCGAACCCCAGCTGCAGTAAGAATCCGGTGTGGCGGAAAACTGCCGCGGGCGACGCGTTTCAGAGTAGGGCTCGGATTTCGTCGAATAGGAGAAGTAAATACCGGGCGATGGTCCGCCGAAGGTCAGAAACACCTGACCGCTTGCGGGTTCTCGGCCGGGGCCACGGAAGATTCCTACCTGACGGTCGAGAAAAAAGTAGTTCGACTGCATGACCGCGTCGATGCTCTCGACTTCAAACCCGACTACGAGAAAGCTCTCCCGATCACTCGGCACAAACATGATCCGGTGATGGGCGTCGTCCCAGCCGAGATAGACGCCCGCGCCCACCCGATCGGTGATCCGCGCGCCCAGAACATTCGTCCACGCAGCCGCCTCGGCCGTGGGACTGCGGCTGCCAAGCACCACGTGCGATAGCCCGACGACCCCGGCGTCACGGGACGGGAAGTAGCGCCGGCCTTTGTCCTCGGCCCGGACAACCAACTCGATACGGTTGCCGCTGAGGTCGCGGCATGCCAGGCCGGCGTAATAACGCCTATCCCGGCAAACCTCTCGCGTGATTTTCTCCACGCTCCACCCGCAGCTGACAAGCGGCTCCGACACCCCCTCCAACTGCTCGACCGTGCGGAGCGATATTGCGACGGTGGGAGGCCCGATCGTACCCGACGCATCGAGTTCCACGCTGTAGGCGCGCGAGTCCGATCTGAATCGCGCCCTCTGCTCCAGGCACTCGGCAAGTTCGAGGCCTACGACGTCGAGCATGTCACCGCTCGCCTCGCCAAGCGATGCAATCGGGATCCGCACAAAACGCAATTGCTCCAGCATCCCGCCCCCGACGCATTTAACAGTCCGTCTATACTGTTTCTTTGTGATCTCGTCAAGGGCTGAGGGATGGTCCTGAAGGCCTGGAAAAAGCGCAGCACTGGTCCCGACAGCGATGTCTGGCACTTACATACATCGAGTGATGGCGAATCGGTCCATCGCTCGGGTTTGACCTGCCCCACGAAGGGCGTATTCTTCGGGAGCTGCCTCGCCTTGACGGTTCAAGGCGAACGGCGACCGCGAACACCGGTCGTGAGGCAGCAGGGGAGAATTGGCTTGGCCGCCTATTTCATCGCATTGATCACTTCTCACAACGAGGGGTGGGTTGCGGATTATCGAGCCAACGTTCCGCGCCTGGTCTCTCGTTTTGGAGGTGAGCTCATCTGCAGGTCAACGCAGTTCGAAAGCTTCGAGGGCGAAGACCAGGCCCCGGACTACACTGTGATCATCCGCTTCCCTTCGCTAGACAAGATCCGGGCGTTCATGGCCTGCTCCGAGTATGCCCCTTTGAAAGACGCGCGGATTGCCGGAGCACAGTCCCGAATTTTTGCCGTGGGTGACTAGTCCCGTCCGCTGGCTGCAACTGACTTGAATGCCGTGGCACAGGTCGGCGACTGGACGAAGATCCGACCTCTGACATTGCCTACCAAATCCCGAACGACGAGTGATCCAATCATTCTTTGGCCGGGTTGTGCTCATATCGAGCTCAGGCACCATGCCTGCCGCCTGAGAGTTCGCAGCGAAGTGGCGGGCACCGTGCGACGTAAAGTCGTACTTCGTCGAGGCGATCGCCACCAACCGAGCATCGAGGTCATCTCGAGCGCCTCGCGCATGCGAAAAGTACCGCTACCTTGCTGCGACCAAAATCAGTCCTTAGGTTCGCCGATGCCAAGGCCATCGCTTGATTGGAGACATGCTCGGTCACCGGCTGGCGTTCCGCCCCCAAGGGATCGAGAAGGCGCGGTCCTCCCTAACCCGGCAAGACGCCTGGCAACTCCGATGCGAGGCTGGCGGTGTTGACTAGGCCCGCGTTCATCCCGCAGCCCGCGAAGGGAACACAGATGTGCGCGGTGGCGCCACAGATCAGCAGCCGCCAGACGCGAAAGCGATCCGCAACGAGATGCCGACCGGCCGCGCCCGCGAGAAGCCCGACTGGTGAGAGCTCGACGGCTCGCCCGGAAGCCAGATTCGCGCCAATGATCGCGACCGACGCATTTGCTATCTACCGACTTTCACCCGGCAGCTCTATCGCCGCGAACCGACTATAGGTTGCACATTGTATAGCGCGCCGCGCGTCATTCCTCGCTAGAGCGAAAGACGGACCGGCTGTGAAACCGATCGGTCGGGCCACGCCGACGGTTTGCGCAAGGCTCCGCGTGCGCCGTGCCGAGTTTGATGGGCGAGTGCCCACGGCACCGGCGCGGTTCAGACAAAGCGCGCGAATCTGCGCTGATCGCCCGCCCGCAAGACAGGCGAGATTGACGCCACGCCCGCGGCTCTCTGGACCTGCCCGCTGGGAGGACAGTGACAAGTAAGCGCGGCAGGCAGATTGTAACGGCCCCCTGATGGCTCCTCAACGGACTATCCCGGATCCGGGACACCGGGAGCAACCCCTAGGGTCTTCTGTCAGTCCATAGGGGTCGCAACCGAGACGGTGCGGGAGACAGCCGGGCGCCAGGGCGGCGGGTGCCGTTGGCGAGACTGAAACCGGAGCTAGGCTCCTTCGGACCAACCGATCGCAATGCTGGCCTGCCGACCTTGTTCCTTAATTCGATTTATCGTCTTCTCGCTGAAAAATTTATTGTCCTGCGTCCGAGCCAGCGCGCTCATCGTCGCGACCATGCGGTTCTGCGAGTCGATCACCGGTACGGAAATGGCGGACAGGCCCTGGACAACCGTGCCAAACGTAGACGCAAATCCGTCTCTTCTGACCTTTTCCGTCTTCGTCTTCAGTTCCTCGTCGTCGACGTAGACCCCGTTCGCACGCTCCCACGCAAGGTGCTCCTTCGTATGCGCGTCAGGGCAATACGTCAGATAAAGTAGGCCTGTGGAAGATGTTTGCAGCGGCAGAATCGACCCCACGTGAAACGAAGCGAAGAGTGGAATGCCCCCATCCAGCCAGCGGATGATGGTCGGTCCGTACGTACCCCAGACGCTCATCAGACCCGTGGTCTTCAGTTCTTTCAAAAGAGCATCGAGCTGCTCGCCGGTGACGCGTATAGGGTCCAACTTTGCCATGGCAGCCAACCCGATGCGGACCGCCAGGCTACCAAGGGA
This sequence comes from Novosphingobium sp. Gsoil 351, assembly GCF_009707465.1. Classification (NCBI taxonomy): domain Bacteria; kingdom Pseudomonadati; phylum Pseudomonadota; class Alphaproteobacteria; order Sphingomonadales; family Sphingomonadaceae; genus Novosphingobium; species Novosphingobium sp. Gsoil 351. The sequence continues at coordinate 1,067,717 of NZ_CP046120.1, forward strand.
ATATTTTCCGCTGGCCGGATTCTGCTCGACCAGACCACCGTTCACGAATGCCAGCAGATAACGATGCGCTTGGCTTCGCGATAGGTTGGAACGCTCGGCGACATCGCGCAAGTGCGCCTCCCCGCCATCGCGATCCATTAGAGCAATCAGCACCCGCGTACCGATCTCCACGGACTGAATAGATTTACGCTGTGCAGGCCCCCCGTCGGCCGACGCAAGTTTACTTTGAGCGTTCTTGTCAATATTTTCCCGAAACATCTCCGCTTCTTTCTACTTGCTGTGACGTCCGCTTTGATGGCACCCGTTCTTCGCCGCGAACCCGAGCGTTCTCCAGCTCTAGACCCTAGAGATTCGACGTGCAAGGTCGCGAAGCCGACCCGTTTTAGAGATCGGTCGCTCAACCGCGGCGAGGGCGTCGCAGGCGATCGTAGAGGCGCGAAAGCCTAGATTCCGGGACTCGAGACCAGCCTCGAGCGTGCGCACTCATAGGGCAGGATCGACCCTTCGTTGTACTTTCGCGCCGACTACCATTGCCTGAGCAGCCCCGGTACGTGCAAGCCCCCGGGGGCTTGCACGGACGCGTAATCGTATTTTCTCGGGGCATCCGAGCCTGTTCAGACGGACGGTGATCGCGGGGTGGCACCCAGAAGCTGGGCTCACGCCTTACGGATTGGTGCGCAGGGGATCGCCCCAAGCCTGTATCAGTTGTCGACCAAGATCATCTTGCGCACCAGGTTTTGGACGTCGACCTGCGTGGAATTGTCGATAAGGGCCGCCACTCGGTTCAAGCTCGCAACCACCGACGTATGCTGCCCGTGGGCGTAAAAGGCGTCGATCGGATAAACGACCGTCTTGTCGACTGGCGCGCGCTGGTAGCTCAGCTGACCGATGCCGTAGATGCTCAATCCTGCCGCTTCAGCGTGGGCCATCATCCGTTCGGCCCGGTCCCTATTCAAGTCGCCGCCGAACTCGACCAGTTCGGGGGGCGCGATCGATTTCCCAAGATGGGTGGGCCTCCATCGCGCCGCGCCAATAACTCCGGGGACGGCCAGCAAGTCCTTGAAGTCGAATCTTTCAGCCATCGGTTGCCGTCCTTGGTTTGGCGAGGTTGCCGAACTCAACTTTTGTCATTCGAAGCGGCCTGGCGGGAATCTGCGGAAGACGCGCTGTAGCCCGGAGACACGAGAGTTGCATGGCCGGCGAACGCACCGGCTGGGAAGGCGAATCGTCATGGACGAGCCCGCCAGCAGCGACGCTACGGTGACGCATCGGGCAGCCGTCACCGATTCCGACGGCGCGCCCGATAAGCAAGGCTGCTCTTTCCGCGAGAATTGCGGAAGACCAGCGTCTGCTCCGGCCGATGATCCGCTCCATCGGCCCTACTGGTCGAACATCCCGGTGCGGCCATCCTGCAGGTTGACCACCACCGACTTGGTCTGGGTGTAGTGGCTCAGCACTTCATGGCTGAATTCACGCCCAAACCCGCTTTGTTTGTAACCGCCCAGCGGCATGTTGGCCTTGAGGTTGTAGTAGCGGTTGATCCACACCGTGCCTGTTTCGAGCTTGCGGGCGATGCGGTGCGCGCGCGCGATGTCACGGGTCCACACGCCACCGGCAAGTCCGAAGGTCGAGTCGTTGGCCTGCTTCATCATCGCCTCCTCGTCGCTCCAGCTGATAACGCTGGTGACGGGGCCGAAAATCTCCTCACGGGCGATACGCATCGAATTCTTCACGTTGGTGAAGACGGTCGGCTGAACGAAATGCCCATCGGCCAGATTGGGGTCGGCGCTGCGGCTACCACCGGTCAGCACGGTAGCCCCTTCTTCAGCAGCAAGCTGGAGATAGCCCTGAACCTTGTCCATCTGCATCTGCGAGGCCTGGGCACCAAGCTGAGTCGCAAAATCCAGCGGATCGCCCTGGCGGATGCCTTCGAGCGCTACCTTGAACTTGGCAAGAAATTCCTCCTGGATCGTTTCATGCAGGAACAGGCGCGAGCCGGCGAGGCATACTTCACCCTTGTTGAGCACCGTCGACATGGTGGCTGCTTCAACCGCCGAATCGATATCGGCATCAGCACACACGATGTGCGCGGACTTGCCGCCGAGTTCCAGCGTCTGCGGAATGATGTTCGACGAGGCATACTGGATGATCCGGCGTGCCGTCGCAACCGAACCGGTGAAGGCGACTTTTCGGACATCCTCGTGTGTCACCAGGGCCTCGCCGACATCCGCACCATAGCCGGTCACGACGTTGATGACGCCCGGCGGCAGCAGGTCGGCCATTTCGACGAAGAACTCGATCACGGACAGGCAGACGGTTTCGGCCGGCTTGAGCACCACGGTGTTGCCCGAAGCCAGCGCTGGCGCGATCTTGCAGGCCATCATCAGGATCGGAACATTCCACGGAATGATCTGGGCACAAACCCCCAGAGGCTCGCGATGGACAATGCCGATCGCATCTGGATAGTCCAGCGTCTGGCCGTGGAGACCATAGGCCGCTCCGGCAAAGAGTTCGAACTGGCCAATCGCTTGGGGCATGTCGAAAAACATCGATTCGCGGATCGGCTTGCCATTGTTCAGCGTTTCGAGCGTGGCATAGTGCTTGTGGCGCGCCTTAAGGCGCCGGGCAATATCGATCAGGATTTCCTGACGCTCGGCGGGCGAACTTTCCGACCAGGCCGGGAAGGCGGCCTTGGCCGCGGCGACCGCGCGTTTGATGTCCTTGGCATTGCCGGCCTGAATCTTGGTAAGAACCGCACCGGTTGCCGGATTGATCAGGTCGATCGTCTTCCCGCTATCGCCGGAAACCCATTCTCCGCCAATGAAATGGCCGTACTCAGACTTGATCCCGTAGTCGCTTTCGAAATTCACCAATTGCGTAGCCATTCCTATTCGCCCTTTGATTCTATGTAACTTCGATCAAAAGATCATCCGCCGGGTACAGGCGGCACGCCAGCGCAAAGCCCGCTGCCCGATCGGCGTCCGAAACCTTTTCCGCGCTCATCTTGCCGGTCCTGTAATCGCCATCGACGACCCTGATCCGGCAAATCCCGCAGCCGCCACCCCTGCAACCGACCCCGATATCATCAGCCCCGCAGCGTTCCATCGCTAGCAGAACCCGTTCGTCTTCGCCGCAATCAAACTCCGCGCCATCGACAATCCGGATCCGGTGCAGCGCAGCCATCGTTCAACCCTTGGTGCCGACTTCGGCGGCCGCCTTCGCCGCAAACGATCGCCCGCCCACCGCGAAATGGCCTGCAGGCATTTCGCGCAAGATGATCCGTACCGATTCGCGCGGCGCACCTATCGAGTTGAACGCCGCGTCGGTCAGCGCCTCGATCAGCCGCTCCTTGTCATCGGCCGACCGGCCCTCAAGCATATTGACCTCAATGATCGGCATCTACGCCTCCACCTGGAACATGACGGCACCAAGCCCTTGGATAGTCGTGCGAACGGTCTGCCCGCGCGCAAGGTTCGGCGCTGCGGTGATCCCGCCTGCCATGACGATATCACCTGCGTTGATCTGCTCTCCCGCTTCGGCGACCAGCCGCACCGCGGCGACCAGCGAACGGAGCGGATGGCCGAGGATCGCCGCGGTCGAACCGACCTCGGTCACCTGGCCGTTGATTTCCAGGATCACCCCGAGATTGGAGAAATCCTTGGAGGGATCGTTCCACGATCCGATCACGAGACCGGATGACGAGGTGTTGTCGGCGATCACATCGGACAGCGCGAACTTGAAGTTCTCGTACCGACTGTCGATGATCTCCATGGCCGGGGCGATCGCCTCGACCGCCGCCAGTGCCTCGGCTGCCGTGACCTTCCCGCAGAGCGATGCCTTCATCAGGAACGCGACTTCCGGCTCGACCCGGGGATGGACGAAGCGCGCGCGCGATATTGCCGAGCCTTCCTCGATCAGCATCGCATCGGTCAGGCGGCCCCAGGCTACCTCGTCGACTCCGACTTGCAGCATCTTGGCCCGGCTGGTCAGTCCCATCTTGACGCCAATCCGGCGTTCGCCGCGCGCGAGGCGGCGATCGACCGACAGCTTCTGAACCCGGTAGGCATCGGCCACGCTCAAATCGGGATCGCCGTGGGTCAGCTGGGGGATCGCGCGGGCGTTGAGCGCTGCACCGTCCAGGGTTTCCGCGTATTGCTCAAGCTTGTCCATGGCCCTTGTCCTAAGCTGCGCGCTTGGAAACGAGGTCAAGTGCGACATCAACGATCATGTCTTCCTGACCGCCAACCATCCGCCGCTTGCCCAGTTCGATCAGGATTTCGCGGGTATCGAGGCCGTATTGCTCCGCCGCTCTTTCGGCGTGGCGCAGGAAGCTGGAATACACTCCGGCATAGCCAAGGCTCAGCGTCTCGCGATCGACCCGCACCGGGCGGTCCTGCAGCGGACGGACAATGTCCTCCGCAGAGTCCATCAACGCCATCACATCGCAGCCGTGGTTCCAACCCTTGCGATCAGCTGCCGCGATGAATACCTCGAGCGGGGCGTTGCCGGCCCCTGCCCCCATACCGGCGAGACTGGCATCGATCCGCACCGCCCCTTCCTGGGCGGCGACGATCGAATTGGCGACCCCGAGCGAGAGGTTGTGGTGGGCATGAATGCCTCGCTGGGTTGCCGGCTTGAGCACCCGGTCATAGGCGCGCAGGCGATCGCGCACCCCGTCCATGTCGAGCGCGCCGCCACTGTCGGTCACATAGACGCAGAGCGCGCCATAGCTTTCCATCAGCAACGCCTGCTGCGCGAGGGCCTCGGCGTCGATCATATGGCTCATCATCAGGAAGCCCGAGACGTCCATGCCGAGATCGCGGGCGATGCCAATGTGCTGCTTGGCGACATCGGCCTCGGTGCAATGGGTGGCGACTCGCACCGAACGCACCCCCAGCGAATAGGCCCGCCGCAGTTCTTCGACAGTACCGATCCCGGGCACCAGCAGCGTGGTCAGCACCGCGTTTTTGATGACATCGGCGGCGGCCTCGATCCATTCCCAGTCGGTATGGGCGCCGAACCCGTAGTTGAACGAGGTGCCATTGAGGCCGTCGCCATGCGAAACCTCGATCGCATCGACGCCAGCGTCGTCAAGCGCCTTCGCGATCGTGCGGACGCTGTCGGTGCCGTACATGTGCAGGATGGCATGCATCCCGTCACGCAGGGTGACGTCTTGGATATACAGCTTGCCGCTTTCGGGATTGAAAGTCATGCTGCCGCCTTCTCGATATGCTGTTGGGCGAGACGTTCGCCAGCCGCCTTGGCGGCGGCGGTCATGATGTCCAGGTTTCCGGAATACCTGGGCAGATAGTCTCCCGCGCCCTCGACCTCGAGGAACACGCTGGTCTTGAGCCCCTCGAACTCGCCGTAGCCCGGAATTTTCAAGGGCCGGTTCGAGCCGAAGCGCTCGAACTGCACCTCCTGCTTGAGGCGATAGCCAGGCACGTAGGACTGGACGGTCTGCACCATCTCCTGGATCGACGCACGGATCTTGTCCTCGTCGACCTGGTCGGTCAGCGTGAAGATTGTGTCGCGCATGATCATCGGCGGTTCGGCCGGATTGAGGATGATGATCGCGCGTCCGCGGCCCGCGCCGCCGACAATCTCGATCGCCTTGGCGGTGGTCCGGGTGAACTCGTCGATGTTGGCGCGGGTGCCGGGTCCGGCCGAGCGCGAGGACACCGACGCGACGATTTCGGCATAGTGGACCGAAGTCACGCGCGAGACCGCAGCGACGATTGGGATCGTCGCCTGTCCGCCGCAGGTGACCATGTTGACATTGCGAATGCCGCTTTCGAGCGCGCCGCCCACCGGCGGCACGAAGAACGGACCGATCGCCGCCGGGGTCAGATCGACCACAAGCTTGCCGTCTTGCTGCAGTGCGGCGTCGTGTCCCTTGTGGGCATAGGCCGAGGTCGCGTCGAAGACGATGCCGATTTCGGGATAGACCGGCAGCTTGCGCAGCCCTTCCATCCCTTCGTGGGTCGTCGTCACCCCTCGCTCGCGAGCAATCGCCAGCCCTTCCGAAGCCGGGTCGATTCCGACGACCGCGGCCAGTTCGAGCACTTCCGAACCCTTGAGCAGCTTGATCATCAGGTCGGTGCCGATGTTGCCGGAGCCGATGATTGCGCACTTCATCTTGGACATTATTTGTCTTTCCGTCCCGTCGTCAGCCGGCTTCGGCAGCGAAGGCTGCCCGCACCATTCCGACACCATTGATCCTCGCTTCGACGACATCGCCGCGGCTCACCCCGGCCATTGGCCCGAGAGCACCCGAGAGGATCACGTCGCCTTCGAGCAGCGGCCGACCGACCTGGGCCATGACCCGCGCCAGCCAAAGCGAGGCGGTGATCGGGCTGCCGAGACAGGCAATTCCAGCGCCGACCGAAATCGGCTCGCCCTTAGATTCCATCACCATCCCGCATTCTCGTAGGTCGAGACCGTCGAGTTTGCGTGGGACCGCGCCGAGCACGAAGAGCCCACTCGAAGCATTGTCGGCAACCGTGTCCCAGATGCGGATGTCCCAGTTGGCCACCCGGCTGTCCACGACCTCGATCGCCGGCACAACATATTCTACCGCGCGGATCATCTCTGCTGTGGTGAGATCGGGATGCGGCAGGTCGCGGCCGATGACGATCGCGATCTCCGCCTCGACCTTGGGCTGGATCACTTGGTCAAGCGAAATGGGAATGCCCTCGGGCACGTCCATGTCCGCAAACAGCATGCCGTAATCGGGCTGGTCGACGCCGAGCTGGCGCTGGACCGCAATCGAGGTCAGCCCGATCTTGCGCCCGACCAGGCGGCGTCCGCTGTCGAGGTAGTGCCGGGTATTGACCTCCTGCACGGCATAGGCGGCGTCCAAGCCGCCTGCGGAAATCAGGTCGCGCACGGGTGCCACCGGCTTGCCGCTCTCCGCCGCGCCGCGCAGCAGTTCCGCGGCCTGTACGATGACCTTCGGGTCGATATTTTTTGATGTTGTCATGGTCTCAGAGCTTCACGCAGATGTTTTGGATTTCGGTGTAGAACTCGAGACTGTGCACGCCGCCTTCCCGGCCGATCCCGGATTGGCCCGAGCCGCCAAAGGCGGTGCGCAAATCTCGAAGGAACCAGCAGTTGACCCAGCAGACCCCGACCCGCATCTCCGCCGCCACCCGGTGCGCGCGTGAAAGGTTTTCGGTCCAGACCGTCGCGCACAGACCATATTCGGTATCGTTGGCCAGCGCGACGGCCTCGTCCTCGGCGTCAAAGGGGATCACGCCGCAGCAGGGGCCGAAGATTTCCTCGCGCATGACCGTGCTGTCGTGCGCAAGCCCCGTCCAGAGGGTTGGCTCGACATAGAACCCGCCGCCTTGCGCGCCATCGATCTCGGGAACGCCGCCCCCAGTGACGACTGTCGCTCCTTCGGCCACCGCCTTGGCGTAATAGCCAAGGACTTTTTCCTGGTGCTCCGCGCTGATCAGCGGACCAAGATAGGCTGGATCACCGGCTGCGCCAGGCTTGAACGCCTGCGCCGCCATCGTCATCCGCCGAATGAATTCGTCGAACAGCGGGCGCTCGACATAAACCCGCTCGGTGCCGAGGCAGACCTGCCCGGTGTTTAGGAACACCGAACGCGAGAGACCTTCGACCACCTTATCCAGATCGGCATCGGCGAAGACGATCGCTGGATTCTTGCCGCCAAGTTCGAACGACACGTCGCGAACCCCAATTGCGGCCTTTTGCATGATCGCCTGGCCAGTACCGGTCTCGCCGGTGAAGGTGATCGCATCGACGTCCTTGTTGGAGGTCAGGAATTCACCTGCCGAGCCTGCGCCGAAGCCGTGAACCACGTTGTAAACGCCTTCAGGCATGCCCACGGCGTTCATTACCTCGCCCAGCAGTGCCGCGGTCCGCGGCGTCTCTTCCGACGGCTTGACCACCACGGTGTTGCCGCAGGCCAGCGCCGGGCCGACCTTCCAGGTCATCAGCAGCAGCGGGAAATTCCACGGGCAGATCACGGCGATTACGCCCTTGGGCTTGCGCGCCACGTAGTTGAGCGCCCGGCCACCGTCAGGTGTGTCCGTGGCGAACGATTCGGTCGGCATGGTCGCGATCACGTCGGCGAACATTCGGAAATTGGCGGCACCGCGCGGAATGTCGATGTGCGAGGCAACATGACGAGGCTTGCCGGTATCGGCCACTTCGGCTTCGAGGAAATCTTCGGAGCGGCGCTCGATCTCGGCGGCGACCGCCGTGATCAGCTTGATCCGCTCGGCCGTGGTCATCCTGCCCCAGGGACCATTCAGCGCTGTCTTGGCGGCTGCCACGGCGGCATCGACATCGGCCTTGCTGGCTTCATGAACCAGCCCGATGTGCTGCCCGGTGGCGGGGTTGACGTTCGCGAATGTCTTGCCGTCACTGCCCCTGCGATAGACACCGCCGATGAAGTTCAGAATAGTATCGGTTACGGGTCTGGACATGTCGCTGGTCATCTGGCCTTTGAGTGGTTATTCCAAGCGGCGCACCGGGCGCTCAATGCTGCCTGGCGCCGATCGCGGCGAGACCGGCTTTGGCACAGGCAATGTCCTGTTCTTCCGATCCCCCCGAAACGCCGATCGCACCGACAAACTCGCCGGCGATCTCGATCGGCAAGCCCCCGCCAAACATTGCAATCCCTGGCCTTGCCGCGAGTCCGCTGCTCAGAGCCGGGTTGCCTGAAACCAAACGGTAAAGGTCCGGTGTCGGCAGGCGGAAGCTGGCGGCCGTGGAGGCCTTGTCCTGGGCGATCTGCGAAGAGGGAAATGGTGCGCCGACAGCCCGCAGCAGCGCCGTCAATTCACCGCTGGCACCGATGACGGTGGCGACCACCGGACAACCCAGGCCGGCCCCTTCGGCAACGGCGGCCGAAACCGCCCGTACCGCGAGGTCGTGTCCGAGCGTCCGGATCGTCGCCACACCGTCCATGGTCAGGTGTTCACCGTCATGAAGCGGTCGTTGAGCGCCTTCTCGTAGTAGAAGATCGCCTTGCCGGCATTCTCGGCCTGCCACATCCGGCGCGGATTGTCGGGATAGTAGAAATACCCTCCGCTGAAGGTCTCGTTTCGATTACCCGACGGATCGAAAAAGTAGATCGTCTGCCCGCGGGTAATCCCGTGGCGTGTCGGTCCGATGTCGAGCGAGATATCGTAGCGGCTGATGATGTCCGCCGCATGTCCGACATCGTGCCAGGATTCGAGGAAGAACGAGGTGTGATGGATCCGTCCATTTTCCGGATAACCCAGGAACGCTACGTCATGCGCCTTGTTGCTGCACGACAGAAAAATGCCCAAGCGCGTTCCCGACCCCTCTTCAACCAGTTCCTCGGTGACCGAAAAGTCCAGCGCCTCAACAAAGATCTTGGCGCTTGCGGAAATGTCCACCCCGTTCAGGGCGCAGTGATCGAAGCGGGTTGCGCGCATGCCTCGCGGCTCGGCGATCCAGATATCAGGATTGCGGACTGCCGGCCCGGTTTCCGACAGCGACATCTCCGCATAGAGATCGAACACGTGACCGGTCGGGGAGTTGAAGCGGATCTTGCGTCCGACCCCGGGATCCTCGCCGGCCGGGATGATATCGACGTGGACGCCCATGTCGAGCAGGCGTTCGGCAAAGTGATCGAGATCGGAATCCTTGGCGACCTTGAACGCCATCCGGTCGAACCCGGGCGAATCCGCTTCGCGCAGAATGATGCTATGACGGTCGAATTCGTCGAACGCCTGGAAGAAGGCACGCCCGTCTTCGACGCTGACAAGGTTGAGACCGATGCGGTCACGGTAGTGCTGGATCGCCTCGTCGAGGTCCAGAACCCGCAGCTGCACATAGCCAGGGCGAAGTACTCCGGTAAGCGCCATTTCAGTTCTCCTTGTCCGTCAGCCTTTGAGGCCGCTCTTGAAAAACTCGGTCACCATGCGGTTGAAGCTCGCCATCCGCTCGATCTGTACCCAATGCCCGCACTCAGCGAAGACGTGCAGATCGGCCCGTGGCAACAGGCCCGCGAGGCGCACCGTTGATTCCAGCGGAATGACCTGGTCGACGAGGCCATGCAGAATCAGCACTTCGTGACGAAGCGCGGCGATATCTTCCTCGCGGCTCGCCAGCATTGCAATATTGTGCTGCCGATCGGCACCGCCGAAGGTGGCGTGATAGGGCTCGTGCGCTCCCGGGCGAACGCTCGCTTCGTAGCGCGACTGAATCAGGTCCTCGGTCAGTCTGCCGTGATCCCAAGCGAGATACTTGAGCGATGCGCGCATGTCGTCGAGCGAAGGCGTGTACCCCCAAACCTGTTCGAGCGCCGGGGTTATCGGGAAATCCAGCCCTGCGGGTCCCATCAGGACGGCCCGCTCGACCCGATCGGGATGGGCTATCATGAAGGCTAGCGTGATTGCGCCGCCAAAAGAGTTTCCGACCATCGACACCTTGTCGATGCCGAGGACATCGAGCAGCGACGCCACCTGATCGACCCAGATCCGCTTGTCTTCGATACGCCCCTTGGAGTCGGAATAGCCGAACCCGAACATATCGGGAGCGATGACGCGAAACGACTTGGCCAGATCGGGCAAGTTCAACCGCCAGTTGGCCCAGGCTGTCACGCCCGGTCCTGACCCGTGCACCAGCAAGATTGGCGCGCCTTCGCCGACGTCGTGATAATTGGTCGCACTGCCACCAACGATCAGCGACTTGCCGATCTCGGGACGTGCCACGTCGTTTGTAGCGGTAACCATAGCTCTCCCAAACATATCTGCTTGCGCCTCCGCCAACGCCCGGTGGGGCAAATGATGGAAACGGATCACGTCACACCGCTGCGACTCCAACGCAGTATTGCACCACAAAGAATGCGTTTGCAAATGGAGAATGATTTCAATCTCACTAAACCCAAATTCAACACCAGCGCGGCTCGCTCAAACCAGGCCTTCCGCCTTGAGCGCCGCCCCAACGGCGGGCCGTTGCGCGATTTTTCCGGCGTAGGCGCCCAGAGCGGGATAGGCGGCCATGTCGATGCCAACATGGCCCGGCCAGCCGAGCATCACGAACAGGTAGATGTCGGCCACGCTGTAGGCTTCGCCTGCGTAGTGATCCTTGCTGGCAAGTTCCTGTTCAAGCGCGGCGAGATGATTCTTGACAGCCACAGTTGCTGCGGCCCTGTTTTCGTCCGACGTTCCGGGCGTGAACAGCGGGACAAACGCCTTGTGAAACTCGGAGCCAAGAAAGCTCAGGCGGCTGAGCAGCTGGTAACGCCCGAAACTGCCCTCGCGCGGGACAAGACCGACTTGGGAGTCTTGATCAGCGATATAGAGCAGGATGGCAGGATTCTCCGTGAGGATATCGCCATTTTCCAGCAAGAGGGCCGGAACCTTGCCTGTCGAATTGACCGCGAGAAAATCGTCGCCGGTCTCGGCCTTGCGGGTCCCTAGATCGACCTTGACCGTTTCGAAATCCGCACCGATTTCGCGAAGTGCGATGTGCGGTGCGAGCGAGCAGGCCCCTGGGCTGATGAAGAGTTTCATTGATTTTCGCCTGATTGAATTTTGTTGCTTCTGACCGGTGGTCAGATCGGCGTTGCCAGCAAGGTGGCGATGCGGTGAGTGTCGTAGACGCACGTCCGGCTCACCAACTTTGCCGCGCCTTCCTTCACGATCAGCATGTCAATGTATTTGCCCGCGTTGTAGATGCGCGTTTCACCATCATTGCGGGTTTGCAATACCGCATAGCTGGCCTGCGCCGTCACCGTCTCTCCTTTAATCCCGGCGATCACCGCTCGCGAGATTAGGTGGCGGCTGAAATGTTCGGGGAAGACATTGGCGCGGCGCAAGGCCACAACCCGATCGACAAGCATGCCCTTGCTGTCGCAATACATGACTGCCGCAGGCAGACCGTTGTCCACATTCTCCCTTGCAATTACCTGATAGAGGCAGTCATCGACAAAGAACGCGGGCCATTCCTCAAGCCTGCCGTCGTCAAGGCACAGCCCATAGGCGGCATTGAGCGAATCGACTTGGCCTTGCAGCACGGGATCGACTGAGATCACGCCACCATCTGCTTGTCGAAAGTGGCCAACGCGTTGCCCATTAGGTCCAAATATCCTTTCCAGAACCCGCGCACGGCATTTTCATCCATGCCCATCGGGGCATAATACCCGCGGACATCGTCGCCGCCCATTTTGATGAAATTGTACTTGCCTTCAGCCCCAACAGTGCCCTGCTGGCACAGTTCCACCGCCTCGCCGTCCTCCATCGAAATCAGGCCGGAAGGGCCGACCAGGTTTAAGTTGCGTAAGCGGTGACGGGTGGTTTCCTCGTCATCGTCGGCATAGCCGAAATAGGTCCAGACCAGCTCGGTCTGATCGACCCCGTGGGTCACGATTTGGCGGGTCGCCAACGTATTCTGGATCTGCTGGAGCACCACCGAAGGGAACAGCGACTGGATGTGCAGACCGATATCGTCGTCAATCTCGGGGCGGAACTGCAACAGGCTTTCATCCTGGAGCTGCGCCGTGCCTTGCATCTCGCGATTGGCTTCGTCGCCGAAGGAGCCGTAATCGACGTCGCCCTTAGGCTTGGCCACGGTGAAGACGCTGTGGAACCCCTGCTCGGCAAGCTCCCCCGCGCTGTCCTGGCTCTGCCGATAGATACCGAAGGTCGGATAGAACAGGTGCAGCAGTGCCCCGTGATAACTGTCGCGGCTGTTTTCCGAATAGAGCTTCCAGTTCCCGGCCATGTGCTGGCGGGCGTAGCCGAGCACCTTGATCGGGCGTTGGAGAACCCGATCGACGTACTTGCGCATCACCGGGCCGAGAAACTCTTCGAGCGGCTCGACCTCGGATGAAAACGTGCCGAACACCATGCCCTTGTAGGATTCGACCCGGAGTTTTTCGAGCGAGTGGTTGGCCGGATCGAAGTCCTTTCCGTAGCCGCCGACACCTTTGAGACCGCGCCGGAACGGGACGCCGACCAGCGTCCCTTCGGCGTCGTAAGCCCACTGGTGGTAGACGCATACAAAGGCACCGTCGGCCTGGTTGCCGCGTAGCGAGCGGCACACGGTTGCACCCTTGTGCGCGCAGCGGTTGACCCAGGCATTTACCTTCCAATCGAGCCCGCGCACAAGGACCACGGGGGTTTCCCCGACGTGGGTTGCCCTGAAGTCGCCCGGATCGGGGATTTCGGCTTCGAGACCCAGATAGCACCAGGTGCGTCCCTGAAAAACCTTGCGCTGTTCCGCCGCAAAGATTTTCGGACTGTGATAAACGCCGTAATCGACTCCGGTCGGCAGGGATGGGCGGGCACCCATCCTGTTTTCGACGCTCATTCCGTTCCCCCGGTGAAGCCCCGCCCCGCGGCAAGCCGGCCGCAGGTCAGCATAGCGCTCAGCATCATGGCGGCATCCGCCTTGCCGGTGCCGACAATATCGTAGGCAGTACCGTGGGCGACCGACATGTGGAGATAGGGTGGACCCATCATGATCACGCAGTTGCCCGAAAAACCCCAGGTCTTGACGGCGATGTGGCCCTGATCGTGGCACATGGCGAGGACCATGTCGTACCGACCCTCGATACATTGGCGAAACACCGAATCCGGAGCGATCGGCCCCTCCACCGCAATCCCTTTCGCCCGGGCCCGTTCGACCCCTGGCGCGATCTCCAGCCGCTCCTCGTCGCCCATGGCGTGCGGATTGAGCCCGGCCACGGCGATGCGGGGACAGGCAATGCCCCACGAGCGCATGGCATCGTTGACCTGGCCGATGGCCCCCTCCACCAGGTCGGTTGTGATGACATCAATCACCTGCCGCAGTGGCATGTGATCGGTCAGGTGCGCGACGCGCAGCGGCCCGGTAAGCAATACCAAATAGCTTTCGCCCGGGGTCGGGCTGATTACCTTGTGCAGCTTGCCTGCCATCTTGAGCGACCCGGTGCTGATTGGTCCCATTATGGTCGCCGCGAAGGAACCGTCCCGCGCCAGGGCATCGAGCTCGTCAAGCCATTGCGCGGTGGCGTGTCCGGCGATTTCCGTGTCTTCCCGGAGCGGCAGGACGCCGGGCGGCAAAGCGCCGGTATCGACTACGTCGATCACACCGGGATCGTCGCTCGGCTTCTCGAACCTGCGCATCGGTCTGACCCGGACATTGGCTCCGATCATGTCGATAGCGCGCTCGACCGCGGCGGTCGATCCCAACAAGACCGGAATGGACACTTCGTGGACCGAACCGCTCGCCAGGGCCTTGACGGCGACCTCTGGACCGATCCCGGCGGGATCGCCGATCATCGTGCCAACGACAGGCCTGCCTGGGCGCGATGCCATTGCGACGTCAGATGCTGTAGACATCGAGCATGGTCTGGGCGAGGTCGTTGATGACGATGGTTTCCTTGCGCTGGATCAGGAACGAATCGCGGGCCGGGATCAGTTCGTACTGCGCCGAGCCGTGGTAGGTCGTTACCGCTCCTTCAAGCACGGAGGTCACGCTCCACGAGCTACGAGCCTGAACCAGATCGCCTTTGTCCGCCACCGATAGCAGGGTGAACATGTGCGACGTGCGGGCACCCGGCGTGCTGGCCGAAGAACGACCGGTACGTATCCGGAACACGCGGTCTTCCAATCCGCCCCGGTTGGGGTAGTAGATCAGCGAAATTTCCCGATTGGGATCCGCGGTCAGGCGTTCGTGATCATCCCATGCTGGTACCCAGTAGACCGCGTCCTCGGTATAAAGGCCGAGCCAGCCGTCCCAATCCTTTTTGTCGAGCATGAATGCTTCATGGCCAAGAAATCGGGTGACTGCCAGCCATTGGGTATCGGCGTTGGTCATTGCGCAGACTCCGCTTCTCCGAGCGCGATCAGGTCGGCACATTCCTGGTCGATTGCCGCATTCATCCGCTTGATCCATTCATCGTGGATCGCGACATACAGGCCCTCGTCGGCCACCGCAGGGCTACTCCGAAGAGCCTCCACTTCCAGCCTTTCGCCAAATTTGCCCCGCCCCTCCTCCCAACGGGTCGAACCGCGCGACATATCGTTGAACAGCCCCGCGCCAGCAGCAAAGCCAACCTGGCAATTGTTGAATTCGGTCAGATCGTCGGGCGTCGCCATGCCGCTGGCGTTGAAAAAATCCTCATATTGACGGATTCGCAAGGCCCGCGCCTCATCGCTCTCTCCGACCGGCGCGATGCAATAAGTGGTCACTTCGGTTTCATCGACCGCGATCGGCTGGATTATCCTGACCTGGGTGCTGGTCTGATCCATCAGAAAGACGTTGGGAAATAGCTGCAGGTTGCGGATGCGCTTGTTCATCCACAACGCCCGCTCTTCCCCATGGTTGGCGACCAGCCAGTCAAGAACGCTGAAATTCGGGCGATCCCGGTAGTTAGCATAGTCCGCCCACAGCACGGAGTGACCATTCTGGAAGGAGAATGAACCACCATCCTGTTGATTGAAATTCGAAAAATCGATTGCTTTCGTTTCGTTACTGGATTCTCCCTCGACGCGACGCTGTACCGCCATGAAGTAATTCGCGTGCACGGTGCTCACGTGATACCCGTCGAGTCCGTTTTCGACCTGCATCTTCCAGTTTCCCCGGTAGCGGTACCGCGTGGCGCCAGGCAGAACCTCGAGCGCTCCTTGCTGCGACTGGTCGACCAGCAGGTCGATGAAAGCCTTCGATCCTGCCAGATAATCCTCGAGCGGCAGAACGTCGTCCGCCAGACTGCCGAAGATGAAGCCGCGATAGCTCTCGAGGTGTGCAATCTGCGGCAAGCCGAAATCGGCGCGGTTGAACCCGGCGCTGTACCCTCCCGTCCTTTCTTCGGTGACGTCGAGCAAATCCCCAGCCGACGAATAGGTCCAGCCGTGAAATGGGCACATGAAGTTCTTTTTGTTGCCGGCCTTTTCGCGGCAAACGCGCGCGCCTCGGTGAGCGCAAGCGTTGATCATGCCGCGCAGCGCACCTGACCGGTCGCGGGTGATCAGGACCGGGACCCTGCCAATCCTGGTCGTGATGAAATCATGCGGCTTCGCCACCTGGCTTTCGTGGGCGAGAAACACCCAGTTTCGCTCGAAAAAGTGCTTGAGCTCGATCTCGTAGATCTCGGCGTCGGTGAACGCAGCGCGGTCGATCTGGTAGATCCCCCGGGATTGATCCTTAACCAACCACGATTGCAATCGGTCGCGCAAGGCTTGCAGGTCGGCAATCCTTCCGACGCGCTTTTCCGTTGCTTGCATACTTCCTCTCTCCCGCGGCTCAATCCCTGTCCGGCCCATCGTGTCTGCGTTGAGGGGCCGATGACACAACCCGTGAACCACGCTGTCGATACTCCGACGGAGCGAATCGACCGGCCAGGCCTGTCGCACCGTCCGTACACGATTGATTAATTTCGTGCAACGTATTGCACATTGGTGTATTCAGCGATAGCCAAGCCAGCAATTCACACGGGGCGATACCGGTATCGGCTCCACAAAAATCGACGCAACTAGGCGCGGAAAACCGTGCAATCTGAGGGAGATTGAGACGATGTCAGTTGTCACCGAACTTGGGTATCTTGGCCTGTCCGTATCGAATCTCGACAGTTGGCGTGCCTACGCCACCGAAATCGCGGGCATGGAGATCGTCGACGAGGGTGAAGGTGATCGCCTCTATCTGCGCATGGACCAGTGGCATCATCGCATTGCCTTGATTGCCGATGGCCAGGACGATCTCGCTTACCTGGGGTGGCGTGTCGCCGGTCCCGTCGAATTCACGGCATTGATCGAGAAACTGATTGCTGCAAGAATTGCGGTGACTGTGTCCAGCGATGCCGAAGCTGGCGAACGGCGCGTGCTGGGCTTGGCCAAACTGGTCGATCCGGGCGGCAATCCGACCGAAATCTTCTATGGCCCGCAGGTCGATGCATACAAGCCGTTCCACCCAGGCCGGGCAATGTTCGGTAAATTCGTGACAGGCTCCGAAGGCGTTGGCCACTGCATTCTACGCCAGGACGATGTCGAGGCTGCCGCGAGTTTCTATGGCCTGCTCGGCCTGCGCGGATCGGTGGAATACCACCTGCAACTACCCAACGGCATGGTTGCCTCGCCCTACTTCATGCATTGCAACGAGCGGCAGCACTCGGTCGCTTTCGGTCTGGGCCCAATGGAGAAGCGCATCAACCACCTGATGTTCGAGTATGCCGAGCTCGACGATCTCGGCCTTGCCCATGACATCGTGCGTGCGCGTCAGATTGACGTGGCGCTGCAACTTGGCAAGCACGCCAACGACCAGGCTCTGACCTTCTATTGCGCGAATCCGTCCGGCTGGCTCTGGGAGTTCGGCTGGGGTGCCCGTAAGGCTTCCGCCCAGCAGGAATACTACACGCGGGACATTTTTGGCCACGGCAACGAAGCGCCGGGCTACGGGATGGACATCTCGCTGCTCTAAACGGCTGTGGGAGAGATTTAATCCCCTTTTCGAGGATTTAGTAGCACGATGGCGAACAAACTACGCCTTTGCCAAGTGGCGGACGTCAAGGATGGCGAACCAGTCGCCATTTTTCTTGAAGGGATACCGGCGCTGGCCGTCTACAACGTGCACGGCCAGGTCTTCGTCACGGACAACGTTTGCACCCACGGCAACGCGATGCTGACCGACGGTTATCAGGATGGCGGCATTATTGAATGCCCCTTCCATGGCGGATCCTTCGATATCGCCACCGGGGCGGCCAAAGCATTTCCCTGCAAAGTCGCGCTGAGAACCTACCCGATGACCATAGAAGACGGGTGGGTAGCGATAGATAAGCCGGAAGGCGGTGTGTAAGTGGAATTTGCCGCCTCCCATCGACTGCAATTGCAGCAGCTGGCCACCGAACTCAATTCGCTTCACGCCGAGCTGATCGACGACGATCGGCTGGAAGAATGGCCGGAACTATTTGCGACCGACTGCAACTACACCGTGATTGCCCGCGAGAATTTTGAGCGCAACCTGAGCATTGCGGCCGTATTCTGCGACAGCCGCGGCATGCTGGTCGATCGGATTGTTTCGCTACGCAAGGCGAACATCTATCCCGTACACAGTTACCGTCACATTCTCGGGCCGTCGCGCCTGATTTCAACGATCGGACTGCAGGTAAAGGTCCAGACCAACTATGCTGTACTGATGACCCGCACCGATGGACGTACCATCATCTACAATTGTGGCAAGTATATCGATGAAGTAGATTGTAGCGGCGATCGTCCTTTTTTTCGTTCGAAGCTTGCTGTATTTGACACAAATCTCATCGATACGATGATGGTTCGCCCAATTTAGTCTGATTTCGGGATAATGTTCATGAACAATACGACACCGAATGCGATAACGACATTGCAACCGGTGGCCGGTGGGGGCTGCCGTGTCCCCTACCGGGTTTTCACCGACCCGGACTATTACCAGCGCGAGCAGGAGAACATTTTCAAGGGCGAGACCTGGTCGTTCGTTGCGCTGGAAGCAGAAGTGTCCGAACCCGGCGACTTCAAGTCGACGTTTATCGGCGAGACCCCGGTTATCGTCACCCGGGCCAGCGCCGGCATGGTCCATGTCGTGGTCAACCGCTGCGCGCACCGCGGTGCCCTGGTCTGCCGTGAGGTCCGCGGCAATCGCCCCAACCTCGAATGCGTTTACCACCAGTGGGCCTACGACCTCGAAGGCAACCTAATCGGCGTCCCGTTCCGCCGAGGGCTCAAGGGCCAGGGCGGCATGCCGGGCGATTTCGATATGCAGCAACACGGCCTCAAGAAGTTGCGGGCGGATTCCGTAGGCGGGCTGGTCTTCGCCAGTTTCTCGGAGACGGTCGAACCGCTGCGCGATTTCCTCGGGCCAATCGTCGTCGAACAGATCGAGCGCATCATGTGCAAGCCGATCAAAGTACTTGGCGATCAGCGACAGATCGTTCACGGCAATTGGAAGCTCTACGCGGAAAACACCCGCGATCCCTACCACGCCAGCCTGCTGCACCTGTTCCACAACACCTTTGGGCTCTATCGCTCAACCCAGACGGGCAAGAGCGTGATGGACGCAAACAAGCGCCATTCGCTGCTCTATTCGATTGCCGCCAGCAACGACGATGCCGCCGATCAGCAGGCCTACGGTAACTCCCGTACGTTCGACACCAAATTCAAACTGCAGGACAAATCGCTGCTCGTGGGTCGGCAGGAATTCGACGATGGAGTCACCCTTGTCATCCTTGCGGTGTTTCCTAACTTGGTGCTCCAGCAGATCCAGAACACTTTGGCTGTGCGCCAGATAGTGACAAAGGGCACCGATGCGTTCGAATTGGTGTGGACCCATTTCGGCTATGCCGACGACGATGCTGAAATGCAGGCGATCCGGCTTAAGCAGGCCAACTTGATCGGTCCTGCCGGACTAATCTCGATGGAGGACGGTGAAGCGGTCGAAATCGTCCAAAACGCGATTGTAGGCGAAAACCAGGCAACCTCCTACATCGCCATGGGTGGGGGCGCGCCGAAGATGCGGACCATCTGGTTACCGAAGGAGCAATCGTCGGCTTCTGGCAAAATTACGAAAAGCTGGTGGGTTACGGAACCGCGCGATGACCCGCACCATCGACTTCTATTTCGATTTCATCAGCCCCTTCAGCTACCTTGCGCAGTTGAAGCTGCCAGCCCTTGCCCGCCGGACCGAGTGTGAACTCGACTTTTGGCCGATCGACATTCCGGAAGCTAAGATCGCGGCCGGAAACTATGGCCCGTCCAATCGCGAGGTCCCCCCCAAGATCAAGGTCATGATGGCCGATCTGGAACGCTGGGCGGCGAAGTACGAGGTTCGCTTGCGGTTTCCGGCCAGCTTTGCCTGCGCCGACTGGAACTGCGCGACCCTTTATGCCCGCGAACAGGGCAACGCCGAGCTGTTCGTCGCTGCAGCGTTTCACCGCATCTGGGGCTTGGGCATCGATCCGCGCGATCGTGACGAACTGCGCGCGTGTGCCGTCGAGACCGGCTTGGATCCCGACGCAGCCATTGCTTTTGTCGAATCATCGCTCGGGCAGAATGAATACCGGAAGGTGCGCAGCATGGCATATCAGCGCGGCGTCTTTGGGGCTCCTATGATGTTTGTCGATGATCAAATTTTCTGGGGCAATGATCGCCTGGATTTCCTTGAGAATTATTTGATAAAATGATGAATATTAGCGACGATGATGGTATATAATAATGTAAGTACGTAAACCAAGGACTTTTTAGTGGGACATTCACTAAAAATAAATACAACGACATTTAGCGGTCGCCGCCTAGAGCCTGCCAGCAGCTGCATTGCACTTTGCTACATGGCAATGACGCCGGTCGCTGCCTTGGCGCATAAGGCCGCGGACGCTGGCGTCGCCGCTCAGGAGTGCGAGGACTGTGGCAGCCTGGGTACGATCGTCGTCACCGCGCGCAAACGCGAGGAGAACGCTGAGGAAACCCGCGTCGCGATCACCGCGACAAGCGGAGCCATGATCGAGGACCGGCAGATTGCCAACGTCGCTCAGGTTACCTCCCATGCGCCCAACGTAAATATTCAGCTGGTTGGCAACATCTCGGGGTCGCGCGCGTCGCTTACCGCGTTCATTTGCGGCGTCGACCAGACCGATTGCTACATCACCGTCGATCCCGATGTCGGCATTTACGTCGATGGAGTTTACGTCGGCCGTTCGGTCGACAGCCTGCTCGACATGTCGGACATCGGCAGCGTACAGATCCTGCGCGGTCCGCAGGGAACCTTATTTGGCAAGAACACTTCTGGCGGCGTGATCTTGGTCAACACCGACCAGCCGAGCCACAAGTTCGAGCTCAAACTCGAGGCCACCACTGGGCCCTTCAATCGTATTGATGCCCAAGCGTGATTACCATTCTGATCAGCGACTCGCTGGCGCTGCGCGCTGTTGCATCGTACGAAATTCGTGACGGCTACGAGCGCTACCTGTTCGACGGCGGACGAAAGGGCAATAAGGACAGCTTCGCGAGGCGCGTAGCGTTCAAGGCGGAGCCAAGAAGGGGTGGAGCCACTGGTGCGGTTCTAACCCCGTTTTCCTGTAAGCCGACGGGCGCCGTGTCGCTCGTTTAAAGGGGCCGATCCATGCCAATCTCCACCCCCTTCCTATCGCAGAGCGCGTTCCTCGAGGGACTGCCGATCATCGGCGGCGTGTGCGCCGCAACAACTGAGCAGGTCATTCCGGTCCTCAATCCAGCGACCGGCGAGACGATCACCGTGATCCCCCGCTTGGGTGCGAGCGAGGCGATGCGCGCGATCAAGTACAATGTCGAAGCCTTGCAATCATGGCGATGCCTCGCCGCCGCCGAACGCGCGGGTATGCTGCAAGCTTGGCGTGGATTGATTATCCAAAGTCGCGACGATCTAGCTCGCCTGATGACCGCCGAGCAAGGCAAGCCGCTGTCCGAAGCGCGCGGCGAGATCGACTATGCCGCCGGTTTCGTTGAATGGTTTGCGGAAGAAGCGAGACGCACCTACGGCGAGATTATCCCCAGCGCGCGCGATCGCCGCATCCTGGTGATCAAGCAGCCGGTTGGTGTGGTCGGCGCGATTACGCCGTGGAACTTTCCCGCCGCGATGATCACTCGCAAGGTTGCACCAGCGCTTGCCTCCGGTTGCACGGTCACGCTTAAGGCCTCCGAACTCACCCCGCTGACCGCCTTCGCTCTGGCCCGGCTCGCGCTGGAAGCCGGCATTCCACCGGGCGTGTTCAACGTGATCGCCGGCGACGCACCAGAAATCGGCAGTGTCCTGACGAGCCATCCCGATGTAGCTAAATTCACCTTCACCGGCTCGACCGCGGTCGGCAAGGTGTTGACCGCGCAGTGCGCCACGACGCTTAAACGGGTGTCAATGGAGCTTGGCGGGAACGCACCGCTGATCGTCTTCGACGACGCCGACCTCGACGTTGCGGTGGCTGGTGCGATCACTTCGAAGTTTCGCAACACTGGCCAGACCTGCATCTGCGCAAACCGGATCCTGGTGCAGGACGGAATCCATGACCGGTTCGCCGAGGCTCTGGCGGCCAGGGTCGCAGAGTTCCGGGTCGGCAACGGCTTGGAAGGGGACACCGACCAGGGGCCCCTGATCACACCCGCCGCGTACCGGAAGGTGCGGGACCATGTCGATGATGCGGTACGACACGGGGCCCGCGTCGTTACGGGCGGCCAGCACCACGATGCGGGCGAGCTGTTTCACCAGCCGACCGTGCTGGTGGGCGCGACTGAGGCCATGCGGCTGGCCGGTGAGGAGACCTTCGGGCCGGTCGCTCCGCTATTCCGCTTCAAATCCGAAGCCGAGGCACTCGCTCTTGCGAATCGCACCCGTTCGGGCCTGGCCGCCTATGCCTTTACGCGCGACATGGACCGGTTCTGGCGCATGGCCGAGGCCCTTGAGTTCGGCATGGTCGCCATCAACACCGGGGTCGTGTCGACCGAAACAGCGCCGTTCGGCGGGATCAGGGAATCGGGTCTAGGGCGGGAAGGATCGCGTCACGGGATCGCGGAATACCTCGAACTCAAAACGATCAGTCTCGGCCTGTCCGGGCAAGTGCAAGCCTGACCGTCTCGGGAGCTTCCGGGACGTCTGCGAAGGTACTTTTTTCCTTGCTCAATGTGTAATGTATTGCATAATGGCGCAGGGAGAATGAATCTGGAATGGCCGCCAAGCTAAACATCGCGAATGATGCTCGCGCCCTGGCGCCTGTCGCGGGCGCTGCGTGGTGAAGCGCATTGTCGTCGCGCTTACCGGAGCGACCGGTTCGGTCTACGGGCTTCGGCTGCTAGAGATGTTGAGGGACCAAGGTGGCTGGGAAACCCACCTGGTCCTGTCACAAGCGGCATTGCTGAACATTCGCGAGGAAATTCCCGATGGTCGCAGGCTGATCGAGGCCGCCGCAGATGTCGTGCACAGTGTTCGCAACGTCGGCGCTAGCATCGCCAGCGGCTCGTTCCTGTGTGACGGGATGGTAATCGCCCCGTGCTCGATGCGGACCTTGGCTGCAGTCGCCAACGGCCTGTCCGACAATCTGATTACTCGTGCGGCCGACGTCATGCTGAAGGAGCGTCGCAGGCTGGTCTTGATGACCCGCGAAACGCCGCTCAACTTGGCGCACCTGCGCAACATGGTTGCGTGCACGGAAATGGGCGCGGTGGTGTTTCCTCCCGTACCCGCGTTCTACGCCCGCCCGGACGGCATCGATGCGATAGTCAATCACAGCAGCATGCGGGTGCTCGACCTGTTCGGCGTACATCGCAATGTGGCCGAGCGCTGGCAGGGACTGACCAAAGAGGGCGCCGATGCCACACCGGTTCCCGCAACGATTGAAAGGCAGGCATGATGACTTGGAATGTTGGGCGCCGTGAAGTGCTGGGAGCCGGAGCCCTGGGAGCGGTCGCGGCGGGACTTAACGGCCTGTCCGGCCCGGCATCGGCGCGGAACCGGCTCGTAACCCTCGTCGAGGAGAGTGCCATTCCGGAAAGCCGGCAGTTCGTTTCTGCCTTTGCCGCTTCAGGCACGACGGCACGGATCATCCGGATCGACCGGTCGCTCGGCGGCCTTCTGCACGAACTCGAGGATACCGCCGGGCTGATCGTCGGCCTGACCTCCGATCCGGTCGCGATGATCGCAAGCCAGTTGCTGGTCGAGCGTGGGGCCAATCCTCGCCTAACCTGGAAGCATGACTACGCCTTGGGCCAATGGCACCATCAAACCGAGGGCGCTCCGCGCCTGCTCAAAAACGCCACGCTCGCGTGGCCTGTGGCAGTGGCGCACGAGGTGCGCGATGCCATCGGCGGCAAATCCGAACGCCGCCCTAACACCTGCGATTCAGGCACCTGCGCCCTGGCCCCTAGCAGCCCCGGCATGTTGGTGTCGTGGGCCTATGAGATCGGAGGAGTCCAGCCGTGAGCCGCATTGTTCCCCACGGGGTGGAAGCCGCTGCGTTCGCAAGGGCGCTCGACGAGCTGTCCGCGATCGTCGGCAAGGACTGGGTGTTCGTCGATAACCTGCCGCTGTCGGCCTATCGCGATGCCTATTCGCCGCTCGCCGATGGAGTAATGCTGCCTTCCGCCGCGGTTGCACCTAATGGCGTCGAAGAGATCAAGAAGATTCTCAAGATCGTCAACGCCTACAGAATCCCGATCTGGACGATCGGGACCGGTCGCAATTTTGCTTACGGTGGTCCGGCCCCGCGCCAGACAGGTTACGTGATGCTCGACCTGCGGCGCATGAACATGGTGATCGAGGTCAACGAGAAATATGGCTACGCCCTGGTCGAGCCGGGCGTGTCCTACATGCAGCTCTACCGACACCTGCGCCAGATCGGCAGCAAGCTGTGGATCGACCCGGCCGCCCCCGCCTGGGGCGGGGTCATGGGCAACGCGCTTGAACATGGGGCTGGCTACACGCCCTATGGCGACCATTTCATCATGCAGTGCGGGATGGAGGTCGTGCTGGCCGACGGTGAGGTGGTCCGCACCGGCCAAGGCGCGCTGGCCGGCTCGAAGCACTGGCAGGTAACCAAGCACGCCGCCGGCCCCCAGTTCGACGGAATGTTCACCCAGTCCAACTTCGGCGTGGTGACCAAGATGGGCATCTGGCTGATGCCCGAACCGCCCGGCTACAAGCCCTTCATGATCACTTACCAGCGCGAGGAGGATCTTGAGGCGATCTTCGAGATCACCCGCCCGCTCAAGGTCAACCAGATCATTCCCAACGCCGCCGTCGCGGTCGATCTTTTGTGGGAAGCCTCGGCCAAGACCACGCGCCGCCATTATTTCGACGGCAAAGGCCCCCTGCCCCCGTCGATCCGCGCCAAGATCGCCTCGGACCTGCACCTGGGGATGTGGAACTACTATGGCGCGCTCTACGGTCCTCCCCCGGTGATCGAGAACAACTGGAAGATCGTCGAGGAGGCCCTGATGAGCATCCCCGGCGCCAAGGTCTACTTCGATCGCGAAAACGATCCCGCTTGGGACTACCGCGTGCGGCTAATGCGCGGCGAACCGAACATGACCGAATTCAGCATCATGAACTGGATCGGCGGCGGCGGGCACATCAATTTCTCGCCGATCTCCGCGCCAAGCGGCTCCGAAGCGCTCGCCCAGTACAACCTGATCAAGCAGCGCTGCCACGATCACGGCTTCGACTACATCGGCGAATTCCTGGTCGGCTGGCGCGACATGCATCACATCCTAATGATCATGTACGACCGTGCCGACGAGGCCATGCGCAAGAGTGCTTACAACCTGTTCGGCCTGCTGGTCGATGAAGCCGCGGCGGCGGGTTTCGGCGAGTACCGTACCCACCTCGCCTTCATGGACCAGATCGCCAAGACCTACAAACACAACGACGGCGCACTGTGGGATCTGCATCACCGCCTGAAGGACGTCCTGGATCCCAACGGGATTTTCTCGCCGGGCAAGCAGGGCATCTGGCCCAAATCCATGCGCACGCCCGCCTGATCGACGCGGGATGACGTTCGCCACACGCAAGGATTGAAGGACGATGAAAAACCTGGATCACTGGATTGGCGGATGCGTGGTTGCGCCCGGCAGCGGCACCTATTTCGACGATCTCAACCCGATCGACGACAGTTGCTACGCAAGGGTGGCGGTCGGCAACGCAGACGATGTCGATCGCGCCGTCGAAACGGCCCATCAGGCGTTCCTCAAACACCGCGACATGACCGCTGCGGTGCGCGAGGGATGGATGGCCAAGGCTGCGGAGATCATGGAGCGCGACGCCGCGCTGTTTCAGGACGTACTGGTGGATGAAATCGGCTCGCCGATTGCCAAGGCCGGATTTGAGACCCGCTTCGCGGTCAATTTCCTGCGGGCCGCGACCGGGGTTCCCCGTCGCATCCGGGGTGAAACGATCCCCTCGGACACGCCGGGACGGTTCAGCATGAGTCTGCGCCATCCGGTCGGCGTGGTGGCGGGGATCACCCCGTTCAACGTGCCGTTGATCAAGGGCATCAAGCAATCGGCCATGGCCTTGGCGACAGGCAATGCCTTCGTGCTCCTCCCCTCCGAAGCGGCGCCCCGCATTGCCGACTTGCTTGCCGCATTGTGGAGCGAGGCCGGGGTTCCTGACGGCCTGTTCAACGTGGTCTACGGCAACGGCGCGGAAATCGGCGATGTCCTCACCGGACACCCCAAGATTGCCTCGATCACCTTCACCGGTTCGTCGCGGGTGGGCAAGCATATCGCTGGGATAGCCGCGAAATCCCTCAAGAAATACACCCTCGAACTCGGCGGCAAGAGTCCGCTGATTGTCTGCGCCGATGCCGATATCGAAAAAGCGGTCGGTGCCGCGCTGTTCAGCATCTTCATGTACCAGGGCCAGGTCTGCATGGGTGCCTCGCGCATCTATGTCGAACGCCCGATCTTCGAGGCTTTTTCCCACGCCTTCGCAGCCGCGACGGCGAAGGCCAAGGTCGGCGAACTGCGAGAGCCCGGCACCATGCTAGGGCCGATCATTTCCGAACGCCAGCGCGAGCGGGTGCGCCGCCATATTGACGATGCCCGCACCAAGGGTGCCGAGGTGCTGGCCGGTGCCCAATGGAGCGGCAACAGCTGCGCGGCCACGGTGCTGAGCGGCGTCACCGCGGACATGACCGTGTTTGCCGAAGAAACATTCGGCCCGGTCACGTCGCTCTATCCCTTCGATACACTTGAGGATGCGATCGAGCTGGCGAACGACACCGAATACGGCCTGAGCGCCTCCATCTTCACGCGCGACCTCGATAAGGCGTTGCACTTTGCCCGCCGCGCCGAAGCCGGGATGGTCCATATCAATGCCCCGACTCTGCACGACGAACCGCACGTTCCCTTCGGCGGGACGAAGGCTTCGGGCTTCGGGCGCGAAGGCACCGAAACCGATCTGGAAATCATGACCGAGTGGAAGTGGGTGACGATCCAGTCCGCGACGGCTGCTCCCGGGGGTCATTGAACAGCCGTGCAGAAGGAAGCAGACATGACTGACATCGCCAAACGGGCCCGCGAGATTACTTCGCTGCGCGATTTCCTCGCGCTGCTCGAAGAGGCCGGCCAAGCGATCACGTGGAGCGAGCGGGTGATGCCTGAACCTGACGTGCGCAATGTCGCGGTTGCCGCATCGCGCGATGCGAACGGCGCGCCTGCGATCGTTTTTGACAACATCGCCGGTTACCCGGGCAAGCGGACGGCGGTGGGCGTCCACGGTTCGTGGGACAATATCGCGCTGCTGCTCGGCCGCCCGAAGGGCACGTCGATCCGCGAGCTGTTCTTCGAAATCGTCGGCCGCTGGGGCGATGCCGAGGCGCAGATCAGCTACGTCCCGGAAGCACAAGCCCCAATCCACGAATGCCGGGTCGAATCCGGGATCAATCTCTATGACATTCTTCCCGTCTATCGCATCAACGAGTACGATGGCGGCTTCTATCTGGGCAAGGCCTCTGTCGCCTCGCGCGATCCGGAAGATCCGGCCGATTTCGGCAAGCAGAATGTCGGCATCTATCGCCTGCAGCTGCAGGGGCCGGACAGCTTCACGCTGATGACCATTCCCTCGCATGACATGGGCAGGCAGATTATGGCGGCCGAGCGCACCGGGTTGCCGCTGAAGATCGCGGTCATGTTGGGCAACCATCCTGGCCTGGCCGTGTTCGCCGCAACTCCGATCGGCTATGAGGAATCCGAATATTCCTATGCCTCGGCGATGATGGGCGCGCCGATTCGCCTGACCAAGTCGGGCAACGGCATCGATATTCTCGCCGACAGCGAAATCGTCATCGAGGCCGAAATGCAACTGGGCGAACGGGTGCTGGAAGGACCATTCGGCGAATTCCCCGGTTCCTACAGCGGGGTGCGGAAGGCACCGATCTTCAAGGTCACGGCGGTGTCACATCGCCGGGACCCGATCTTCGAGAATATCTACATCGGTCGCGGTTGGACCGAGCACGACACCTTGATCGGACTGCACACCTCGGCACCGATCTATGCTCAGCTGCGCCAGAACTTCCCCGAGGTCACTGCGGTCAACGCCCTCTACCAGCACGGGCTAACCGGGATCATTTCGGTCAAGAACCGAATGGCCGGATTTGCGAAGACCGTAGCTCTGCGCGCGCTGAGCACGCCGCACGGGATCATGTACCTCAAGAACCTGATCATGGTCGATGCCGATGTCGATCCCTTCGATCTCAACCAGGTGATGTGGGCGCTTTCAACCCGGACCCGCGCCGACGACATCATCGTCCTTCCCAACATGCCCGCCGTTCCGATCGACCCCTCGGCGGTCGTCCCGGGCAAGGGTCATCGCCTGATCATCGATGCGACCAGCTATCTACGCCCCGATCCGATCGGCGAAGCGCATCTCGTCAACCCGCCGACCGGCCCCGACATCGACGCGCTGAGCAAGAAAATCCGGGTCATGCAGGGAGGAGCTTCGGCATGAGCGAAACGACCTGTCCGCGCTGTTCAAGCGCCGGTGCCGTTGCGGACTATCGGGGCGTGGAAGCCGGCGCGCTTATCTGGACGATCCATCGCTGCGTGGTCTGCTGCTTTTCGTGGCGTGACAGCGAACCGCCCAGCGCCATCGGCGCAGGGGTCCGTTCGGGGGACTTCGCCGTCGATGCCGCAAATCTCGATCGCTATCCCAAGATCCTCCAACAATAGGCACGCGGGGAACCAATCATGACCGATCAAGCTCGTCAGACGGCCGCGCTGTCCGCAATCGAGGCCTCTTTGGGCGCTGCGGCGGTTGACCGGAGCCCGCAGACACTCGCTCGCTATGCCACGGTCGGGGCGTCCCCGATCGGCATCGTGCTGCCTGCCGATGAAGCCCAACTCGCCAAGGCGCTGGAACTGGTCAGCGGCGCAGGCGGCGTGCTGCAGCCCGTGTGCAACGGCGCTTATGGGCTGGAAAAGGCCGGACTGGACAAGGTGATCGTGCTCGATCTCCAACGGATGAACCAAATCCTCGAGGTAAATGGCGAGCTGGCCTATTGCCTGGTCGAACCGGGAGTGACCTTCCGGCAGCTGGATGCCCACATCAGGGGAAAGGGCATCAAGCTGTGGGTAGATCATTCCGGCAATCCCGATGCGAGCGTCGCCGCAAGTTTTGTCGGCCGCCACCCAGGCTACACGCCCTATTCCGACCATTTCCTGATGCAGTGCGGGCTCGAGGTCATGCTCGCCGATGGCAAGCTGGTCCGCACGGGGATGGGCGCGATGCCCAAGAGCACCTGCTGGCAGCTGTTCAAGTTTGGCTACGGTCCCTGGGTCGATGGGTTGTTCACCCAGTCGGACTTCGCTGTTCCAACCAAGGTTGGCATGTGGATGATGCCCGAGCCGCCAGCCCACCAGACGTTTATGGTTTCCGTGCCCGACGAGGACGGGCTCGCCGCGCTGTTCGACGTGCTCGGTCCGCTCAAGCTCAACATGGTCGTGGCCAACGGCGTGGCCGTGAGCAACGCCCTGCACGAAGCCGCGCTGCTTGGCAGGAAACGGAGCGACTTCGAGGGTCAGGGGCCGATGGCGGCCAACGCGGTCAAGGCGGCGGGCGAGGCGCTCGGACTGGGGTACTGGAACCTCTATGGCGCGCTCTACGGGCTACCCGGGAATGTCCCGATCCTTTGGAACATGGTCAAGGGCGCGTTTTCGTCGATCCCCGGTGCCAGGGTGATCACCGATGGCAAGGGCATCGATCCCAGGCTGTGGGCCTGGCGGATGGGCACGATGACCGGCACGGTGGCATCCGCTCCGGCCAATGTCGCCTCCTGGAACGGCGATCAGTTGCTTACCGCCAATCCGGTCAGCCCGGTCGATGGCGAGGAAGCCATGCGCCTCTACGAGCTGTCGCGCGATGTCTGCGCCAAAAGTGGCTTCGATCTGGTGAGCGAAGCGGTCGCAATTTGGCGTTCGGCCAATCACCGGCAGGTTCTGCCGTTCGCGAGTTCCGAGGGCGATAGCGCCGCGCGGGCGCGTGGATGCGCGGAAGCCTTGATCGCCGCGCAGGCCGAAGCCGGTTTTGGCCAGATCATCGCCGAGCCCGGCCTGCGCGCCGCGGTGGACAAGACTTTCGGGTCTGAAGGCCTTTCCGCTTTGCACGCCCGGGTCAAGATAGCGCTCGACCCGACCTCCCTGTTCACATCGGCCTAAAGCCGCGTGCGCCTGTTTTAGTTGGAGGCATGATGAAGAAGCTGGCAGTCTTATCGCTCGTTGCTGTCCTTGGTGCCTGCACCAGGGCGCCGAGTCCGGAACAACCCGACGGCGCGGAAAACTACGCGCTGAAATGCGCCGGGTGTCATGATCCGGGACCAGGTCATCCTGGAACCATGCTGCTCGAGCAACTGGGCAGACCGGTGCCCGCCCTGATCGGCCGCAAGGATCTTGAACTCGGCTATCTGCGGTCGGTGGTCCGGCAAGGGCTTGTCGAGATGCCGCCGTTCCGGCCGACCGAGTTGAGCGACGATCAAATCGAAGGAATCTACAAGTTCGTCAAGACAGCAGCGCCGCCGAGGCAGACCCCAGCCTTGGCGCCTATGCAAACGCCTTGACTGTCAGCTGCGCCAGGATCGCTCCGGTCGCATCGGGAGCGGCGATTGCTTGCCGATAGCTTTCCAGACTTGCACGGGCAGCCATATCCGCCGGATTAGCACATCCCATGCCAACCCACCGCAGGCATTCGAGCAAGACCAATTGAACGCAGCGTTCCCCGCGCAGTTCGATCGCCTTCAAGCTGGCGTAGATCTCGCGGCATTCGGCTTGTGCTTGCGAATCGGGCGCAACGTCGATCCTGGTCCTCGCCCACCGCCGCGCCTGCCGGATGGGCCAGACCAGATTTTCGTTCAGTTCCGCCACGCCCGCGCGTAGCGTTTGGATTTCCGTCAGACTCACAGTTCGGCCTTCGTCTCGCGCCAGCCACAGGCACAGCAGCACGATGTTGACATCAAAACCGTACTCATCTTGCAATCCCAGGCACAGGTCGGCAACCTGCGGCCGGGCGTAGACCTCCAGTGAGAATTGCCAGAACGGACCGGATGCCGATGCGGAGCTGTTCATTGTCGCCACCTCCCAAGACAAGGACGGGCAGCAAAGCCTCCGCTTCGCCGCCCGTCCGGCAGGTCCACTACGGCTTGCAAAATGCGCTCAGAAGGTCCGCGCCCCGAAGTGGATTTCCAGCATCGGGCGCATTACATCCCAACGCTCGAGCTGCGACCAGTGGCCCGAACGGTCGAGCACGTAGAGCTCGGCGTGCTGCAGGTGCTCGATCAGGTAGAGGCTGGTATCGAGAGGGAACGATGCGGTCCTGCCGACCATGAAAGATCAGTACTTTGTGCGGCAGCTTCGAAAGGATCGAAGGCGGCATGTTGAGTGTCTCGATCCCCTGTTTCATCGAATCGATCATTGCGACCGCGGTCTTCATGATCTCGGGATCGGTCGCGATCTTGTAGCGGTTGTTGACGATTTCTTCCATGCCCTCGAACTTGTCAGCGTCGTGGGCGAAGCTGTGCATCAACTGGCGATAGCGGGCCGGACGCGGATCGGAATAGAACGAGAGCAGCCGCGCCAGTTCCGGCGTGCGCGGGCCGGGCGCGCCGATCGAGCCCATCAGCACGACCCGGTCGATCCGGTCCGGTTCCTCGCTCATCATCTGCAACGTCAGCGCGCCGCCCATCGAATTGCCGACGACGTGCGCCTTCTCGATTCCCAGGGTGTCTAGCAACCCGAAGCACTGTTCTACCCTGGTGCCGATCCAGGCCATGACATTGTCCGGCCAAGGGTCGGGAATCACCGATTGGCCGAAGCCGATCAGGTCGGGCGCGATCACGAAGAAGTTTTCAGCCAGATCGGGCATCAGGTGCAGCCAGTTTGATCCGGCATGCGCTCCGGGGCCTGCACCGTGCAACAGCAGCACCGCGGGCTTGCTGGGGTCGCCCGCCAGCAGGGTATGCGAGGTCAAGCCCCGGCCCGTGATCTTTTCTTCTCTTACGGTGGTGTCTTTCTGCATCCTGATTCTCCGCCAGATTTTGTCGCTCTTTCGCTCAGCGCCGCCCTTGTGTTTCAGGTCGGAGACCTGTGCGGGGAGCATCGAAGCTCTAGACGGTCATTGTTTATTGTGCAATGCATTTGCTTGATCTGCTGGATTTGGGAGGGATCATGAGTTTCGATCATCGGGACGAGAGCGGTGGCTCCGACCAAACCGCGTTGACTCTTGATGCCAGGCTGATCGCTTCATTGGCATCGGAATTGAACAACGCCGAACAGTCCCGCGAGCAGATCCGGCAATTCTCCGTGCGATATCCGGGTATGACGATCGCTGACGGCTATCATATCAGCAAGCAATGGGTTGACCTCAAGCTTGCCGCAGGTCGGTCGGTATACGGGCACAAGATCGGCCTGACCTCGCGCGCGATGCAGCAGGCCGCAGGGATCACCGAGCCGGACTATGGCACCCTCCTCGACGACATGGTTTTCGCACAGGGTGGTGACGTGCCGTTCAGCAGGTTCATTAC
The DNA here is from genome assembly GCF_009707465.1 of Novosphingobium sp. Gsoil 351. Taxonomy (NCBI): domain Bacteria; kingdom Pseudomonadati; phylum Pseudomonadota; class Alphaproteobacteria; order Sphingomonadales; family Sphingomonadaceae; genus Novosphingobium; species Novosphingobium sp. Gsoil 351. The sequence goes on from NZ_CP046120.1 coordinate 1,100,202, forward strand.
CCCGAAAGTAGAAGTCGAGTTGGCCTTCGTCCTGGGCAAACAGATCGAAGGGCCCGGGGTAACGATCTTCGATGTCCTGAAGGCGACCGAATACGTCATCCCGGCGGTCGAGATCATCGACAGCCGGACGTACCCGGTCGATCCCGAAACCGGTGCGCGACGCAGGGTCCAGGATACGATCAGCGACAACGCCGCCAATGCCGGGATCATCGTTGGCGGCTTGCCGATGCGGCCCGACAATATCGACATGCGCTGGATCGGTGCAATGCTGAGCCGCAATGCAGTGATCGAGGAAACCGGCGTCGCCGCAGGCGTGCTCAACAACCCCGCCAATGGGGTGGCCTGGCTTGCCAACCGGCTGGCGCCATGGGGGCAATCGCTGAAAGCCGGCGAGACTGTGCTGGGCGGCTCATTTACCCGCCCGGTAGAGGTGAAGTCAGGCGACGTGTTCAATGCCGATTTCGGACCGCTTGGCGCAATCGGCTTCCGCTTCGTATAGAGGGCTCGGTGATGCAGACTCCCGAAAACCGGTTCAAGGCCGGGTTGCCCGAAGGACCGGTCCAGCTGGGGTTCTGGCTTGCTCTGGCCAGTCCGAACATTGCGGAAATTTGTGCGGGTTTGGGCTATGACTGGGTGCTTATCGACGCCGAGCATGGTGCCCAGACCTTGCCTGGAATTGCCGAGCAGTTGCGTGCGGTGGATGCCACTCCGCCATGTTCGGCAATTGTGCGAGTGCCCGGCCACGATCCGGTTATCCTTCACCAGATCCTCGATCTCGGCGCACAGACGATCATGGTGCCGATGGTAGAGACCGCTGACCAAGCCGCGGCAATTGTCAAAGCTTCGCGATATCCGCCGCACGGCGATCGCGGCATCGGCGGTGCCCGTGCTGCTCGCTGGGGTCGCTATCCCGCCTATGTGGCCGAAGCCAACGCACAGCTGTGCATCATCCTTCAGATCGAGACGGCGCTGGCGCTCGACAACCTCGAAGCGATCGCTGCGGTCGATGGGATCGACGCGCTGTTCGTCGGCCCGGCCGACCTGGCCGCATCGCTGGGTTTGCTGGGTGCCGACAATTTCCCGGCGCTGGCTAAGGTGACCGAGGCGGCCCTCATCCGGTGCCGTGCGGCGAGCATTCCTTGCGGCATCCTCTCGCGAGATGAGCGTCTGGTGCAGCAATATCTGGATGGCGGCGCACGCTTCCTGGCGGTCGGGATCGATGCCTTCACGCTGGCCAAGGCCGCGGGGGACATGGCGAGAGACTGGAAAGGTCGCTTCACCCCACGGTCAGCGGACTAATTCATGGCAAAGTTTGAATGGAAACCAGCTCCGGCCGCCGTTGCGGTAGCCAAGCCTCTCCACGGAATTCGGGTACTCGAACTGGCCCGGATCCTGGCTGGCCCATGGTGCGGCCAATTGCTTGCCGATCTGGGCGCCGAAGTAATCAAGATCGAGCGACCCGGCAGCGGCGACGATACCCGCCACTGGGGCCCCCCGTTCATCATGTCTGAGCGAGGCGAGAATCTGGGGGCGGCCTACTACCATTCGGCAAACCGCGGCAAACGATCCGTTGCGGTCGACATTTCCACTCCCGACGGCAAGGAAATAGTGCGCCAGCTGTCCTGCGGTGCCGATATCATGATAGAGAATTACAAGGTCGGCGGGCTTGCCAAGTACGGGCTCGACCATGCCGCGCTTGCCCAGCTCAATCCGCGCCTGATCACCTGCTCGATCACCGGCTTTGGCCAGAACGGTCCCTATGCGCACCGCGCGGGCTATGACTACATCGCGCAGGCAATGGGCGGCCTGATGTCGATGACGGGTGAGCCGCAACGCGAACCGCAGAAAGCCGGAATTGCCGCTGCCGATCTTTTCACCGGTGTCTACAGCGCGGTGGCGGTGCTCGCGGCGCTCTACCGGCGAGACGAAACCGGTACCGGAGCCCACATCGACATGGCCTTGCTCGATACCCAGGTGAGCGTCATGGCCAATCAGGCCATGAACTGGATGACTTCGGGCATCGTTCCGCGCCGTGTCGGCAACGGCCATGCCAATCTGGTTCCCTATCAGGCATTTCCGACCCGCGACGGCGACCTTATCATCGCGGTAGGAAACGACAGCCAGTTCGCAAACCTGTGCCGGGTGCTGGACACGAGACTTGATCGCGACCCGCGCTTCGCCACCAATCCCGGCCGGGTCCGCAACCGGGAAGAGCTGATCACTGCCCTCGAGCACTTGACCGCCACCTGGCTGCGGAACGAACTTGCCGACCGGCTCGAGGCGATCGGCGTCGCCGCTGGCCCGATCAACGAACTGGACCAGGTCTTTGCCAACCCGCAGGTCCTTGCTCGCGGTATGGCGATCGAGCGCGATGGCCGCCACGGCGTCGCCAGTCCGATCGTTATCGATGGAGTCAGGATGGTCTCTGACTTACCCTCGCCCGGCACCCCCGAGACGATGGACTAGATTCAAGCCAAGTCGGGACGTCGCCGACCAGGAGCAATGTCTCAAAGGCGTTTCGGAGTCGCGGCGACCCCTCACGTTACGCCTGGAAAAGACTTGCCGCCCAAAGTAGGCTGGACATGCTGCAATGAATTGTATAATATACAACAGATTTTGATGTCCGGCGTTGGTACAGTGGATGACCAGCGCGGTTAGAGCCGGAGAGATCAGGTGCGTTCGGTTGCAATTGTGGGCGGGAATCTAGCGGGTGGGCGTGCCGTCGAAACGCTGCGGCAGGCTGGGTTCGATGGCCGGATCACGCTGATCGGCCAGGAACCGTGGCGGCCTTACGAACGCCCGCCCCTGTCGAAGGAAGTCTTGTGGAATCCGGCCAATGCCCCGGACAATTTCTTCCTGCAGACCGAAGACTGGTATAATGAGAACCGCATCGACCTGCGGCTGGATACGCGCGCCGAGGCGATCGATCTCGCTGCAGGCGGGGTGCGTCTGAGCGGCGGCGAACTGGTCGTCGCCGACCAGGTTCTGCTGGCAACCGGCGGGCACGCGCGCAAGCTCAATCTGGCCGGAGCAGATTGCGCCAACGTCCACTACCTGCGGACCCGCGACGACGCCGAGCGGATGGCGGTAGACCTGCAGGCAGGGGCGCGGATCGTCATCGTCGGGATGGGTGTGATCGGGGCCGAAGTCGCCGCCAGCGCGATCAAACTGGGCTGCGACGTAACGGCGGTCGAGCCGCTCGCGGTGCCTATGGAACGCGCCCTCGGGCAGCGATTCGGCCATTGGCTTGGGGAAGAGCATCGCAAGCGCGGGGTGAAGACCCACTTCAACCGCGGCGTGACCGGCTTCAAGTTCGTCGACGGGCGGGTCTCTGCCGTCGAAATTGACGATGGCACCCTGATCGAGTGCGATGCCGTCATCGTCGGTGTGGGGATTGTGCCGGCGACTTCGCTCGCGCTCGATGCCGGGCTTGCGGTAAACAACGGGATCATCGTCGATCGCCAATGCCGGACCAGCAATCCAGCCGTGTTCGCCGCCGGCGACGTTGCCGAACAGGACGGATTCTTTGGCGGACGGTTCCGCCAGGAAACCTACCAGAACGCAGCCGACCAGGCCCAGGCTGCCGCACTGGCAATCCTCGGGCAGGAAGTCGATTACTGCAAGCCGATGTGGTACTGGAGCGACCAGTTCGACCTCAACATCCAATTCAGCGGACAGATCCCGGTGCAGGCTGAGGTCGTGCTTCGCGGCGACATGGGAAGCAACGCTTTCGTCGCGTTCTTCTTGTCTGGCGGGACGATAGAGGGCTTGCTGGCCGTTAACCGCGCGTCCGACATGGGAATCGGCAAACGCTTGGTGGAGCGCCGGGCCAAGGCCGGCGCGGCGCAGCTTGGTGATCCTGATGTGCCTTTGCGCGAATTACTCAAGCGGGCTAATTGAGCCGGCCGGCTCGGCCGGTCCTAACCGATTCCCCCGCCCGCGACGAACAGGGTCTGCCCGGTGACGTAGGATGCTTCGTCGGAGGCGAAGAAGCAAATAGCCGCGGCCAGCTCCTCGGGCTCGCCGAAGCGGGCCATCGGAGTATCGCGCAGGGTCTGGTCCATAACCCGTGCAAACCCGGACCTGTCCGCCTCGGTCGCAGGGGAAGGATTGCGTGGCGTGACCCGCGTTACGTTGACGCCCCCTGGCGCGACGCAGTTGACACGGACACCGCTCGATTCCAGTTCCAGCGACAGGGCGGCTGTCAGCGCGGCGACCGCGCCTTTCGCGGCGGCATACGGTGCTCGGTTGACGCCGCGCGTCGCAACCGAGCCGATATTGACGACCGATCCGGAACCGGCTGCGAGCATGTGCGGCAAGACCGCGTGGCAGCACCACAGGGTCGGCCACAGAGAACGGTTGATTTCGGCCACGATTTCCTCCGGGGCATAGTGCCAATAGGGCTTGGCCCAGATCGTTCCCCCGACATTGTGCACCGCGACATCGATTTGGCCAAAGCGGTCAGCGACGGTCCGGTACAACCCGGCCGCGCCTTCGCACTGTTCGAGATCGGCGATGGCGGCGTGGGCATCGCCGCCAGCGCTTCGGATTCGGTCAACCGCAGCGGCAGTAGCCTCCGCCGCTCGGTCGGCCACCACCACGGTTGCGCCTTCCTGCGCCATGCGCTGGGCGGTGGCAAAACCGATCCCCTGCGCCCCGCCCGTGACGACCGCCACCTTGTGGTCAAAGCGTTTGAACAAGCTCATCCTTAGGCTTTCCCGCTCCACCGTCGCCTGACAGGCGGGGATTTGCACCGCCGCCACCGTTCATAATTTGCTGCCAGTCTATATTGCCCCTTGCAGTTACACAAGGATAAGCGTTACACCATGGAGAACGCCAGGGCGCCGATGCGGCGAAAACTGGGCGTGATATTTGGGAGAACAGAGCAGATGGCGCGCACACTCTTGAGCCCCGGTGACGTCAAGGGTGGTTGGGCCATTATTCCGACCCCGGCGAAGGACGACGCTTCGGATTGGCGCGCGACCAAAACCGTCGATATCGACGAAACCGCGCGGGTGGTGAATGGCCTGATCGACGCGGGAATCGACGGTATCCTCAGCATGGGCACGCTGGGTGAAGCGGCGACGATGACCCATGACGAGAAATTAGATTTCATGAAGGCGTTGGTAGATGCCGCCGCCGGACGGGTACCGATCTTTGTCGGCACAACCTGTATAAACACCCGCGACACGGTGGCGCTGACCCGGCAGGCACTCAATATCGGCGCGGACGGCACGATGCTCGGTTTGCCGATGTGGTGCGCGCCCAGCAGGGATGTCGCGGTCCAGTTCTACAAGGACGTGGCCGAGGCGGTGCCCGAGATGAACATCGCGATCTATGCCAATCCCGAGGCTTTCAAGTTTGACTTTCCGCAACCGTTCTGGGCCCAGGTTGCCGAAATTCCCCAGGTCGTCACCGCCAAATACATCGGCGTCGGCAATCTGCTGGGCGACCTTGCGGCGATCCGCGGCCGGATCAAACTGCTGCCGATCGATTTCGATTACTACGCTGCCGCGCGCATGGACGATTCGATCGACGCTTTCTGGTCGAGCGGGGCGGTCTGCCATCCTCTCGTGACCACCACGCTGCGGGATGTGGTCGCCGCAGCGCGGACCAGCGGCGACTGGGGGGCGGCGCGAGCCTTTCAGGCGCGGCTGGGTCCGACCGCGGCAACCCTTTTCCCGAACGGCAGTTTCAAGGAATTCTCGACCTTCAACATCCCGCTCGAAAAAGCGCGGATGAACGCCGGTGGCTGGATGAAGGCCGGACCGGTGCGTCCACCCTATCATCTTTGCCCCGAGCCCTATCTCGAAGGCGCACGCAAGTCGGGCCAAATGTGGGCCGACCTGGGCCGGGCACTCGAAGCACAAGACTGACGACTGCTGCAAAGCAGATCCGCCATCAGGAGAGAAGAAATGGACCAGGTAGGCCTGTCGTGGCCCAAGAATTACAACGAGATTCCAAAAGAGGCCTTTGTTCGCAAGGACATTTACGGCGAAGAGATCAAGCGCATCTTCCATGGGCCGGAATGGCATCCGGTAGCGCATGAGAGCGAGCTGCCGAACCCCGGGGATTTCAAAACCTACCGCTTGGCGGGAGTTCCGCTGCTGATCGCCCGCGACACGGCAGGCGAAGTGCGCGTATTCTACAACGCCTGCTCGCATCGGGGCAATCAGCTCGAAACCGCGGTCATGGGCAACAAGACCGAGTTCGAATGCCCTTATCACCGCTGGCTGTTTGACGCGAAAGGCGATCTTGTCGGCTGCCCCAACCAGAGGGATTTTCTTCCTGGGTTCGACAAGTCCGACTATCCGCTGAGCCAGCCTCGGTTCGACAGCTTTTATGGGCTCGTCTTCGTGACGCTATCGGCTGAGACTGAACCGCTCCTGGAATACCTCGGCGGTTCCCAGAACACTTTGCGCGAGCTGCTCGGCGGCGACGGGCGGCTCAAGCTGCTCGGATACCAGAAGGTTCGCTACGATTCGAACTGGAAGTCCTATACCGACAACGACGGCTATCACGCCCCGCTGCTCCACCAGGCCTTCAACATGCTCAACTGGCAAGGCGGCAAGGGCCGTCAGTTCACCGCCACCGAGCACGGTCATATCTGTTTCGAATCCGCGCTTTCGGTCGCGAGCGGGCCGGCAGTTCTCAAGGACATGTCGCTGATCGAGTTCAAGGGTCAGGATCCAGCAGTTGGCTCACGGATCGTCAGCCTCTTCCCGACGTTTGTTTCAACCAAACACCTCGACGTGATCAACCTGCGCTTCGCGACGCCGATCGACGCCGAAACGGTCGAGGTTCACTACGCCTATTTTGCCCATCAGGACGATGACGAGGAAATGGTGCGCCACCGGTTGCGGCAAAGCTCCAACTTGCTCGGTCCGTGCGGCCTGATCAGCATGGAAGACGCCTCAATCTTCCATCGCATCCATATTGGCAACCACACGCCGGGTTCGGCGATCTTTCAAAAAGGGGTGCGCGATCCGTCCAAGCTGGAATCGGAATTCCTCCAGAACGATGAGAGCGGCAACCTGCCGCGCTGGGAGCACTATCGTTCGGTTATGGGCTTCGAGAGGGCGCTCGCATGACGCAAAGCGATACTTCGCTCGAGGCGGCGCTTCACGCGTTGCTGCTGGCCGACGCCGGCGCGCTCGACGGCAAGGATCTGGCAAGCTGGCTCGGCAACTATGCCGAGGAGGAGGACGCCTCCTACATCTGCCGTTCGGCCGAGAATACCGAGAACGGCCTGGCGCTGGGCTTCATGTACGACGATTGCCGGGCGCGGCTCGAAGATCGTGTCACCTTTATAAACGACATCTGGGCGGGCACCTTCCAAGACTACCGCACGCGTCATTTTGTCCAGTGGGTGCGATACGAGCGCGTGAACGGGAATACGCTGACGATGCGATCAAACTTCTCGGTGTTCATGACGCCCGAGGACTCCGGTGTCACGCAGATCCTCGCTGCCGGGCAATACATCGACACCGTGCGGGTCGGCACAAACGGCGGTTTGAAGCTGCTGTCGCGTTGCGCCGAACTCGATACGTCTGTGCTCCCCCGGTACCTGGTCTATCCGATCTGAGGACGCCGCGTCCCTTTCGTCGCTTGAATTCACCCACGCGAGGGTTACGTCAACCATGATCATCGATGCCCATGCACACCTGGTCGCACCGGCCGCACTATACGCGCATCGAAGCAACCTGATCGTTTCCAGCGGGCAGTACGGCAACAGCTATCGGGCGCAGGTGGCCGATCGCCTGCTGGAAGAAAGCGCCGACCAGAACGTCAAGATCATGGACGGGGTGGGAACAGACGTACAATTGCTGTCACCGCGGCCATTTCTGACCCTCAACGGCACCGCCCGCTGGAACGACATCGTCGATTGGGCTACTGACAACAATGACATGATAGCACGAACCCAGCGGCTCCATCCCACCCGTTTCCGCGGAGTGGGGGCTTTGCCGCAGCAGGTCGGCCGGTCGATCGTTTCGTTGTTCGGCGAAATTGATCGGCTGGTGAACGAGTTGGGCTTCGTCGGCATCCTGCTTAATCCCGACCCTAGCGAGGGCATGAACGGATCGCCGCCGCTGGGTGATCCCTACTGGTATCCACTGTACGAAAAACTTTGTGAACTCGATTTGCCCGCCCATATCCACTCGGGACAATGCTGCAACGGGCGCGAAACCTACGACGAGCACTTCATCGCAGAGGAAGGGCTTGCCATCACCTCGATCTATCGGGCCGATGTTTTCGAGCGGTTCCCCGAACTCAAGCTGATGATTAGCCACGGTGGCGGTCCGATCCCCTATCAGGTCGGGCGCTGGCGTTCGCATCGCGAAATGGCGCGGGCGCAGGGGCGGATCGCTTCAGACGCACCGTCGTTTGACGAAATCCTGCGCAAGTTCTGGTTCGATACCGTTTTACACAATCCAGATTCACTCGAACTGCTGTTCAAGACGGTTGGGTACGACAGGTGCTGCTTCGGGACCGAAAGGCCCGGCTCGGGCGACGGGATCGATCCCGTCTCCGGTCGTCATTACGACGATCTCAAGCCTGTGATCGAAGCGCTTCCGTCGCTGGACGAGGCGGCGCGGACGGGCATTTTTGAGCACAATGCCCGGCGGCTCTTCACGCGCCTCGACTGTTGAAGCCAAGGAGCAACGATCGTGGCGCGTCGCAGTATCGAAGTCGAAGGACTCCACCATTCCGGCAATCCGATTCCGGCCGCCAGCCGGGTGGGAAGCCTAGTCACAACCGGGGGTGTCTATGGAATGGATCCCGTGACCGGTGTCGTCGCGCCGGACGCGAGAGAGCAGGTGCGCCTGATCTTTCTGCAACTTGGTCGGGTACTGGCCGAGGCGGGTGCCGGTTTTGACGACGTGGCTAAGCTGACGTTCTATGTAAGAACCAGTGAATTACGCCCGTTCATCAACGAATTCTGGCTTCAGTATTTTCCCGATGCAGCATCGCGACCAGCCCGGCACACCTTGGTCTATGACCATCTCCCCGGAGCGATACTGGTGCAGTGCGAGGCCATAGCGATGGTTTCCGATGAAGCCTGAACCCGCCCGTCAATCTTGCGACAAGGCAGACGCGCGGCGCCTTGCCGAGTTCGACACTTGTACCCTTTCAGACGCACTCGACAAGATGGGGCTGACCGGCGCGGTCTCGGGGCTTGCCCCTCTTACCACCACCGGTCTTCGCATCGCCGGGAGGGTAGTGACGGTGAAACTGGGGCCGGTGATCACTGGCCTGCCAAAAAGGCACCTTGGTGCAGCCGCGATAGTCCAAGCTCAGCCAGGCGAGATTGTCGTCATCGAACATCGCGGGCGAACTGACGTGTCTGGCTGGGGTGGACTGTTGAGCCGGGGGGCGATCCGCAAGGGGATCGCAGGTGTGATCATCGACGGCGCATGCCGCGATATTGACGAGAGCCGGGAGCTTGGACTGCCGATCTTCGCTCGTGCCGCCGTCCCGCTAACGGCTCGCGGGAGGATTGCCGAGCACGATTGCGGTTGTCCGGTCGTGGTGGGCAATGTCGTCGTCAATCCGGGTGACTGGGTTGTGGCAGACGGCAGCGGCGTGGTCTTCGTCGGGCAAACCCGCATCGTCGAAGTCCTGGCAGAGGCAAAGCGTATTCATGTCCGCGAAGCCGCGATGATCGCCGCGATTGAGGCTGACACACCGATCGATCAGGTTCTTGGCGCGAGCTACGAAGGCATGCTGACATAGGCGGAGAGGATAGATGGGTGGCGATTCACTAGCGATGCGGCTGAATGCGGTCGGCGTGACCGCGCTCTCGGACGCACTGGACCGTTTGGCCATTGCCGGTCAGGCCATCGGACTAGTTCCCGTCGCACGAGAGATGAAGTTCGCTGGCCCGGCCTTTACGGTCCGTATGCTGCCCGTCGGCCTGACCGGAGGGAGCGTTGGTGACTACATAGACGACGTTCCAGCCGGGGCCGTTGTGGCGATCGACAACGACGGCATCATGGACCAGACCGTCTGGGGCGACATCCTTACCTACGTGGCACATGCCAAGGGCATCGCCGCGACTGTCATAGATGGCGTCTGCCGGGACAGCGACCGCTGCGTCTCGCTCAACTATCCGGTGTTCGCGCGCGGGGTCACCATGCAGACCGGAAAGGACCGGGCGACGGCCGATACCTGCAACGCTGCGGTCCAGTTGGCCAGGGTGCGGGTCGAACCCGGCGACTGGCTCGTCGGCGATGCGGACGGCGTGGTGTCGATTCCGGCCAGTCGCGTCGCGGAGGTGCTGGCCATCGCCGAGAAGATCGAGGTGGCCGAGAACGCGATCATGGCGGCGGTAGCCGGCGGCAAGCGGCTGGATGAGGCTCGTCGCGACCTCGGATATCATGCTCTTCAGACCCGCATTACCGAATAGCCTGCGGGATGAAGCAGAAGCTTCGTATCGGGCCGGGGGGCTTCAGTGGCTTTCTCAATCCTGGCTCGAATAGGACAATGATGGCACATTATCCAATATCCCACTCAGCTGCGTCTCCAGTCGGTGCGCTTGGATTTGATATTTACGCCGGGTTCTGACCAGAAACCTGCGCGTCGGGGCAACTAGGACGGCAATCACGCTTCGCTCCGGAAAACCATAGACTGAGAGAGGTGCTGGATGGACGCGAGCGTCATTCCGCAGAGTAAGAAAAGATAGCTGCGCCAGAGGTCGCGCTGGCCCTGCCGACTTTCCTGTTGTTCATCGCATCGACGGGCGGCATCGGCAGCCTCTGATACCTCGCGCCAACGGACCAGATTTCGCTAACAAGCACGTGAACAAGTCGATCGGAGTGATCGGCTGTTCTTCCTGCTCCCCTGCGCGCCAATAGTGCTGCTGCGCTGCGTACACGACAAGCATCACAGGATTGCCAACGGGCCGATGGATCCTGATCGTTTCGAGCATGAATCGCCTTGGTGGCAGGAAACGTTCCGCTGGACGTTCTTCGACGGGCCTACATCCACAACATGGCCAGACTGTGCGCAAGCCGTATGGAACCGCTAATCGCGTACCATACGTTCCTTATCGCCTTGGCGGCGAGCTGCGACTTGTCGAGCTAGTCCGGCTAGCAGCGCGATTCGAGCGAAATATCTGCAGTCTGCCGTCCTGCTCGAACACCTAGCCGTGATAGTTGCGCAGAGTTTTGGCAGTGCCGCTGTCGGCATGACAAAGTTGGTTACCCCGATGTTGGCACGAATTGATAACGCCACGGTACAATCCAACAAGCTAATGCGAAAGGCTGACCTTGTCTTGGGCCATGAAGGAAGTGATAAAATCTCCGGGTTCTGGAAGGAGAGGCTCGTGGCCGAGGAACCACCACGAACGCGATAAGATTCTCTTGATCTCAAGATTATAGACGTTTTCGTCCCAGAAAACCTGGGGCGATTCATTCGCGTTGACCTTGTCACGAGGGTGTTGTTGCCCGTCGCGGCTCTCTCCAACGTTTGCCCACGGTTGTTGCGACGACCGAAGCTATAGACTAGCGGCAATGCGATGCACAATATGCAAATATCGTACGGCTTGCAAACGGGTTAGGACCACAGGAGATTTTCGCTTTGAGTCCACCCGTCCGCAATTTCTCCGACTGGCGCAGTGCTGCGTCGACGATGTGGAATTCCCCGACCTTGCTACTCTGTCTGGCCTCATTCTTCTGGGCGCTGAATCCGATCGTTGGCCGGGCGGTGCGAGACCTGATCTCCCCCTTGTCGCTCGCCTTCTGGCGCTGGGTTATCGCGTTGATGTTCGTTCTTCCCCTGGCTTGGCGCCACATCGGGGCCGATCGGCAGATCCTGCGCGTATCGTGGCGGCTGCTTGGGCTGCTGGGCTTTTTTGGTGTCGGTCTGTTCGCCTATGTCGTCTACTGGAGTCTGCAACTCACAACAGCCACCAACAGCCTCCTGCTGCAATCGACCATGCCGATCATGACCCTCGCAATGCCGACCATCCTGTTCGGGGAGCGGCTGCGCCCGCTCCTAGCCGTCAGCGCGGGGCTGTCCTTCACGGGTATCGCATGGATCGTGACCAAGGGGCATCCGCTCGATCTGCGCTGGAGCGCGGTCAACAACGGCGACCTGCTCGCCCTTGCGGGCGTATTTCTCTATTCGGCTTACGCCACCTTCCTTCGCAAGGTGCCGACAATGCACCACCTTACCTTGCTTGCCACGCTGTTCGCGGTCGGCATCGGAACCTTGGTAATTCCGTATTTTGGTGGATTGGTGCGCAGCGGCCCGTCGATCCCGACGCTGGCCGTGGTGTTTGCGGTCCTGTATGTCGGAATCTTTCCGTCGCTGATCGCCTATGGCTTCTTCAACCGGTCGGTGGCGTTGATTGGTTCGGCGCGTGCGGGGGTCTACATGAATCTGCCGACCGTGTTCGGGGTTGTCCTGGCGATCCCGCTGCTTGGCGAGAGAGTGGCGTCCTATCATTTCGCCGGAGCCGCAATGGTGATCGCTGCGATCCTCATTTCCCGGAGACAGACGCATCGTCTCCAAGGTCAAGACAGGAGCGCCAAAGGATGACTGCCGCCACTGCCAAAAGTACCTATGAAAATGCCTTTCGCCGCGCTGCAGACGACTCCGTCAACTTCTGGGCCGAGGCTGCCAAAGCCATCGACTGGTTCGTCGAGCCCCGGCAGGTCTACAACGAAAACGATGGATGGTTCGCGGACGGTGTTCTCAACACCTGCCACAATTGCCTTGACCGGCACGTCGCGGCGGGTCGCGGCGACGCCGTCGCTCTTACCTATGACAGTCCGGTCGCCAAAACGCTGCGCAGTTTCACGTACAGCGAACTACAGGATGAGGTCGGGCGGGTCGCGGCGATGGTGGCAAGCGTAGGAGTCGGCAAAGGCGATCGTGTCATAATTTATATGCCGATGATTCCTGAGACCGTCTTCGCAATGCTGGCTTGCGCCCGGCTGGGCGCCATTCATTCGGTCGTGTTCGGTGGTTTTGCTGCACCCGAACTGGCCAAGCGGATCGACGATGCTGAGCCAACACTGATCCTTACGGCTTCGTGCGGTATCGAGGGCGGTCGCACTATCGCCTACAAGCCACTGGTCGATGAAGCGGTTGCCCTGTCAGCCCACTACGTCAGGCATGTCGTACTGCTGCAGCGCGAGCGGTTGCCTGCCTGTATGAAGCGCGATCGGGACATCGACTGGCACGAATTGCGGCAGCGTACTGCCAATGACCCGGTTCCGGACTGCGCACCTCTTGCCGCAGCGGACTCACTCTACATCTTGTACACATCGGGTACGACCGGGATGCCCAAAGGTGTGGTGCGCGACAACGGCGGGCATGCCGTCGCGCTCGCATGGTCGATGGCCAACATTTACGGCATCGGCAGCGGGGATACGTTCTGGGCGGCGTCCGATGTCGGTTGGGTTGTCGGCCACAGCTACATCGTCTACGGCCCGCTGCTGGTCGGATCGACCACCGTACTGTTCGAAGGCAAACCGGTTGGCACCCCCGATCCGGGCACTTTTTGGCGGATCATCGCTCGTAACAGGGTCAAGATCTTCTTCACTGCACCAACCGCAATTCGGGCGATCCGCAAGGAAGACCCCGAGGCCCGGCTGCTCAAGCATATCGGCACCGGAGAATGCCGCGCGATCTTCTTGGCCGGCGAGCGTGCCGATCCCGACACCATCGCTTGGCTTGAGCGCGAAAGCGGACTGCCGGTCATTGATCACTGGTGGCAGACCGAGCTCGGCTGGCCAGCTATCGCCTCGTGCTTCGCGATGGGCGACCTGCGTCGGAAGGCGGGCAGTGCCGGGCTGGCGGTGCCTGGCTATGGCTTTGCGGTCCTCGGCGACGACGGCCGTCCGCTCGCCGACGGCGAGAGCGGCAGCGTGGTGATCCGCACCCCCTGCCACCTGGCGCTTTCCGCACCCTTTGGAACAACCAGGCAGCTTTCGACCGGAACTTCGCGGCGTTCCCGGGCTACTACGAAACCGGCGATGCGGGCTATCGCGACGACGCCGGATTTATTCACATCATGGGCCGGACCGACGATATCATCAATGTCGCGGGACACCGCCTCTCGACTGGGCAGATGGAAGAGATCGTTGCCCGCCAGAAAGGCGTCGCCGAATGCGCGGTGATCGGCGCGCAAGATCCGGTCAAAGGCATGGTTCCGATCGCGTTTATAGTTGCGCAAGGGCGATGTGCCGATGACGCGGCCTTGATCCAGCAGGCAATCAAGGCCGTTCGCGACGAGTTGGGCCCAGTTGCAGCCTTAAAGACGGCCCATGTGGTGGATCAACTGCCGAAGACACGATCGGGGAAAATCCTGCGCAATCTCATGCGCAAGATCGTCGATCGAGTGCCCTTCGACATTCCCGCGACGATTGAAAACCCGTCGGTAGCCGACGATATTGCGTCGGTTCTGGCGAGCAGTCCAACGGTCTAACAGTCTGCTGAAAAACGTCCGGCGCCAGCCATGCCCCCCTTTGTCCCGGTGGTTTTGGGGGCGGGCCGATTGCCTGACTGGTACAATATTCAGCCGTTGGTCGTTGGCACCTCCTTTTTGGTCCGGTAGCGTGGTCAGGCGGCTATCAGTTTGGGTATTCGAACCAGATTGTAGGCGATGATATTTAGAGAAATGTTCCCCGTCAGCACCAATGGCACAGATTTGAGGTTGTGATGTAAGGAGGATTTGGCTCTCGTCGGAGTGACGAAGGAACGAAGATGAGCCAAATCCTCAATCGCCAAAAAGCCTGCGGAGCAGGTTGTGAAGGACATCCGCCGGCGACGCGGCGCCACTTCTCGGCCGAAGACAAAATCAGAATCGTGCTCGAAGGGCTGCGCGGCGAAGACAGCATCGCCGAGCTGTGTCGCAAGGAGGGCATCGCACAGAGCCTGTACTACACCTGGTCGAAGGAGTTCATGGAAGCGGGCAAGCGCCGTCTCGCCGGCGACACTGCCCGTGCCGCCACCACCGACGAATTCAGGGACCTACACCGCGAGGCCGGTGCCCTGAAGGAGTCCGTCGCCGATCTGACGCTCGAGAACCGTCTGGTCAAAAAAAGCATTCTCGCGGATGGGGGCGACGACGAATGAGATATCCCGCGGCCGAGAAGCTCGAGATCATCAGGATCGTCGGCAGACCGACTTCACTTACTTCAAGATCATCGGGTGGGGCTGGATGTACCTATCGACCGTGCTCGACGACTTCTCGCGCTACATCATCGCCTGGAAGTTGTGCTCCACAATGCGGACCGAGGACGTCACCGACACGCTCGACCTGGCGCTGACGGCCTCGGGCTGCGATCACGCCACGATGCAGCACAAACCCCGGCCGCTCAGCGACAACGGCCCCAGCTACATCGCGGGCGAGCTGGCCGAGTACATCGCGGCCCAACGCATGAGCCATGTCCGCGGCGCGCCGATCCACCCCCAGACCCAGGGCAAGATCGAGCGCTGGCACCAGACCCTGAAGAACCGCATCCTGCTGGAAAACTACTTCCTGCCCGGGGATCTCGAAGCCCAGATCGAGGCGTTCGTTGATCACTACAACCACCGCCGCTACCACGGGAGCCTGGACAACGTGACACCCGCCGACGCCTACTTCGGAAGGGCCCAGACCATCATCAAACAGCGCGAAAGGATCAAGCGACAGACCATCGAACATCGGCGCTTGCAGCACCGCAAGCTCGCCGCATAACATCAATCCCCAGACGAGGCCGATCCTCCGCTAATCTGAGCCGCGAGCTGCGCCAAATGTTCCGACAACGGACACTGGTAAATGGGCGATAATATTTCGGGCAAGCCACGCCAGTTGCTCAATTATCCAAGCGTCGTTAGCTTCGCCATAATCTGCGACGAAGTGGCAGCTGACGGGTATCGTGGGTTCACGCTAGCATGAACGAGGAACCACGACCGATGAACTTGGCCACATCCGACATCGTGCCGGAATGGGCGCCCGACCCGTCGATCCTGCCAGGCTGGTTTGTCGACGCCATGGCTCTTCCGCGCGAGGAAGGTTTCGTAACCGTCGATGGCGTGCGTATGCACTACTTCCGTTGGGGCAACCCGGCCGCGCCGCCGGTGCTGATGACCCATGGCTTCCTTTCGCACGCCCGCTGCTTCGCCTTTATCGCCCCGTTTCTCGCCCGCGATTACCACGTTGTCGCTTATGACCTTTCCGGCATGGGCGACAGTGACGTGCGGCCCCACTGCGACATGCCGGCGCGCGGGCGCGAGATGATCGGGGTTGCCGAAGCCTTGGGCCTTCTCGGCCACGCCCGCAAACCCATCGTGGTGGCCCATAGTTTCGGCTCGGCAGTGGCGCTGGAGGCTCTCGAGCTCGCCCCGGCCACTTTTGGCGCGGCGGTGATCTGCGACATGATGGTTCTGCGCCCGTCGGAACTGGAAAAGTACAGAAGCGATGGCCGTACCAGCCCTGGCTCAGGCGATCCCAACCGGCCTCATCGCCGATATCCCGATTACCTGAACGCCCGCGCACGATATGTGCTGTCCCCGCCTCAGCCGGTGGCGGAACCGTTTCTGATGGATTACATGGCCTATTATGCGCTGCGCCGCGAAGGGAGCAACTGGACCTGGAAGTTCTCACCGGCAGTGTTCGAGCGCGACAATTCACAACGCTTGTGGCTTGAGATTGGCCCGCGCCTGGTCGCCGCACCCGGTCGGAAGGCGATTATCCATGGCGAAAAGAGCCAGCTTTTTACGCGGGATTCATGCCAGTACGTGCGTGAACTGGGCGGGGTGGACATCCCCATCATCGCGGTTCCCGAAGCCCGACATCATTTGATGCTCGATCAGCCCTTGGCCTTCACCGCTGCCTTGCGCGCGGTAATCGACGAGTGGTCCAAAAGTGACTGATCGAAGCTACGGCGATGGCAAGAATACCTTCGAGAAGGATGGGCCGGTCCGGGATCAACTGAATTGCGATCGCGGGCAAGAGTATTGATGAAGCTAGAGCCAGGGAGACGGACATGACCGACGCACCTCAGATCCCCGAACCGAAACCCGCAGCGACGGTGCTTCTGGTCCGCGATCAGCCCGAATTCCAGGTGCTGATGGTCAAGCGCCACCACCAGATCGATTTTGCGTCGGGCGCCCTGGTTTTCCCTGGGGGAAAGACGCATGGCGGCGACACCGACGAGCGCTGGGCCGAGCATGCAATTGGATGGGATGAACTGGATCTGGTTCAGCGAACCTTGCGGATCGGAGCGATCCGCGAGGCGTTCGAGGAAACCGGAATTCTGCTGGCACAGACCGCCCAAGGCACGCCTTTTGAGGACCCGTGTGACGCATCGGTGCGAAGCGCGGTCGATGCTGGTCATGTCGCTTTTATCGATGTCGTTCGCGAGTTGGGTGTCCACCTCAGGCTGGACGAACTGGCTATCTTCGCCCGGTGGATTACCCCGACCATGATGCCCAAGCGGTTCGACACCTGGTTCTACGCGATGAGCGCTCCCGCGGGACAAGTGGCGGCGTATGATGGGCGCGAGACTGTCGATGCGGAATGGATCTCGCCGTCCGAGGCGATCCGATTGGCAGCGGTGGGCGAGAGGACCATCATTTTTCCAACCTTGATGAACCTGAAGCTGCTCGCCGAGGCAGAAAGCGCGCAGGATTGCCTTTCGCGTGCGCGGAAACGCAGGCTGGTCACGGTGCTACCCGAGGTCTCGATCGAAAACGGAGAGCGTGTTCTCGTAATACCGCCCGACGCCGGGTATGGCCCCGTTTCGCAGCCGCTGAGGACGCTCGGTGCCTGATTCAAAGAGAACTCTGCGCTGTTGACCTTCGAGCTCCGTCAAGGCCGGGCTTCCCGGCTTCAATCTTCAAGGTTCGAGGACATGATCGCGAGCATGTCCTTGACGATGTCCGCTTGTTCTTCGGAAATCCCGGTCAGGACCCGTTCGTAGATCCTGTCGGCTGCCGTGCGCAACGAAGGGAGAATTTCAATCGCCTTGGGAAGGAGGTGCAGCGCCCAGATCCTGCGGTTGCCTTCAGCGGAACGGCGTTCGACGAAGGCGGCTTTTTCCAGCTGGTCGATCACGTGCCCGACACTGGCTCGTTCCATTTCGAGGTTCTTGGCCAGTTCGGTCTGGGTGAGGCCGGGGGTCCGGTAAATATATCCAAGCGCGCGCCACTGGGTGCGGGACAGGCCGAATTCGACTGTACTCGCGTCGAAGAGCTTGCGCAGCTTGCGCGGCACTTCCTCGAGCAAAAAGACGAGCTCGTCAGCCTCGGTGAGATAACCCTTGCCGGGTGCCGTCCTTCCCATGGAAACGACAGCTAGCCCATCTGACGGATTGTGAAAAGCCTTTACTGTAAGGTATATTACAGTAAGGGGTGAGTATGTCTCCTGATCTGACACTTTTTGGCCACTGTGGGCACAGAATCGCAGCCAGCGCCGAAGGTCCCGAGGGGGGAATGCCGGTCTTGCTGGCGCACGGTGGTGGCCAGACGCGATGGGCATGGAAGAGGATTGCGAATCTCCTGGCGGAACACGGGTTTCGGGCGATTGCGCCCGACCTGCGCGGCCATGGCGATAGTGCATGGGCCACAGACGGGGCATATGCGATTGCCGACTTTGCTGGCGATTTGGCTGCCATTGCCAGTGCAATGGATCGCAAGCCTGCACTGGTTGGTGCTTCGCTGGGAGGCCTTGCGGGGATCTTGGCCGAAGGCGAACACGGCCCGAACCTATTTGCATCGCTAACTTTGGTCGATGTTACCCCGCAATTGGATGCTGGCGGTGTCGCGCGCGTGATAGGCTTTATGGCAGCCCATGCAGGAGAGGGGTTCGCCTCACCTGACGAAGCGGCACGCGTGATTTCCGAATATCTTCCCAATCGTCCAAGCCGTAGCGCTTCGCCCGGCCTGGCGCGTTACCTGCGGCAAAAGGCGGATGGTCGCTATTACTGGCACTGGGATCCTGCGTTTGTAACTGGAGTCATGCGCCTGGACGAAGATCAAAGCGAGGATCGTGGCTATGGCAGGGTAGAAGTCAGCGAAGCTGCGCGAAGGCTGACCCTTCCTGTTCATCTTGTCCGCGGTGGATCGAGCGATCTCGTCTCGCCGGAGGCCGTGGCCCATTTCCGCGAACTGGTCCCCCACGCCGAATGCAGCGATATTGCGGGTGCGACACACATGGTTGTCGGTGACCAGAACGACCTCTTTGGCGAAACGGTCGTGGATTTCCTGACCCGCACCCATGCTCGAAAGGGGGGAGAATGACCGACAAGCCGTCGTTTCTACAACTGGAAGCCTTGCGCGAATTGCTGCTGGTCGCCCCGTTCCATCGCTGGCTCGGGCTGGATATTGTCGCTGTGACCGCTGACGGGTTGATCCTCGAAATGCCGTGGCGGGATGAAATCGTCTCCAACCCGATGATCGGATCGGCGCACGGCGGTATCCTCTCCGCCCTGATCGATCTTACCGGACTCTATGCAATCAATGCACTAGGCGGCTCGGCACGCGCCACCGCCGACATGCGCGTCGATTTTCACCGCCCGGCGACCGCGGGTCCGCTCCGTGCGATTGGCCGGGTGGTCAAGCTCGGCAAGCAGTTGAGCGTCGCCGAGACCCGGATCGAGGACCCGGATGGGCGGTTGCTCGCCAGCGGCAGGGGGGGCCTATGTCGCCTAGCCGCCGATTGCTGCTGGCGGCCCCGGCGATCCTGGCGCTCGCCGCCTGCGTTCCGGTGCCAAAAACCGGCATAAGGCCGGTGATGCAGACCGCCGACAACATCGGATCGGCGCAGACCCTTGCCGCGCGGGGTGACAGTGTCTGGCCGCCAGACCAGTGGTGGCGGCTTGCCGGCGATCCGCAACTCACGGCGCTGATCGAGGAAGGGCTGGCGAACTCCCCGCAGGTCGCCCTGGCCATGGCCCGGATTAGACGCGCCGAGGCCGAAGCACAGCGCGTCGGTGCAGGCCGGCTACCCGCCATCGGTGTGGACGGCGAGGCCGGTGTCCGGCGGCAGAGCGGTAACACGGGTATTCCCGCCGATTTCCTCCCCGATAGCTGGAAGGATTACGGTCAAGTCTCGCTGACTTTCGGCTTCGATCCCGATTTATGGGGGCGCAATCGCGCCGCCCATGCCGCTGCGACTTCGGAAGCACGCGCGGCCGTGGTCGATGCGGCCCAGGCGCGGCTTGTCCTTTCGGTTGCGATCACCGCCGCCTACGCCGAGCTTGGGCGTTACTACAGCGAGCGAGACCTGGCCGAGG
Organism: Novosphingobium sp. Gsoil 351; assembly: GCF_009707465.1. NCBI lineage: Bacteria > Pseudomonadati > Pseudomonadota > Alphaproteobacteria > Sphingomonadales > Sphingomonadaceae > Novosphingobium > Novosphingobium sp. Gsoil 351. Next base: position 1,120,433 of record NZ_CP046120.1, read on the forward strand.
CGCTTCTGGCCAATCGCCACGCCACCCGCGAACTAGTTGCACAGCGCGAGCACAACGGGCTCGATAACCGCGTCAGCCTGCGCCGGGCCGATGCCGAGGTCGCGCGCGCCGAAGGCAATCTGGCCGCTGCAGATGAGAGCATCGGGCTGCGGCGCAACCAGCTGGCCGCGCTAGTTGGCGCGGGACCGGATCGCGGCCTGGCGATTATGCGTCCACTTCCGATTCCTTCGACTCCTGCGGGTCTTCCCGAAGGCGTAACCACCGAACTGCTTGGCAGGCGTCCCGACATTGTTGCAGCCCGCGAACGGGTCGAAGCGGCAGCGAGCCGGGTCAAGGTAGCGCGCGCCGGGTTCTTCCCGTCGATAAACCTGCGCGCATTGATCGGTCTGCAGGCGATCGGCCTTGGCAATCTGATCGATACCTCATCACAATTCGGGTCCGTTGGACCGGCGATCAGCCTGCCGATCTTCCAGGGCGGTGCTTTGAAAGCGCAATATGGCAGCGCCCAGGCCGTATATGACGAGGCTGTCGCCCTCTATAACCAGACGGTGATCAGCGCCTTCCAGCAAGTCGCTGATGCGGTCACCCAGAGCGACGCCGCCGACAGACGGCTTGCCGCAGCCCGCTCTGCGCTTTCAGCAAACGATGATGCACAGGCGCTGTTGCGCACGCGCTACCAGGCGGGGCTGGCGAGCTATCTTGACGTGCTTAACAGCGAAGCCGGCTTGCATGAGCTGCAACTCGCGGTGGTGGACCTTGAAATCTACGAGCGCGGAGCGACCCTGGCGATGATCCGGGCGCTTGGCGGTGGCTTCGGAACAGAGGCCAAGACATCCAAGGAACCGGCAGGATCATGAACGAAGCTACGAGCGAAACCCCTCCCGTCGATCCGGCCCTTTCCGGAGCGAGAAAGGCCGCACGCAAGCTGTGGCTACGGCGGCTTGCCGTGGTGCTGGCGCTGATCGCGCTGGGCTGGGGCATCTGGTATGTGCTGGTCGCGCGCAACTACGTCAGCACCGACAACGCCTATGTGAATGCGCAAATGGCGCAGGTGACACCGCTGATTGCCGCTCCCGCAGTCGAGGTTCTGGTCAAGGAAACCCAGCCGGTGAAAGCCGGGGACGTGCTCGTCAGGCTCGACAAGGCTGACGCTCGAATTGTTCTGGCACAGGCAGACGCGGATTTGGCGGCAGCTCGCCGCCGCTTTCGCCAGACTCTTGCCAACAACACAGCGCTGGCTGCGCAAGTCGATACATCGAGTGCGGGCTTGGTGCAGGTGCAAGCGCAATACCGAATGGCATTGGCCGACCATGAAAAGGCAAAGATCGATATGCGCCGCAGAGAAACCGTTGCAGCTAGCGGAGCCGTCTCGGGCGAGGAAGTGACCCAGGCTCGCAAGGCTTACGCAACCACGCTCGCTGCGCTTGACGCCGCACGCGGCGTGATTGCCCAAGCCGGATCGTCGAGGCGTGCGACCCAGGGCCAGTTTGCCGCCAACGATGCGCTGGTGCGCGGCCTGAGCGAAGATACCGATCCTGCCGTCCTGGCCGCAATGGCCAAGCGCGATGCTGCGCAGCTCGATCTCGACCGCACCGAAATTCGCGCGCCGATCGACGGCGTCGTCAGTCGCTTGCAGGTCCAGGTCGGGCTGCGCCTCAACCCGGGCCAGACGATCATGACAATTGTCCCGCTGGCCAATGTCTATGTCGATGCCAATTTCAAGGAAGGGCAGTTACGCCGGGTGCGCTTGGGCATGCCCGTGACGTTGACTGCTGCCATCTATGGATCGAGCGTGACCTACCACGGCAGGGTTACCGGCTTTTCCGGCGGCACCGGCTCGTCGATGGCGGTGATCCCGGCGCAGAATGCGACCGGCAACTGGATCAAGGTGGTCCAGCGGCTGCCCGTCAGGATCGAGCTGAGACCTGACGAGTTAAAGCAACATCCTCTGCGGGTCGGCTTGTCGATGGACGCCGAAATCGACGTGTCGGGAGACTGAGCGCAGATGAACGGTGCTGTACAGGCTTCGGCGGGTTTTCCGCCTTCGCTTAGGCTCATCGCCGGGCTGACACTGGCCTTTGCGAACTTCATGGTGATCCTCGACCTGACGATTGCCAACGTGTCTATTCCGAGCATCGCGGGCGGTCTCGGCGTCACTTTGGAGCAGGGCGCCTGGGTCATTACCTCTTACGCGGTTGCGGAAGCGATCTGCGTACCCTTGACCGGATGGATCGCGGGACGGTTCGGGTCGGTCCGGACCTTTCTGTTCAGCATGGCTGGGTTCGGATTGTTCTCGATGCTCTGCGGGCTGTCGGTTTCAATCGAAATGCTTGTCATTTGCCGCATAGGCCAAGGCATCTTCGGTGCCTTTCTGATGCCGATGTCGCAAACCTTGTTGTTGCGGGTCTTTCCACCTGAACAGCAGAACATTGCGATGGGAATGTGGGCGATGACCCTGCTCCTGGGCCCTGCGCTTGGACCGATCATCGGAGGCTGGCTGACCGACAACTGGTCCTGGCACTGGATATTCCTCATCAACGTGCCCATCGCTGTCCTCGCGGCTTTCGCTGGCGCTGTTCTGCTTCGCCGGGTCGAAACCGACCGTCAGGTGCTTCCGATCGATATTATCGGGCTTGTCCTGCTGGTGGTCTGGGTCGGCTGTTTGCAGATTATCCTCGACATTGGCCGCAACCATGACTGGTTCAGCGATCCACTGATCGTCGCCCTGGCGATCACTTCGGCTATCGCGTTTCTCATCTTTGTCGTCTGGGAACTCACCGAGGATCATCCCGTGGTCGACCTTCGCATCTTGCGAAACCGGGGGCTGAGCGTCAGCCTTGTTGTCCTCTCGATCAGCTTCGGCGCCTATTTCGCCGGTTTTGTGATCATTCCGCAATGGCAACAGGCTTGGCTTGGCTACACCGCGACACAGGCGGGCTTTTCTTCGTCGTTCACGGCTATTGGAGGGCTATTGACCGCACCGCTCGTCGTGATGCTGATGCCGCGGTACGACCCCCGCACTCTGGTTTCAGCTGGAATCGTCTGGCTGGCGATGATGGGGCTAACCCGGACGTTGTGGACGAGCGACAGCGATTTCTGGACGCTGAGCCTGCCACAATTTTTCCTGGGGCTGGGCATGACGTTTTTCATGCTGCCGATCATCAACCTCACGCTAAGCACCGTGGACGAAGAAGAGGTTGCATCTGCCGCCGGTCTCCAAAGCTTCATGCGCACGATCGCAACGGCTTTCGCCACTTCGGTCTCACTGACCTATTGGGGCGACACCCAACGTGCTGCGCGCAGCGATATCGTCGCGGTTTTGGAACCCGGTGCGGCGGGCGGCTCAATTTCCAGGCTTGGCTTCTCGCCCGACGCGGTGCTTCAAATGTTCAGCAATATGGTTGAGGCGGAGGCCACGACACTGTCTGTAATTCATATCTTCTGGACGACATCGGCAATTCTGTTCATCGCAGCGGCCCTGATCTGGCTGGCACCGCGTCCAAAGCGAACCGGAAGCATGTCGATGGAGCATTGAGCTGTCCGCAGCTGAGTTAGGTCGAGTTCGCCGCGTTCGGTCCGCTCCGCCGATCGACGCGCGAGCGCTTAAGGGCGGGCCTGCAAGGTTGCCATGATCGAGGTCGGCTGGGATGCAAGTCTAGATTGCGACCGTCACCGAAAGGGATAATGGGGCCGATGGCCTGGCAATGCGTAAGCGTCCGGTGATCGCCGCCTTGCGGTTGGCGTGACGAGCAAGCCACAGGTGTAGCACTGGTGCGGCACTATGGCTACGCGGATCATTGATGTCGTGGACGCGGTGCCGACTGGTCCGCGGCGGCGGTGCAGCGAGCACGACAAGGCGCGGATCGTGTCGGAAGCGATGATGCCGGGCACGTCGGTGGCCGAGGTCGCGCGCCGATATGGGGTGTGCGGGTCGCTGATCTACCGCTGGCGCAGAACGCTGCCCGGGTCGAGCGTGGCGTGACCGGAGCGGTCGCAGCCGCCGCCGGGCGGCTACGTGCCGGTCGAGGTCGCTGGTCCGCTTGCGACTGGTCCCGAGGCCGTGGGCGTGGTCGAGGTCCTAGCGGCGACCGGCCATCGCGTGCGGTTCGCTCCGCCAATCGACACGCGCGTGCTCAAGACCGTGCTTGCCGGGCTGACGTGATCGGCCCGCCGGCTGGGATCCGGGTCCATCTGGCGGCCGGCGTCACCGAAACGCGCAAAGGTTTCAACGGGCTGGCTGCGCTGATCCAGCATCGTCTGAAGCGCGATCCGTTCGGCGGCGCGGTCTATGCGTTCCGCGGCAAGCGCGGCTGGTGAAGCTGCTGTGGTGGGACGGACAGAGTCTGTGCCTGTTCGCCAAGCGGCTCGAGCGCGGCCGCTTCACCTGGCCCGCGACCCCGAGTGTGTTGCTGTGCTGACCGCGGCGCAGCTGTCGATGCAGCTCGACGGAGTCGAGTGGCGGCACCTCAACAAGCTCGATCCGCAAGTATCCTTCGCCGATACAATCGCCAGCATTGCCGATCATCCAGCTCGCCGCATCGACGACCTGCTTCCCCGGAACTACCGGTCAGCCCGAGAAACCCGCTTACCGGACGCTTACAATCCCAGTGTTTTCGGGTCCTGAGCGGCGTCGGCGGTGGCGTGAGGAGGAGCGACTGCGGATTCTTGCCGAGGCTTTTTCGCCGAGTAACTGTGTCGCCGGGGTTTACCGGCGCCACGATGTCTTTTCGGCGTTGATCTACATCTGGCGACGCAAGCACCGCGAGGAGCACGCCGAACCGGCGCCCGGCGATCTAACCGGGCCAGGATTTGCCGAGGCCATGGTGGTTGACGCACAAAGATCGCAGAACTCCCCTGCGAAGCCAACTCTACTCGCTCAAGAAACTCAATGAGTTCGAGACCAACGGCTCACCAGCAAAGTTCCACACAGCCCATGCCGACAAAAGCCGCGCTAATCGGCATGCCTCGCTTCAAATAGGGCGCTGCCGTCAGGCCACCCGTCAAGATGATCGAGCCGGCTGCTATAGTTTCTCCAATCCGTTGAAGTTCCGTGCAAAGCCACCTGAAGGCCGCTAACGTCCCCCCCATCGCAGCAGACGAATGGCCCGCAAGATGTTCGCCGCTCGGGGTGGTTAGCAAAACCCCGCAGCCGTCGCCTGCGATCATACGAGGAGAGCACGGTGCCCCGAGAACGAAGCCGGCGGCGGAGCTGTTGTCCGCCACATTGTCCTCGAAGGTGAAGACATAGTCGTGATAGCGGGTGTCCACAATTTCCAGCGACGGAATTGCGGCGTCGATGACCATCAGCGCCTCTTCGTCGGATCGGGGTACGAAGTCGATGTCTCGGCCAATGCGCAGCGCTACCTCCGGTTCGATGCGCGGATGGATCAACGGCACTGTAACCTCGTTGCTGCAGTCCATGCGCTGTTCCAGTCGGCCAAAATTCGGCACGTCGATATTCATCTGCCTGCGCATGGCTTGGCTGGTGTAGCCGAGCTTGAAGCCCACTTGACGTTCGCCCGACAGGGCCAGCGTCGCTTCCGCGATGCGCTGGCTCTCACGCGTCGTCACTGTAGGCCATATGCTGGTGACGAGATCGGTCGTCGTGCACGTTATGCGCGCGGTGAAGAGGCGCTGTGCGTGGGCAGCGATCAAATCCGGTTCGTCGGGCATTTTCGCTAAGTTCCTCGTCTCTGTCGAGCTTCGCAATGCAGAGCAGGCTTCTCATAAATTCAACGGCTCATTGACGCTGCTGCCTACGAGCTTCGTGCTATACTACTCCCTTGGCCCGAACAGCCCGTGGCTCAACCCAAGATGCGCGATTGTCCACCGACACCTTGGTCAAGAACGTTCCCTCCCGGTTAGGCTGCCGGCCAATCGACTCGCCGGGTCAGAACCGGCAAAACCGGATCAAAGAAGACGCCTCTGACGTTGGCAGCACTGGACCGCATTGACGTTGGTGACCGTGCGCCCAAGCTAAAGGATGTCTTGCAATCACGCTGAAAGGTTTGGTGGTGGCATCGAACCGCATCGACGTTAGAAACGAACTCGAGACCGTCAGCGCACTGCTGACGCGCGAGACTCTCGAAAGAGGCATAAGATGGATGAAGCCGAGCACGGAGTCGACCGATCGGATCGAAGCAAATTACGAAAGGGAGTCGTCTTCGCGACGGTTGCTTATCTGATCTACGGGATCATGCCTTTTTACATGAAGCAGCTCCAGGCGGTTGCGCCAGGGCAGATAATGGCCCATCGCGTCATTTGGTCCGTGCTCCTGCTCGTCATAATCGTAAGCGTCATCCGTCGATGGAAGATCGTGCGTTCAGCCGCCAGTATGCGTATGGTCTGTGTGTTTACGATTACCGCGGCCCTCATCGGCACAAACTGGCTGGTTTACATTTGGGCCGTCCTTCACAATTTTGTACTCGAGACCAGTCTAGGATTCTTCATCACCCCACTCATGACGGTGCTCCTCGGAGTCTTGGCGCTAAAGGAACGGTTGAGCCGAATGCAGGTGCTTGCGGTTGCACTCGCCGGTTTCGGCGTCGCTGCCCTCGCCATTGGACAGGGCGGGAGTTTGTGGATCGCCTTGGCCCTGGCCGTGACGTTTAGCACCGCTGGCCTGATCCGCAAGATCGCCCCACTCGATCCGCTTTGCGCGCTGTTGATCGAGACTTCAATCATGGCACCGCTGGCGATTGTGTGGCTTGGGTGGAATGCAGCGCATGGGCAGCCGGTCTTCGAGGCCTCGTTGGGCCAGAATGCTCTGCTGGTGTTGACCGGAGTGGTGACAGCGCTCCCGCTGCTGCTCTTTTCTTCGGCCGCCAAGATGATGCCTTATTCCCTTGCAGGTCAATTCCAGTACCTTGGACCCACGCTTCAGTTTCTGCAGGCGGTTTTGCTGTTTCACGAACCGTTCCGACCGCTCCACATGTTCACCTTCGGTTGCATCTGGGTTGGCCTTGCCATCTTCACCTTCGACACGGTGCGTGCGGGCCTGGCATTCGGACGGAATTCCGAGGCGTATGCCGAAGGGGGAGGCATGATCACTTCGGCACACTCCAACCTTGAAGGGCGGTGCCGGGAGCGATCGACTGGTCCGTGGCAATGCATATCAATGCCTTGGGTCGGCAAACGCAGGGGGCGGCTCGGAGAAATCTTTCGCTGGCAGCGCGTTTTCGACGGCATTTGGCCTAGCCAGTTTTTCTTGGCGAGGCAATCTAAGGTGATTGGAACGTTCGGCATCGCCAAAGCCAAGGCAATATGTCAGCGTGTAGCGGCAGTCTTTTCATTACCATGATCCGCAGGCACGGGTCAGGCTGCCTGCGCGATGTGCTGTTGATCGGTGGTTGCCAGTTCCAGGTTAGCAACTCGTCCCAGCGCTTCGCGGGCCAGTTGGCGACGATTTTGGGGATGACGTCGGCGATGTAGGCTTGCGGCCAAATGCCGTTTATCTTGACGGTGTCAATGACCGAATAGATTGCGGCGGGTGCCCGCCACCGGTAAGCGCCCGGCGAACTCCGCCTTGCGGTCGGCTTGAGGCGCAAGTCACAAGTGTAGCACAGTGACAGGCACTGATGGGGCGTATTGGTGCCAAGCCGGAGGCGTGGTTACATCGGAACGAGCCCGCCGCGCAGTAAGCGGTGAGCCTGTCCCGATGTCCTCATCGTCAGAATCGCACTTCGAATGATGCGCCGACCTTACGTGGCTGCTCGTAAAATCCGTCCGTGTCGAATGCCCCAGGCCTCACGGTCTGAAGAACTTTTTCGTTCGTCAGATTTGTTACCCACAGACCCGCCTTCCATTTTTCGCTTGGCGGAGACCAGGAAACAGATGCGTTGGCGAGGGTATAAGACGGCTGTGAAAAAGCCTTTGTATTGAGAAAGTCGTAATATACCCGCGAACTGAATGAGACGTTGGCGCTCGCACCCAACGTACCACCGCCCAGTTCGCCCTTGTAATCCGCGCCGACATTCCCAGACCACTTGGGCGCGCGGGTCATGACGTTGCCTGAGGCATCGACCGTTACAACGTTGTTGCTGCCATTGGAAAGCGGGACGAAGCCTTGGGCAGCGGTAAAATCCTGGTATCGCGCATGTGTGTAGGCCACTGCAGCGCGAAGCTTGAGCCCGTCAGCGACGCTGAAAAAGGTTTCGAGCTCGCCGCCATAGATTTCGGCGTTGGCGGCGTTCTGCAGAATATACGCCGGACTATTGGCCGCCTTCGCCTGGAGCTGAAGGTTCTTGTAGTCATAGTAATAGCCGGCCAGGTTCATTCTGAGCCAGGGCAATGGATCGGTCTTCAGGCCCGCCTCGTAGGCCTTAATCTCTTCTGGGTTGACCGGTGTGCTTACAGTTGCCGCCATATTGTAGACGCCGCTCTTGAATGCCGTGCTGTGCGTTGCGTAGACATTGGTCCGCGGCGCTATCTCGTAGCGCAGCCCCACCTTATAGTTGAACTTGTTGAACGTTTTGCTCACGTCGTTGACGACGACCGTGCCGTTGACCCGTTGCGTGAAATGGCGCGTCTCGGTCGAATAGCGCCCCCCCAGATTGACGAAGAATCCCTCCCCGAGCTCGTAGGTGCCATCGGCGAAGCCTGCAAACGAGCGGCCGGCGAGCTCCGGCTGCAGAAAGGGGCCGACCAGCGGGCTGGGCGGCGTCCTCGTCGACACTGGAAGCAAGTCGGAATGCCCGCCGAACTGGTAGAAGTAGCCCCCCACAATCCACTGAAAGGGTCCGGGATTTGCGGAGCTGAGCTTCAGTTCCGAACTCCCCGATTCAACGAAGAAATTCGCGGGGAAATTAGAGATATCGATGTTCGACGCATCTCCGTCGGTCTCCTGGTACCACTTCAGCTTGAGGTAGCCGCTGGTCGACTCGAGATTCACGGCTCCAAGATCGAGCGAAACGTGGAGTGCCCCGGTCCACCTGCGCAAGTCGAGCCTGGGTACCCGGGTGAGTGAAGCCTGCCACGCCTTGGTCGGGATGATGGCACCCGGGAAGGATTTACCGAGCGTTTGCCCGTTAAGGGGCTGCGGCGAATTGGTCGTGCTATCCTGATCGAAGTATTCACCCGTCAGCACCACCTTGAGATTGTCGGCCGGCTTCACCAACAGCTTGCTGCGAATATCGATGACCCGCTGATCGCCGAGCCCACCGCCGCGGACCAAGTCCTTGATGTAGCCCTCGTTTTTGCGATACAGCGAGGCAAGGTCGACCGCTACGGTGTCGCCGATCGGGCCGGTGACATAGAAGCGCGCGTCGTAGTCGCCAGCGTCGTTGCGCATGCGGCCGGCGCGCACCGAAGCCTTGCCGTGGAAGTCAAAGCTCGGATCGGGCGTGATCACGTTGATCAGGCCGCCCGTGGCATTTCTGCCGAAGGTTGTCCCCTGCGGGCCGCGCAGGACCTCGACACGCTCGACCTCGACGAGGTCGATCCAGTTCGCGGCTGATTCCGGCTGATAGACGCCATCGACGTAAGTCGCGATATTCGGTTCGTCGCCAATCGAGATGCCGGTCGACCCGACCCCACGGACCACGGGCTGGAACACTCCCATGTTGCGGCTGCCGATGAATCCAGGGACGATCTGGGTCAAGGTCCTGAGCGTCGATACGTCTGCTGCTGCCAGCCCGTCGCCGGTTATCGCCGTGACCGCGACGGGTACGTCTTGCAGCTTGGCCTCGCGCCGGGTTGCAGTTACGACGATATCCCCGAGCTGAGAAGTCGGCTCGTCAGCCTGATTGGCGCTCGTCTGCGCTTCGCTCGGCTGTACGGTGGTCTGGGACGCAGCGGCCTGTGCCCAAGCAAATGACGGAGCTAGGAGCGCCGTCGAACCGGCACACAAAAACAAGGCTACGCGATTGCGTTGGTACTGCTCTCTCACCGCATCTCTCCCTTGGTTGTGCCCCGCCGTCTTCAAGGCGGTGGCTTATCGTTGTGTATCTTTCGTCGGGCCGGAGTCCGCCATCTCTGACATCACAGCGGCCCAGCATCGGTGCAGTAAGACGGAATGTTGCGCGGAACCCGAGTTTGGTCGGTCCCACGCGGCCACCTTAACCTCCACTGACGCGAATCGCATTAGCAAACGCGATGCACCATATGCAACTATTTTTGGATAACGCACTGCACATTGTCCAACGTGGGTAGCGCGAGACTGGATCTGGAGATCGTAACGTCATCGCATCGATTAAGCATATCTGTCCGAGATAAGGGTCCCGGGCGTGCAGTATGCCGCCGAACCGCTCCTGTCGGTCTTGAAGAATTCCGCTCCGGCACCACGCCGATCCAGTCGGCGAGATCGCGATCAATCGTGAACACGGTCTGGCCAGCAACCGAGGCAGCCTGCGCGCTGCGGCCGACCATGGCTGGCGCCGAGAGGCTGCGCCGGGGTCGTGACGCAGATGCGCGTCGATGGTGTAGTGACCGCCATTCGCAGCGGCGACTTCGGCAACGGTGCGGTCGACGTCGCGCATGGCGACCGCGACTGGCTCGATCCGTACGATCGCGCCCTCCACCTGCGGCTCTACATCCACGCCGCGGCCGATCTAGACATAATGGGTAGCGCCCGACGACGTTGGCCGCTGTGTCTGCAAGCTGAAGACCGGGCACGGTCTTGGACGGCGCAACGACGATGTTCGCCGAGTTGAAATTGAAACTGCATGATGAAGAAACACTTGAAGTGCTGGAAGCGCAGGCACGAGAGCACCCTCAGATTGTCGAATGCTTCTCGATGAGCGGGCAGAGCGACTCATCTCATGCGGATCGTCGTCCGCTGCGTCGGCGACTATGAGAACTTCCTGAAAAAGGTCCTTCTTCACCTACCAGGCGTCGGATCGATAAACTCGAGCTTTGCCCCGAATTGCATCAAGATGACCATCAGATTGCCGATCTGAGCGACATTGCGCTCTATCGGTGCTCGGCGTGATGACTTGTGACGAAACCTCTGATAAAGTCTCGATCTGTTAAAGGATTCGTCACATGGCTTCCGCGGAGATCTCGCAAAGGACTAAGCTTCGCGATCTGTTCGCCGCGCATACCATGATGCGGGCAGGCGAGCTACGCACGGCCGGCATCGGGCCGCAGACGATAGCCCGCGCGGTTGAGGACGGCGAGCTGGAGCGGATCTCACGCGGCCTCTATCAGCATCGCGATACTCAAATCGAAGAGCATCAGATACTGGCTGAAGCCGCGACCCGCGTTCCCAAAGGAGTCATCGCCCTGACCTCGGCGCTGGCCTTTCATGGACTGACCGATCAGATGCCGCGGCGGGTATGGATCGCGATCGGCACGAGCGACTGGTCACCGGTTCCATCGTACCCGCCGCTGCGGATCGTTCGCCTCACCGCCCCCTATCTGCGCGAGGGCATCGAGCATCATGTGATCGCCGGCGTGAAGGTGCCTGTCTATTCGATTCCCAAGACGCTCGCCGACATGTTCCGAAATCCCAAGCTGGTCGACCGTTCAGTCGCAGTCGAAGGCCTGCGTAGCGCACTCGAGCAACGCAAGGCGACGCCGAGCGAGATCGCCGAAGGGGCCAAGGCAGGCGGCGCCTGGAAGACCATGCACCCTTTTCTCGAGGCCCTGACCGCCAATGGCTAGACCGCCGGTCAACATCGCCAAATCGGTCAAGGACCGTTTGCTCAATATCGCCCGACAGGAAGGCCGCGCGTTCGACGTGCTGCTGGTTCGCTTCGCGCTCGAGCGCCTGCTCTATCGGCTGTCGATCTCGCCCCATCGCGAGCAGTTCGTCCTCAAGGGTGGAATGCTCGTTACAGCGTGGATCGACGACGACAATCGTGTCACGCGCGATGCCGACTTCCTGGGCTTTGGCGATGCCGATCCCCACAAGCTGATTGCCGACTTCCGCGGGATTATGGTTATCGAAGGTGGCGACGGGCTGGTCTTCGATACCGGCGCTCTGACCGCGACCGCCATCCGCGACGAAATGGAATACGGCGGAGTAAGGATCAAGACCGCGGCCTACCTCGAGCGGACGCGGATTTCGGTGATCATCGATATCGGATTTGGCGATGCCATGGCCGTCACGCCCCAGCAACTCGACTTCCCGACGCTTCTCGATCTCCCGGTTCCCCGCATCCGGGCATATCCCCCCTCAACGGTCATCGCGGAGAAGTTCCAGGCGATGGTCGCGCTGGGCGTCCTCAACAGCCGGATGAAGGACTACTACGACCTCTGGGCCATTCCGCGGAATGTGGTCATTGCTCCAGAGGACCTCGACGCTGCGATCCTCGCGACCTTCACCCGGCGCGGCACCGCGATCCCGACGGAACGCCCGCCAGGGCTTTCGACGGAAACGACCCAGGATCAAGCGAAGCGACGGCAGTGGAGCGCCTATGCGAAGTCGCTTGAGCTCGAAGGCGTCGCCTTCGGTACGGTCGCCGATGCCGTGTGGGCGTATGTCGGTCCGTCATGCGAACGACTGACGGTGAATCCCAGTGTGACCCGACCGGAATGATCACATCTAACACCTGCTTGCCAGGATACCGATCGTGAGGCCCATCCACATGCGTTTATTCGCCGTGCTTTTAACCGGCGATAATTGTTGCGCTTTGTCACAGAGATTCTATGATTTTCGAGCGCTGCTGCACGCGGCGCCGAGGCGTGAGAACCTCGCTTGAGATAAGTTCCTTGCCAGCGGCCGGGTCGCCGGCGCGCATGTCCAGGCCGCTCGCGGCTAAAGGCGCTGGCGCATGCCCTCAAGCATGTTCTCACCACCCGGCTCCGGCCGGTGCCTCTGACGGAGGCAAGGCGGATGGGAGCAGGAAAGTCGTCGGTTAGGCTGGTTGCGCGCAACGCTCGCGAGCGCGCGCCATGAATGCGTCGTTCTCGCCAACGGTCGCCGCGGACGAATGTGGAGATCCGTCCGGCACCGCGCCGTCGAACACGACGACGGCAAGCGCTCTCGAGAGACTCTATCGGACCCAGTCCGCGCGTCTGCGCCGCTACTTCGCCCGGCGCACTGGCAGCGACGACGCCGGCGACCTCGTCCAGGAAACCTTCGTCCGCTTCGCCGGCGCCGCCGCTGACGGGCAGGCCGCCGTGGATTGCCCCGAAGCCTACCTGACGCGGGTCGCCACCAACTTGCTGCGCGACCGCGCCCGCACCGCCGCGCACAACGCGCTTTACCTGCAACAGCAGGCTGTTTCCGCTGCCGGCCGCTACGTCGACCCGCATCCGCTCCTCGAAAGCCGCGATGCCTTGCGCGGGCTCGAACAGGCGCTCGCGAGGCTCAACCCACGGCGCAGGAAGATATTTCTGCTCCACCGCCTCGAGGATATGACTTACGCCGAGATCGGCGCGGCGGTCGGGATGAGCGAGAAGGGCGTGAAGAAGCAGATGGCCAAGGCGCTTCTCGAGCTGCGGCAAGCCACGGACCCTTCGGCGTGAGCGGGCCGGGCGGGCGCAATGCGGAACAGGTGCAGGCCGACGCCGCGTCCTGGCACGCGCGCATGCTCGAGCCGCGTTCCGAAACCGAGGTCGCAGCCTTCGAGGCCTGGCTCGCCGCCGACCCCGCGCATCCACGCGCCTATGCAGACATGGAAGCGCTGACGTCGGCGGGAGCCAAGTTGCCGAGGGCCGACTACGACATCGCACCGGCTGCCGCGCCGCGTGGGGGCTGGCGTCCGGTCGCCGCGATGGCGCTCGCGGCGGTCGCGCTGGTCGCCGGTGTGTGGGCCTGGCAGCTCGCCTCCTCGCCGGCCTTTGCTGCGGTGAGCAACTTTGGACCCGCCGTGCGCGGGTTGCGCTTCGCCGACGGGACCGGGATCGTCCTCGATGCCAATTCTCAGATCGCCACCGCGCTCCGCTCGGGCATCCGCACAATCCGCATCGTCGGGGGCCGGGTCCGCATCGACGGGCGCCAAACCTCGCACGCGCTCCGCGTCGAAGCGGGTGCGCAAACCATTGCCGCGCGGTCAGCCCTCTTCGACGTCGCCCTGGAAGGCGCCAGCGTGTCAGTCGCAACGCTGCAAGGCAGCGTGGCGATCAGCGATCCGGCGGCGGCCGCTCCGACGGCGATCGCTCAGGGTGACGCCGTCGTCGTCGATGGCGACGGCAAGCGGGCAACCCGGCTCGACGGGAGCTGGCCGGCAAGCCGGATGCGGTTCGAACGCGCGACGCTCGCGCGCGTGGTGGATATCGCCAATCGCCTCGGAAATCCCGACATCGTCCTCGCCAGCCCCGACCTGGCGAGCATTCCGGTGTCGGGCGTCCTCGACGTCCGGCGCACGCGACCTCTCGCGCGCAAGCTCGGTGCGGCGCTGGACTTGCAGGTCCGTGATGACGGCGCGGTGCTCCAGCTCGGCCGCTGAGCCCTCCAGCGAAGTCGTGTGCGCCGGTCAACCTGACGGCGGCTCGAACCCCGGCCCGCTACGGCGGCGCGCCATCGTCCAGCTGATTCCGCTGGCGCGCACGATCCCCGAAACCTGCTTGCCCAGATGCCGCTCGAGCTCGGGGCGCCACGGCACCAGCGCGAACTCGCGGGACCGCCCGACGACCGCATAGGCCCCGCTTGCCAGCTGCTCGCGGCGCAGCAGGGTGCCTTCGATGCGCGCGCCGGGCTTGATCTCGACGTGCGCGAGACCGAGCTGGCCGGCGAGCCGCGCCCCTGCCGCTGCGACCTCGCGGCGCTCGAGCCGCGCGTGCAGGTCCGCCGGCCACGCCCCTGGCCCTGCTTCATCCCGGCCGAGGCCCTGAGCGATCAGCCAGCGCCGCCGCTGCTCCTGGGCCCGCCGCGCCTCAGCGCCGAACCCCGCCTCACGCAGTGGTACCGGTGATGCGCTCGTGAGTTCGCGGTCGAGCCAGGTCGCTCCCTCGTGATCGACCAGCTGCTCGAGCGGCCATGGGGAGAGCACCGTCAGCACGACGGGCCGGCTGCGTCGTTGCGCCGCCTCGTAGGCCTCGACCCGGGACAGGTGATCGGCACCGATCCTCCAGCTCCCGTCCGGATTGCGGACGGCGGCGCCGCCCCGGCGCAAGGCCTCGAGCCGTCGCACATGGGCCTTGGCGAACTCCTCGGATGCCGATGGATCGTGGCGCAAGTGGGCCTCGGTCCGATAGATGCCATCGTTGGCCGCGGCGACTTGGGCGACGATGCGATCGACCTGGCGCACGCCGCCGGCGCGCGGCGCGACGCGAACGACCGAGCCTTCGGCCAGCGGCTCGAACCCGGCACCTGCGCCGAGCGCGACGTAGTGTGCTCGCCCGTCGGTCGCCTCGATCACCACATAGCGGCGATCGGCGTGCTCGTCGGCAAGTCCGCTCGTCACGACCTTGCCGACAAGCGGCGCCGTACGCGCTTGGGCCGCATCGTAGATCGCGCGGTCGCTCAGCGCCGGAGCATTGTCGCGCCCCGCGTAGGTGCGCTGCATCGTGCGGATGATGTCCCCGCGCTCGCCCATGCGCCGCAAGGTGTCGGCCAGGCCGTCCTCGAGCCGCCACACCCCACTCCCGACCTCACGCGCCAGCCCCATCCGTGCCAGCGTCGCCAACCTCCCGGCGCGCAGGCTCTGCTCGAACGGCTCGCGCGCCGCGGCGAGCACCAGCCCGCCCTCGCGGGCATCGGCGAGCAAGCGCCGGTCGATCCCGGTCAGACGCTCCTGTCCGATCTCCGCACGAAGCGAGCGTTCGATCGCGCGATCGTCGCGCGGCCCCAGGTCGAGCGCGATCAGCTCGGCCGCGCGCTCGCGCATGCCCTGGGTCAGGTAGTCGCGCGCAATCACCAGGTCGCGTCCGCTGGCATCGACCCCGCGCACGACGATGTGGGAATGTGGATTGCCGGTGTTGAAGTGATCGACCGCGACCCAGTCGAGCGGCGTTCTCAGATCCTGTCCGACGCGCTCCATCAGCCGGCGCACGAGCGGCTTGAGGTCGTCGTACTCGGCGCCGTCCTCGGGCGAGACGATGAACCGGAACTGGTGACGATCGCCGACACCGCGTTCGAGAAAGGGTCGCGCCTCGACCCGATCCGAGGCCGGTCCGTAGAGGCTGCCGCGCTCGCCCTCGCGCGTGGTTCCGTCCCGCTCGAGGTAGCGCAAATGGGCCCGCGCCCCGGCGGCGCCCTTGCAGGCCAGGCGGACGATGCGCGCCTTGACGATCACCCGCCGCGCGCGAAACGCTGCGAGCCGGCCGCGGTTCGCGAGGACCCGCCCGACACCCGAGCCACGGCTGACTTTCGCGCCAGGCGCGCGTCCGCCCGCGCCTACCCCGACCCCGCCTCGGGCGAGATTGGTCGCGGCCAGGACCAGCGAGGCGTAGCGCGCCGCTCGGCGACCCTTGGTCGCGCGCATCCGCCCAATACGGGGCGTGAAGTCTTCGTCGCCGGCCATCGCCGCCGATCCTGCGGGGATTTCGGCGTTGGGCCAAGCGGTGCCGCCAGGAATGGCGGATTTGCGCCGTTCGCGAGCCGGACGGCACTGCCCGCGCGCCGACAGTGCCGACTCGCGCCACAAAAAACGATGTGCAGACAAGGACTTGAGCGCACGCCAGTGCCGCTCCTTTATCTTGCCTTACCCTTCCCCCTCCTTCCGCCTCCTTCTCCGCCTTAAATTCACCCCTTCAGCAGCAGCCTGTTCGACGCCGCGATCGACCCACCGCATCGGCAAAAAGAGAGCGACACGTCGCCGTGCCGCCCTCGAAATGATCTCGGTCGCGTTGCTCAATGCGCCCGATCGTATTCGCCTTCGGCACCTTCCAGGTCACCGAACGAGCGCAGCCAAAGCAGCGTTTCGACCTCGCCGTCGCCGTCCGCCAGGCACACTCCAGCATGCCATTGTCCGCCAAGCTGGCTCAGGATCGCGATCCGCGACAGCTCCTCGCCCGACCCGAACACGTCGTCGCAATACTGTCCGAGATAACGCTCGCGAACCCGCGCCTGCCAATGAAAGTCGGCTGCTTCGGCCTCGAGAATGCGCGACGCGACGATTGAACCGAACTGCGCTTTGAGCGCGTCCAGTTGCGCGTTGCAGTTGAGAACCTGTGCGTTTGCGAACAGCGGCTGGAAGGACATGACCAATCTCCTCAAGTGCGTCTCCCAATCGAAGACGAAGCTCTCGGAGGCGGGCGGCGGGGCGGCTGTCAGGGACGCGGCCAGCTTGCTGGTCGCGCCGCGAAGCGGGGCGTGGGGGAACCGATTTGCGATAGCAAATTGGGGGGGACCGCGCATCCTTGATCAGCCGTCCCGCCGCCCGCCATACTCGGACTCCACCGAGACAGCCCCCTCCCACCCTCGCCCCCTCTGCTCTTCCTTCCTGCGCTGTCCGGACACAAAAAAGCCCCGGCGGCGAACCGCCGGGGCATCAGGGAGGAGAGGACTTTACTCGGCCATCTCGAGTTCGGGATCAATCGGTTCCTGCGGCTCGCTCTCGGCCTGCTTGGGCCGGTTGAGGAACTGGACGTCGTCGGCGATGATCTCGTAGCCGTAGCGCTCGATGCCGTCTTTGTCCGTCCACTTGGTGTTGTGGATCCGCCCTCGGACCGAGACCAGCATGCCCTTGGCGGCGTACTGGGCGACGGTTTTGCCCAGCCCGTTGAAGCAGGTGACCCGGTGCCATTCGGTGTCCTTGACGGTGAAGCCCTGGCTGTCCTTGAAGGTCTTGCCCTCGCCGTCGCGCTTGGGCCGGCTGGTGCCGAGACTGAAGCTGGCGATGTCGGTGCCGCCAGTGGTGGTGCGAAGCTCGGGGTCGGCGCCGAGGTTGCCGACGAGCAGAACGATGTTGGTCATGGGTTTTCTCCTGATCTGTCTTGCGGGACCATCCCGTTCGACAGCCCAAAGGAGGGCGCGGACACCAGCGGCGGAGCGCACCGCAGGGGCAAAGCCCCAAGGGGAACCCGCGGGCCAAGGCTGGCGCGGGCAGCCCGTAAGGGCAACACGGGCCGCGGGACCGCCGGGTTGCGCGCCGCCGCGACCGCGCCAGGACGGGGCTGTGAGACGAACGGGTGGACCCCGATTCAGCCAGGCCACAGATGATGCCATCACGAGTTCTGCTCGTTCGACCGGCTAGCCGATCTCAAGCACGCCGCCCAGGTGGGCAACAGTGACTATCTGTCTTACGGCATCGAACCCGCCATCGCGCCTACCGAGCGTGCGGGGCAAGCCTTCCAGACACAGGCAGCCAGCGCCATTCTCGACCGAATGCGGGAACGAATTACGAGGATCGAAACGGCCCAGCAGAAAGCTGCGTTCAGAGGCCGCCTGGGTCGCTGGCTTAGTCTAGGCGCAGGTTGAGGACCGGATCGGCTTGGCTCCGTCGTCAGCGGCCCTTCCGTCCTCGGCTTTCCTTAAAGTCCGCAGTGGCCTCCAGATCTCTCGCCAATTGGTCCAGCGCGCGTCGAGCGCCCAGGCGCTCTAGTGCGTCTCGATGATCCACCGATCGCGGCGGGCTGCTCCTCGCTCGCGCAAGCCTCGCGGCGGCCCTGAGGGTTTCCGAATCCATCTCGTTCATCCTCCGATTGTTTGGCTACCGATCTGTACCACTTGCATTCCCAATCGCTCACGATTCGTAGACAGGCTCCTTGATTTTCCATCAAGGGAACCTCGCGTAGACTTCGCACATTGACCTATTTGCCGCTGCAATCTGCAAATCATGTTCGCAATCGAATGCGCTGCCAGGAGCGGCTGGACCTGATCAGCGGCTCGCCAAGATCGAGGAGGCACACTGCGGATCCGGACAACCGTGCCGTCGATGCTGTGGCGGAGTGCCTGGTAAAAGTGCACGGCAACAGGAAGCACACGCGTAGAACGTTGGTAGGCTTTCAGTCGAGTGCATCTCCCGGGCCGGTTTGTAATGTGCAACGATGCCAAGGCCTGACACCCGGCGATCCTTCTATGCGCAACCTGCACCCGACACTGAACAGGAGCCCATCTGGGATCGCATGGTCCGTTGATCACGGCGCCCAAGGGTGATGGCCAGAACCACAGGTGTGAAACGTGTGGGAAGAGCGTCCTCGCCGATGTTGAAATTTTGTTCTTTGTATGTTCCAACAAAGCCATGACCCGAATCGACCCCGAGAGCCTAGCGACCCACCTTGAGGTCGCTCTCGCCTGCAGCCCGCCCGCCGCGATTGCTGCGCTCAATCATGCCGATCGCTATCATCGGACGAAGGCCACCCGCTCGCTTGCCCTGTATCTCGCCGAGCGCCTCGGCTGCTTCGAGGTGACCGCCGGACCGGACCTGGCCGGTGCCCACCCCACCCTGTTCGAAGAGCCTACGCGCTCGGGGCGATGAGGCAGCCGCGCTTCGGCTGGGTTCCGGGCAAGGAGGACTACCGGCCGCTGCGCACGCTGCTCGATTGCGCGCGCTTCAAGCTCAACCTGCGGATGACCTGCCGGGCCTGCGGCCATTCGAGAGTCGTTGACGCGCCTAGCCTATGGTGGCTGGCCGACCGCAAGGGCTGGGACGACGCGATTCCCGCAATCGCCAAGCGCTGCTATTGCGAACCGTGCTGGACAGAGCGACAGGTCAAAGTGCGGGGGCCGGCGATCGTGCAGACCAGCGACGCCGCCGATGACCTTGTGCAGGCGCCCGATGCGCGCGATTGGAAGCGGGTCGTCAACCGGCACCGGAGCTGACAAGGATGTGCAATCTATACCGCATGACCAAGGGCGCCGATGAGGTCGCCCGGCTATTCAGCGCCGCGGTCGGCCAAATCGGCAACGCCGGCGGCGAAGTCTACCCCGGCTACCCCGGTCTGGTCGTGGCGGGGGGTGAATTGCGGTCGATGACGTGGGGATTCCCGCTAGTCATGAAGGGCAAGAGCGGACAGCCGCTCAAGCCGAGGCCGGTGAACAACGCTCGCGCCGACAAGCTCGACAGCTTCATGTGGCGCTACAGCTTTCAGGAGCGGCGCTGCCTGATCCCGGTGACGGCATTCGCCGAAGCCGAGGGTCAAAAAGGCCGAATGACCCGCACCTGGTTTAGCCTCCCCGACGAGGAGGTGTTCGCCGCCGCTGGCATCTGGAAGGATTCGCCCGAGTGGGGCCCGGTCTATTCGATGGTCATGACCGAGGCGTGTATCCACGTCGCCGACGTTCACGATCGGATGCCAGTGATCGTGAGACGCGACGATTGGCAGGATTGGCTGGACGGTCCGCCCGACAATGCAGAATTGCTCTGCCGCCCATATCCCGACCTGGTGGTGGTCGAACGAACAAGCGAGTTATGGGCCAAGCGTACGTAAGCGGTTCGCCTGCACCCATCTCCCAGCGCGTCAAGGCGCCAGCAACACCGCTGCGGGTCTTGCGAATGCCACGCTGCCCTAGGGTCTGGGTTTGTGCATCGAGCGCGTGAAGCCGACCCAGGCGATAGCTCACGCTGTCCCCTCGGTCGTCCACATGCCCAGCGCTTGGAAAATCTTGCTCGCCGGATCGTCGCCGCCATCATGCATCGCGTTGGCGAGGCCGGCGACGTATTTGGCCCACTTCTCGCTTTCCAGGCGCAGGTCGCGCCGCGTCTTGAGCGCGCGGTTCGAGACCAGCAGCATCGCCAGGGCCATCGCCACAGCTTTGGTCAGTTCGGCGCGATCGAGGGTGGCGGCGGCGGGAACCGCCTCGCGGTCGCCGAAGGTGTGGAACGCGGACTGCACGATGATCTGGGCGCGCATGTAGAGCTGCTGCTCGGGCGGCGCATCGGCCGGGATGTCGAAGACAAATTCCGGAACTTCGATCCCTTTAGACATCGTCGCTCCTCCCTCCCCGGCCGAGCTCAGACCGAGCTCGCTCCAGTTGGTAGTGCGGGCCGGGGCGGACCGGATCGGCGTAGTAGCCTGGATGTTCGCGTTCGACCTTCTCGGCTTCCAGGATGCGCGAAAGGTAACAAAGCTCCATGCGAACGTGGAGGCGATCTCTGCCGCCCGCAGCCTGCGCCGCCGCCGCGGATGCCCGATAGCTCACGCCGAGGGCGTCGCGAACGTCTTGGGGAATAGCCTCCGCCTTGCCCCGGCAATCATAGCCCTCGCACTCCCATTCGGCGGCGAAGACCTTATCGAAGGGCAATCCGCTGCGCTCCAGTTCCAGCCGCGCCGCCACGATGCCCGCGCGCAGCTCGGCTTCGGTCGCGCCTTCTATCGCCAGGAATATCTCGCCGTCGTCAATGCTGGCCATCGTCTGCCTCCGAATCGAGCCTCGATCATAGAGCAGAACGAACAAGGAACAAATCCCTTGCGTCCGCTCGGGCCTCGCGCTCATGAAGGCGCATGGTCAGACGTTCCGAGTCACAGTTCAAAGCCGACGATCGGGCCTATCCGATCCGGGTCAAGTTCAAGGCTCATATCGGGGGAACGAGGATGCTCGGGTTACCCGAATATCCGGAAACCTGGTTGCGCCGGGAACTGCCCAAGCTGGCATGGTCCTGGGGACCGGCGCAATCGGTCGGAAGCGCGGCCACCGCCTACTACTTCCGCTCGATCGATGATGCCCAGCGGTTCGTGGCGGCGTTTCCCCAGCTCGAGCTGGCCGACGCGATCGACGGCCCGGTCTACACCTCGCCGGCCAAAAGTGGGGTTTTCGGTCCTCGTCCTTGAGGCATCGCAAGACCAAGAGTATAGTAGCCGGATCGGCCGGTTTCTTAACTTTCGCTCTTCCGAGACTCTTCCGGATCAAAACAGCGCTGTCAGGGTTCCCCGGGAAGCCCACGCACAAGTTTTGTTTCAATGCCTACTGTCTCGATCAACCATCTTACCCGCTATCGCTATCGCCAGGACGTTGCGTTCGGGGAGCACCGCATTCTATTGCGGCCACGCGAGAGCTACGACCAGCGGCTGCTCTCCGCCGAGCTCGAAATTACCCCCGAGCCCGAAAGCCTGCGCTGGGTCCAGGACGTATTCGGCAATGCCGTGGCCATCGCCAACTTTTCGACGCTCGCCGATCAGCTCGAGGTCCGCGGCTCGGCTGAGGTCGAGCATTTGCCAATCGGTCCCGAGCAGATCAAAGTCGAGGACTATGCCGAACGTTTTCCGTTCCATTATTCGGCCGAGGATCTCCCTGACCTCCAGCGCTCGATCGAACGACACTATTCAGACCGGCGGCGCGAGGTCGACGAGTGGGCGCGCAGGTTTCTTCCCAGCGGAACGCCGATCCGCTCACTCGATCTGCTGCGGGTCATAACCGAGACGATCCACGAGCAATTCGACTACCGCCGGCGTGAGGAGAAAGGCATTCAGACCCCCACCGAGACGCTGGCCACGCGCTGCGGCACCTGCCGCGATTTTGCGATGCTGATGATCGAGGGGGTGCGCGCGCTGGGGCTCGCCGCGCGGTTCGTCTCGGGCTATCTCTACGACCCCGACGGGCGCGAGCGGGTCGGCGGGCGTAGTACCCATGCCTGGGTGCGGGTCTTCCTTCCCGGGTCCGGCTGGATCGAGGTCGATCCGACCAACGGCACCATCGGCAATGAAGGACTGATTCGCGTCGCCGTGGCGCGTGATCCCATTCAAGCGCTGCCGCTTTCGGGCTTTTGGCGCGGCGCCGCCGACAGCCCGCTCAACATGACGGTCGACGTGCGGATCAAGCGCCTCGATCTTGCCACCCGCCACCCCCGCTTCACCGCGAAGGAGCCCGCCTGATGCTGATCCGCACCGGCTTCGACATTGCGTTCGAGACCGACGCCGAGGTGCCGATGATGGCGCTGCTCAATGTCCGCCCCGAACGGCGCCCGGGCTTGCGCTCGGCCGAGGTGTTCGAAACCGAGCCGAGAGTGCCGGTTCGTCGCTATCTCGATACGTTCGGCAACGTCTGCAGCCGTTTCGTCATCCCGCCCGGCGGCATCGCCATTCGCACCGATTTCGTGATCACAGATTCCGGCGAGCACGATCCAGTGGTCCCCGACGCGCCGCAGCACCCGATCGCCGAGCTGCCCGACGATGCGCTCGTCTACCTGCTCGGATCGCGCTATTGCGAGGTCGACCTGCTCGCCGACGAGGCGTGGAAGATCGCCGGGCATCTGAGCGTTGGTTGGCAACGGGTCCAGGCGCTGGTCGATGGCGCGCATGAGCGGATCGAGTTCGACTACGCGAAGGCCGATGCGGCGCGAACCGCCGTCTCGGCATTCGAAGACCGCTTCGGGGTGTGCCGTGATTTCGCCCACCTGGCGATCACACTGTGCCGCGCAGTGAACATTCCCGCACGCTATTGCACCGGCTATCTCGGCGACATCGGGATCGCGCCTATCGACGCGCCGATGGACTTTTCCGCGTGGTTCGAGGCTTACGTTGGTGGGCGCTGGTACGCGTTCGACGCACGCCACAACCGCCCGCGGATAGCGCGCATCGCCATGGCTTACGGCCGCGATGCTGCGGACGCGGCGATCACCACGGCTTTCGGTCAGGCCAGGCTGGTTCGCTTCGAAGTGCACACCGACGAAGTCGCCGAAGTCGATCTGGCGCTTCCACCCGAGGAAACGGCGCTGCCGCAGAAGCCGCTGGTACCGGACGTGGCCTAAGCCCAAAGACCTAGGCGCTAGTCCAGCTTAAGCGTGTGACGCATCACTCGACTGAAGGGCTCATTTTTTGGGTCGCTTCTCGCCTTGTGCTCGTTTGGCCATTTATAACATGCTCGAACCAAATTTCTGGTCGTTCCGCGGTCTCCAAATACCTGTTGAACATGCCGCCCCTTGACTTGATCGTAGTGTCGCCAACGGGGCTGACAGCTGACAGTCGGCTTTCAGGCGGCGCGCGGCGCCAAGCGGACATTTGATCCAAGCTGAGCGCCTAAGCGCCGATCACGGATAAGGATCGACTTTCGCAGGCGTGACTGACCAATCACCTCGAATATGCGGGGCCGGTCAAACGTCCACATGCTATTGCGAGCCATGGCATCCGACGAACGCTACGAACCACATGACGCCAACGACGGCGTCCTCGATCTCTTCTTGGACGAATCCGGGTTCACCGGTTCGCGTCTCCCTCGATGCGAACCAACCGGTCTTCGCCTACGCGTCCGTCGCCATCGAGGAACGACGCGCATGGGAGATACTCGATCGTGCGCGGAAAGATAATCCGGTCCAGATGCCTGAACTGAAAGCGCAGAAGCTGCTGTCGTCCGAGAGGGGCCGAAGCCTGATCGCTCAAGTTCTTGCCGAGATAGACGGCCTCTATTCCTTCGTCGTCCAAAACAAGCGTGTGGTGCTCTGCGGCAAGCTTTTCGAGTACGTTTTCGAGCCTGTCTTCCAGTTCTCGCCGGAGCTGCTGTATGAGAAGAACCTCCACCGGTTCGTCGCGATGTACTGTTTCATCAATTCGGTGGATGAGGTCGGCGAAGAGACCCTCGTGCAGTTCGAGAGCTACATGCGCTCCCTCGAGCCCGGCGACGCCCCCCTACTCTTCGATCCGGATGCATCGGTGCATCTACCGGAAGACCACCCTCTCAAGCTCGTGCTGCGCTTCGCGAACGGATATCGCGACATAATCGTCGCCGACAACGCTCGGCTGCGAACGACAACGCCCGACGAAGGGAAGTACGTGCTCGACGTATCAGCGGCGGGGCTATGGAGTCTCCTCAATCATTGGGGGCGACAGAAGCGTCCGTTGCGGGTGGTTTGTGACGACAGCAAGCCAATCGCGGCATTTCTTCCTTCCCTTATCGACGAGGGCAAGGAGTTCGCGATCCGGAGGGCCGTCGCCTTGGGCGGCTCTCCGGAGCAGTTCGGCTGGGATCTGGCCGAACCCGTCGCGTTGACCGATTCCCGCGGCAGCCCAGGTCTGCAGATCGCGGATCTGATTGCGAGTTCCGCGACAAGGGTCGCGAAAGACAGCGATGAAGATTCCGAGATAGCGAGGGCGCTGGATCGCCACATCCATCCTCACTCAATTGGAACTGATTTGGCACCGGTGCGGCTGGGCACCCGCGAGGCGGACGTGAACTGGCTCGTCCTCATGGAATTAGCTGGGCGTGCGGATCGCCAGAACGATCCATGCCTCGGTCTCGAAGCGGTATATGAATACGCGGAAAAGAGCTGGACGCCCGATCGATTGGGTGGATGAGGGGGCCGGTAGCAGCGTGGCCGCTTTAGGAACCGAAGTCGTAGTAAGCTGCCAAAACAGGTGGCGAGCTCGTATGACGGCGGCCGCGTCAGATACTGAACGTATTACGGGGCAAAGGAACTATTCCAACCTCTTGCTTCAATATTCGGTGGATTTTGACCGTTACTCAAGTGGCAAAATATATAAAAATTTCTGCTTGATTTACTTGGAGACCTTGCCAGCGGCGTCCAGGTCCGCCGGCGATCCCCCTTGTTCACGCGGCTATTGCAGTCATTAGATCCGGGGAGCGCAGCAGACCCGCAAGCTGTGGCTTGGCCGCAACCAGCGCTGTTATCGCCCGGTGAAGCGCCGCTGCGCGCGCCCCTGTCTCGATGGTCCTCGAGATGAACGTCAAGCGCTGATTTAGTACTTCGTCGCGACTTGCCTCATCCTCCCGCGTCATTGCAATCGTAAGCGCCTGTTCGAGAATGCCCGTTGCGCCCATTTGATCGAAAGGAAGAAATTCAGCCAGTTTGTCGGCTAGGTCGGTGAGCTTCCAACTCAGCGCAAGCTGCATCCCCGCTTGGTGATAGGCCTCACGCGTTTCGCCGACGGCAGTCTGGACATGGGTTAGGATCGCTTCGACAATTGGGACGACGTCGGTCTCGGGTCGCGCAAACCCAATGGCGATCTTGAATAGGACGTCGGCCAAAGCCAGTGACGGCTCTTCGGTCAGTCGCGAGAGAAGCACTTGAGTGTCATCGACCGAAAACTGCGGCTTGCGCCTGCCCTTCTGCGACAGCCCATCGATTGGTCCGGGGAGATAAAGCAGAAACTTCATGCCCCGCTCGTCGAGACGGTCGGCACGCGCGGCGATCGCATCGAGCCAGTCCCGCGGTCGATCGGCCTCGTCGATGGTGTCGAGCAATTGATCGAAACGAGACAACAGGTTGGCCTCTACGGCATCCGGTATATGCCAAGTGTCCGACCAGGTCGGATCCTCGCTGCGATCAAGTAGCGCGCTTATCGTGAACTGTGGACCAAATCCTCGCCGGACGTGCTCGAGCAATGTCGGCCGCTCGATCTGGTAGTGTCGGAACACGCGGCATATCAGGCCAGCATGGGCAAGCACCGCGAGACGGCGTCTAGGCAGCGGCCAACCCCTAATCGGCGTTTGCCAGCGCGTGACGACCGTCGTCAGGATTGCTGCGGTGCAGAAATCCTCCGCAAGGGCGGAAGCGTTGCCGTCAGCGGACCAAAGGGCAGCGAACAGTTCGTCGCCGACCGCGCGGCAATCGGGATCATGAATGTGCGCACATATCAGTTCAAAGGCGGCGAGTTGGCTGAACAGATCGCCTTGCTCGATCAGTGCTTTCGCCAAGGCAGCCGCCGTGGCGGCGTCCGGCAGAGGGACAAACGACCCAAGCTCGAATCCTGGGACAACAGCAAGGACAGCGCTGGCGATTGCGCTGACCGTGGGGTCCATTCCTTGGCGGCGAGCGGCCGCGAGCGAGGAGACCATCATATCAACAGTCCCGTCCTCTGCGGCCAGGCCAACAAGGCTTTCGTAGTGGAGTGAGGGAAGGTCTGCCAGTTCCTGGAACTCGAAATCCTCTTTGCCCATTGCCGCAATCATCTGGTCGACGAAGCCTTGCGCACTGCTGCGCGCGTCCTCGGCCAACTGCTGAAAGTGAGTCGAATTAAGCGGTCCCGCGACAGCGATTGCACGCCAACGCGCTTCCCTTTCGGGTGCCAGCGTGCGGGTAGAAAGAAGGTCGCGCAGCGCCTCCGTCCGAACAGCTGCTTGGGGTGAGTGAAGTCCCGAGTGCGCGAAGCGCAGACGGCGCTCCTCTCGCATGATGCAGACCGTCCCGTCGTCGGCCACCTCGAACCGATCAGCGATGAGTTCGCCTCCCGAATCGCGCAGTTCGGCAGACGACCCGCTGAGCGCTGCAGTTAGAAAAGCAGTCAGTTGTTCCTGTTCGATCCGCGCGCCATCGACGTTAACTGTCGCACGCCGGCCAATGGCTTCGCGAACTACGACATCCTGAAGGAGCTTGTCGCGAACGAACTGTGGGAGGTGCGCGATCATCCAGCGTGCAATTTCTTCTTCAGAAAGCAGTTCGACACCATCGGGCCCTTCGAGCCCGTTGCCGCGTTCGACGATGATCGCCTTCAGGCGGCCGATGACGTCGTCTACGAGGTTAGCATCCCTGCCGTGCAAGCGTTCGAGCGGAGAACCCGCGTACCAATCGTGATGAGCGCGGAGTTGGTCTTCGCTGAGCTCGAGCGGCGTCGCGAGGAGAGCGTGCAAACCGATTGTCAGTGTGTCGGCCCAAAGCGTCTCGTCCGGTGTGCCAGCCTCGTTGGCCAGCGAACGAACATCCGGCAGCGTGGCAAACAAATATTCCGCGGCCTTTTGGGCGGCGTCACCAGGCAGGGAGCCAAAGCACCGCTTGATCCCGACCGCCACCGCATAGGTCGTCTGCTCCAGCCAATGCCTTTCCAAAGGCAGGAGTATCGATCGGCGCAGCATCGGCAGCAGGACCGAAGCCTTGATCTCGCGCATCGCGCGGCCGGGCCCGTGGGACCAGTCGCTCTGCATCGCCGCCGCGACGACTTCACCGCTCTCGATGGGCACCAGCCCGATCCCGCAACTTCGCAAGCGCCGGAGGGCCGCACCATGACGCAGCTCATCGATGGCACCGATGTCCCGAAGGTGGTCGAGAACGTCGAGCGACAGCGCGACAGGCCCCGTTTCGCCCTGTGAATCGGTGAACTTGCCATACCGGTTGACGAAGCGATCGTCGGCAACGAGGCAGTCGATGTCTGCGCTGTCCTGCAGTATGGCCGTCAGCGGCTCGATGTTCGAAGTCGGCAAATCATCGTCGCCGTCATCCGCGTTCGGACCGCCTCCTCGCAACGCCCGCCCGATGATGGCGCGACCCGAGCGCAGCGCAACACTCAGAGTTCCTCTCAAGCCGTCAATCTCGCCCTTCAGCTTTTCAATCGCAGCATGCTCCTCGATTTCGCCCTCGGCTCGCGTAACGACTTCGCTTCCAACGATCAGCCGAGTGCCGACACGGCGCAGCGGCGCGATCAGTTCGCCGTCGATGAGATACAACAGGCTGACGCTGTCGAGCACCAACGGGCGAGACAAGTCGATCGGACGCTCTTCAGCCCATTCTTCCCGGACCGACGGGAACCTCCGCGCACGGGTGGCGTGCGCCTGATCGATCTCGCCTCGAGCAAGCAGCGCAGAGACCACACCGCCCACGCTCGCCAGTCGCGACGCGAACGGCTCGGGATCTTGGAGTTGCTCTCCCAAGGAGCCCGGAACCCGCAGCGGCGGGATGTGGACCGCCATCCCCTGCTCGCCCTCGGCCGCCGCAAACTGGTCCTCGATCGCTTCGAAGGATTGGTTGTGCGGGGCGACCTCGAGCTGGCGCGTGCGTACGAGCCGCATCGTCTCCTCCGCGCGCAGCGCCCGCGATGGTTGCCCGCGGTTGCCATGCAGCAAGTCGTCGAGCAATGCGGGCAGAGTTCCGGCGGGCAACACGACTTGGTCGAATGTCTCGAATATGATCGGCAACACGCCGACCAGATGCAGCACGAGCAGAGCGGTGGGCTCGATGCCAATCCGCCGGACATCCGCAAGCGGCGTCTTCAGCCGATTGCCGGAGAATAGAGGCAGATAGAGACGGGTCCGAGCATCGGTCTTCGTCTCGTTCGCGGCTGCATGCTCAAGCAGGAGCGACGTCAATGTCGTCCCGAGCGGTCTTGCCGCAACGCTTACGGTAACCTCACTTGTGAGCAGCATGCGGTCGAGCCTGGCGCTTCGCTCGCGCTCCTCGTCGCGCCACGCGATCAGGTCACGAATTGGCCGCGTCTGGATTGGACCATCATCGTTCGAAAGAGCGACGGCCTGGTTTAGCCAGGCGATCGCCTGATCCTCCAGGTCTTCGCCGCGTCGAAGCGCGAGGTGAAACGCGCTGATATAGACTTGCGGATCGTCGCCGCCTTTTGCTGCGGCGGCAGCCAGTAACGCCTTGCCGTCGGGATTCCCGGCGGAGGTCGCCAAGGCCGCGCTCTGCAAGAGTTGTCGCGCCGAGCGATGTTCGGCGCGGAGAAGGTCCTGTGTGCACAGCTCGGCGAGGCTGTTCCACTCGCCGGTCTCGATCGCGATGTTGATCTGAAGCTGGCGAAGGGCATCGTTGTCAGCGTCCTGAGCGCGCAGCGCCGATGTCAGAACCGCGGCCTCGGCTAGCCGGCCTTCGCGATACCGCACCCAAGCAAGCTGCGCTTGCAAGACGGGATCATGCTCGATGGTGTCGCCCAGCTCATCGAAAAAATCGCGCAATTCGCGATCACGGCCGAACCACGCAAAGGCGTTGGCCGCCATAACCGCATCGTCGACGCGCCTACGTCGTTGCCACAGCCAATAAGCGAAGTCGGGAAGTCTGGCGTCCTTGGCCTCCGCCATCGCCTGGACTGCAAACTGCAAATCCTGATCGTCACCGCTGCTCTCGAAGCGCTCGATGTGGAGGTCGGGGGTGTCCTCGCCCGCGACGTGGGCGACGAGATCGGCGAGTCGCTGACGCTCCTCCGCCGAGATCTCGTCCCCGGCCGCCGTCAACTTTTCGCGCGCTTCACCGAACCGTTCGGCACGGGCCAGTGATTCCACCTGAATCCCCGCGGCTTGCGTCCCCACGACTTCATTCAACCGGCTGCGATGCTTATCGACGAAGTCCGAAATGATCTGCGCGTCGTGACTGTGAACCGCCAGGTCGAAGGCCGCGCGGAGCTGCAAATCATCCCACCCGGTCACTACGGCCGCTTGATCGAGCTGGCGGGCAAGCGCCTGCCTGTCGAAGTCGATGTCGAACAGCGTAGAGAGCGGCGTGAACTTCACCACCGTCGCCGGGTCGCCAAGTCGCGCTGCGACGGTCGCCCTCGCCTCGGCCGAGGTTGCAGGATCGTTGGAGACCAACGCGAGGTACTGGCTGGTAAAGTCGACTAGCTCGATAAACGGCTCAGGCGCCTTGCCCTCCAGGTCGTCCAGCAGCTCCCTGGCGTCGGCCAGAGCGAGCGATTTGAGCCGGTCGCCCTGGGGATCGTCGCGAAGCGTCGCCGGCGGCGGGAATGTCCAATGCGTCGTGACGACTTCCAAGCGCCGCTCAAGTGGAACGCACAGCGCCAGCCGGAAGCGCAGGCGGACAATACGCAGCGTACGGTTTTCGGCCATCTGCAGATCGGTGGCCGCCGAAAGCAGCCCCTCGCCAGATGCAACGTCGCGCTCTTCCGCGAGCCAAATGGCGAGGGTAACAAGCATGAAACCGTTGAGGTCGCCAGCGCTGAGATATTTCTTGAAATACTCAATCGCCGCGGCGCGGCCGTCCCGTCGCTGTAATGCGTCGAGCCGCAGCGAGTTCGAAGTGCGATCATCTTGCCCGCCGAGGAGGTGCAGGGCCGCGGCGGGATCGTTACGCGCGAGCGCAATTCTGGCGCGGTCGGACGACAGCTCGATATCGTCGTAACTGGAAGCGTGTGCGAGCCACCGTTCCGCGGTCTCGGCATCGCCATCGCGTGCGCACGTTGCCGCAACGAAGCGAAATACTCTGCTGCGGACGGACGGGCTTGCGCCGGCGAGGTTGCCGGTGAGAACCCTCTCGGCCAACTGCTCCGCGCGGGCGCGCCCATCCGGATCAACGATGGCGCGCGTCGATTCGCGTCGATCCAGCTCCAGCTCCAAGAACCGATCAATGACGTCGACCGGCGGATCGCGCGTCGCGAGCAATCGGTCCAGCTTCTCATCGGCCGTGCGGATGTCGGCGCGGATGGTTTCGGTTCGGACATCGTCGACGGCCAGGATGAGCTTGGTATCGAAGCTCGACCGTGCGCGAAGCGACAACGCGAGGAACGCCACCGCATACTCGAGGAGCGGCGCGCCGAACCAATCGCCATCGTCCGCGGTCGCACCGTACAGCGCCTTGGCGTCCGCCTCGAATGCCGAAATGTCGTTGCCCGCGATGAATTCGAGCGTCGCCTGCTTGAGCAGCGACTGGACATCGTCGCGCGTCAGCCAAGCCTGCGCGTCCGCGCGATCAAAGATGACAGGCCGATCGGACAGTTGCGACTTGGCCCAGGCCCACGCCGTTCCGATTGCCGTATCGCTCGACTGGCGCAGAACTGCGATTGCCTCATCGAGTTCGGCGGTCACGTCGGCGGGGTTGGCTGCGGCGAGTTCCGCACCGCGTCGATCCCATTGACGTCGCGCAACGGCGAGGAACGGCCGGGCTACGAGCCCTGCTACCTTGCCGAGTAGAGGTTCCGGGAGAGACATTTCTTACCGTTCCCCTGCTTCGGGAGTGCGCATCGACTCAAGGCGCATATGTCCTTGGCCTTGCCCTTCGTTCAAGTACGGCTGCACACGCGGCGGGCGGTCGAAGTGCCGCGCCGTTTATTCGCCGACCGGACGTCGCGTCGTCGCGTTCAAAGCAGGCGAACGGGAGGGCAACGTGGTTGTCGTCACTTCCAAGATCTCCCCGCAAATGGAGAGCCGGAGTCGTACAAGCTTAGTTCGTCGCTGAGCGTGCTGCCGGACCGATACATCGATCGTCAACGCTTCGAACGGGCGGCTGCTTGAGGACACTCGGCTCTCGATTTTGAGGGCGGGGAGCGGGCCCGCGGTTAGCATGTCGGCAAATTTGAAGCGACGGGGAGTCGGAAATTGGCTCCGCTCGCCGCCATAGTACGGAGTGCGTTGGCCAATGCTCTACCCGTCGAATCCGGGCAGTTGCATCGCGTCTCCCATCCCGTAACGGCGCACGCATTCGCGACATTGCGGCTCGCGACGGGGTAGGACAGCTTTGATGAGGCGCTTGAGGAAATGGAAGTGGGTGTAGGGCGGCGTGTTCGCTGGCCTACGCAGCGCCAGGAAGTCGAACAGGAAATCGTTGACCGCGTGCGCCGCAGCGACAGCGTTCAAGGTGATCACGCTCGGATTGGCTTCGTTCGTCCCATAGGCCTGGTCTTTGCGCTCTTGGTCAGTTTTGGCCTCGACTGCCAATTGCCCGGTATCGATGAAGCCGTTGCACCAGAGGCAGCCCTCGCCGGGCCGCACTTGGCGAACTACGCTCATTGACTCGTCGAGGCAGCCATTGGCCGCGGACCGGATCTTTGCGCCGAGCTGGACGACCGGGATGAGATACTGGTGCGCGAGCGCATTGACGATTAGCCGCGCCCGCATGGAGTCAGCGGCAAGGAAGATATAGTCGCAGCTTCTTAGCTGCATCGCCACCGAACGCCTTGCGACGTCGCCGTCAATCTCGGTCAAACTTATGCCCGGCGCCGCCTCCCGCGCATGCCGGGCCGCGATCTGCGTCTTCGTGAGACCATCGCGGACGTCGCGCTGGGTCGCGCCGACCACGCGGGAAAGGTTGGTCTCCTCGATATGGTCCGGATCGATGAGGATCAGCTCGCCAACACCAAGTCTTGCCAGATACTCGCTAACCAAGGAGCCGACGCCTCCGAGCCCGACGACGGCGACCTTGCTGGCTTTGAGCATTGTCTGTCCCGCCACGCCGAACATCCGGACTTGGCGGTCGAAGGCAACGTCGGCGTAGCCGGTCTGGCGCGGCGCCGGATAAAATCGCCGAATCGTCTGGCCGATCACGCGCAGCTCGCCGAGCGTGCACCGAGCCCGACCGGGCAACCAGACGTCGGCTTGCGCGGAGTCGCGGCCGAAGACTAAGGCGCCGACGGGGATGCCCTTGCCGATATCGAGCAGCGCCGGATAGCCGCGCTCATGCGAGTCGAGATCAATCGTGCTGAAGGCGACGCGGTCACCGCAATCGTGATTATGGACCGCAAGATAGGCAAGCTTTTCATTGCGGCATTGGATGATCTGGCGATGGATGAAGGTCGGGTGCAGCGCGCGATAGCCGATCTTGCCTTTGACATAGTCGCGCCCTGGCAGCGCGAGCTCGATGTGCCGAACGACGAACCGTAGCACGTCACCGTCGCGCACTACGCCGGCATGAAGGACGGCGCCATGCTCGTCACGGTCGCCGGGGAAGAGATGCCCAAGCAGCTGGTCGTGATGCGCCGCGCCGATCCAGACGTCGCAGGTGGCGGAGGCAATCATGGCAACTTCTCCAGGAAGTCGAGGACCTTGATGAACTTGGCGACCGCGGTCTGCGGGCAGGTTTGGATCTGGTTGTTGCGGCGCGATACCTGGATGGCGGGGCGACCGTCAAAGGAGGCGCCATGGGTCACCGGCGTCTCGAACCCTTTGCCATCGGCTCGCCGCACGGCCGCATCGATGAACAAAGGGTAGATGTCGGCATTGGGATAGAGCGCCGTGATGTGGCCGCCCATCCAGGTCTGCCGCGGCGAGAAGTGCGCCCCTAGGTCCACCGGATCGACGATCACGCGGGCACCACCTTCGCCATCGTCATTGGCCGTGACCTGCGCCTCCGGGAAAGCGCGCCTCAGTTCCACGACCGCTTCGCTGACGTCCGAGTTCATCTCGAGGCCCCTGGCGATCAGCTGTTGTCGTCAGGCGCGATGGCGGTGAAGCTCGAATTCTCGTTGAGCTTCACCGTGTCATTGTCCCCGATCACTTTACTGGAGCCGTTGGCGAGTTCCTCCTGCAGGACGAAGTTCGGCTGGATCGTCACGCCTTGCGCGATGGCCGCCTGCTTGATCTCCAGGCCGGTCGAGTCCTTGTCGGGCATCGTGACCTTATGGCCGTTGACCTCGATCTCAATAGTCTTGGGTTTGTCCGGCTTGCCGGCCCCGCCATCCTTTGCAGCCATCGCACTTTCTCCTTTGACAATCGATTGCTCTTAAGCAACACATATAGACGTTGCCGATGGGCAATGCAATTGCCTTTTAGCAACTCCTGGAGATATTTTGGATGGACAAGCGCAAATTCGATTTCCAGGCGTTCCAGCGCGCCGTGGGCGCGACCGTCGAGGCCCGCGGGACGAACTGGAAGAGGGTGAGCGAGGAAACCGGCATCTCGCAGACGACCCTGTCGCGGATGACACGCGGACGTCAGCCGGATGCCGAAGGTCTAACTGCGCTCGCAGCCTGGTCGGGGGTTAATCCAGTCGATTTCATGACGGGGCCCAAACATCCGCGCGAATCGATCGCAATGGTCGGGCGCCTGCTACGCGACGATCCGAACCTCGACGATGACGGCGCCGAGGCGCTGGAGGCGATCATCCGGGCCGCCTATGCGCGCTTTAAACGGTCGCAGACTTAGTTTCAGCCCCGCTTCTTCCTAAAGCGCAGGCTAGACGACGCCGAATAACGAAGCTCGGCGGCAAGTTCCTCTCGCGCCCTTATGTCCTCGACGATCGCCGGTATTACCTCGCCCTCCATCTCTGCGGCGTGGCTCGCCAACACTTTGGGATCGAGCGGCGTGGCGCCGCGGGCGCGCATATAGTCTTTCAGCGCATCACTCATAATCATCTCACCTTTCCTGCATCGGAGAGGAACAGACAAGTCGCTCACTTGGGTTTCGCATTGGCTGGTCGCAGATTCTGCTCCATCCGCCCCAGCGGCGTACAGAGCGGCCGTTTGAGGTTCATCACGTCTGCGACCGGTTTCGCCGAGGATCGGTCGAAGCGGATGCCGACATTTTCATCATGAGCGAACAGCACCGGAGTCGGGTCGCGCGGACTTGCGGTCGCGTCGATAATAGCGCGCCCGGCGATATGGCCATTCTTCCACTGCTCGTAAGACGCATATTCGACCACCCAGATGAATTGCGCGGTCTTCAATCGCATTAGGATATTCACAAGCTCGTCACCGAACTGGGATTCATATTCCCGCGCATAGCGCCGCAGCGCCGATATCGTCGTGATGAAATACCGTCGCAGCAGGACGTTCTCCGCCGGCAAGCTCAGGGTAGACGCCAATCCCTTGTGAAGCGCAAGCGAATAGCGCTCCATTGCCTCCGCGGAGTAGAAGACCTTCTCCGGCAGCGGCACGATGAAGCTGTCGAAGTCGGCGACGCTGTAGGTCATCGACCCGGGGGTGCCTGTCTTCGCCGTGGACGCCTTCAGGGGCACACAACGATAGGGCAGGCTGTTGTCGTCGACCGCAAGCAGGATGTCGACCTGCTCCCAGGCATGGCTGACGGCATAAGTCGGAGCCTTGGCGACCGGTCGCCAGGCGTAACCCGCGGCGACAATCGCATGCTTCTTCCCGGACATGGCGATGAAAAGCGGAAAGCCGGATTCCAGATAGGCCAGCAGCTGCACGTAAAAGGACTTCTCGCCCGCCTTCTTCCTGCCGACAATGACCGGGTAAGTTCCGGCTGACTGGAAAATCCGCTCCGCCTCGAGAAGATTGAGACCGTGTGCCGGCGTCAGCCCGCCGGGGTCGAACGGCTTGGCCAGCATCGTGATGTCATGAATAAGGAGCTCCCGGTGCGCCGCGTAACGCTCGCTATAATGGCGCAGAATCGCCCAGCAGGACACATGGGCGCAGACCGAAATGTCGATATGCTGCGCCATCGAAGGGAAACCCCAGACCGGCAGAGTCTCACCGAGCAAATGTACCTTGTGGAGCGACTGGATCGCGCGTCCGCGGGCGCCTTGCCGCATCTTCGGGGAAACGATCGAGCGGCCCAGTGTCGCCACGATGGTCGGCCGCAGCACGATATAGCCGAAATAATGGTCTTCCAGGCGGTTGTTGCCCGGACAGCTCAGTATCAGCCGAGTGGCATCGAACGCGACGCAATCCTCGAAAAAATGCAGCCTGACACAATCGTCGCGATACTGCCGACCTTTCTTCGCGTAATGATTATAATAAGTGCTGCGATAGTCCTTATCGATATACTCAAATTCGATCAGAATCCCGCAGACAGCAGTAGTGACAGCCACTTTCAGTTGCGCAGCGATTCGCGCGGGCTGGAATTCGAGGTCTATCGATGACCCCAGCTGATCAAAATCAGCGGGACTGGCAATTATCAGCCACTTGTAGCTCGTCACGCGTTCTCCCCTTGCATCGTTCTTGGCCGAACAAACACCTGGGAGTCAAACGGGCCTCGGACATTTGAGGGTGGGCAAATGCGCGGATCAACAACAGAAATTCTAATCGCAACGACTGTTTGCGCTACCCGCAACCTTCCCTGACAACAAACTTCCGCTTTCGGACATCGCAAGCGCCCGGCGGAACGGCCAAAAAGAAGCGCGAAGCCGCCCGGCGGTTAAGCCGCCTGCAGGCGGTTCTCGCAAGCCTGCTTCACCAAGATCTGCAGGTCCGCGGCTCGTTCTCCCAGCCACGCAAGCTGATCATCAGTGATCGCGTATTTTGGCGAGTAACGTGCGTTTACGTAAGCCTCACGGAGCAGTTCAAATGTTCGTCGGCTAAATTTGTCCCCCCGTGGCCACGCTGAGATTAAATCCGGAGCCACTTCCTCCGCGTGCGACCGGAGAAAGTTGAGCTTGTGAGACTTGGGGCTGTAGAGGGTCAGAACGAGTAACACGCAGTGGTATAGCCGCTCCGTTGCTTGATGGAGCTCGAAGGCAGCCTCATTCCGCCACCCTTTCTGGGCATGGGAAATGCCAGTTTGCAGGTAGCGCCCGGCACTTTCGAACCACCGCTCAAAATGCTTCTCCGCCTCCGCCCTCGCTTCCTCTGGCGGCAGCGCTCGCGGCGTCGTCAATTCGAACCCTTCGGCCTCGTAGAGCGCGATCCCCTGCTCGGCGATATCGACGAAGAACGGCCGCCCATGGCTGAGCTGATCGTTCACGTCGGCCAAGTCGTGGACGATAAAATTGACCGGCGCAGACAACGCCTTGTTGATCGTCGTGTCGCGCATCAGCCGGTCATCGGCGGTGGCCCAGTATTCGACCGGATCGGTCAGCCGCGCATCGTTGACCACGACCAGGATGTCGTAGTCGGACTGGTACCCACCCTTCTTGTCGTCAACCCAGTCGCCGCGGGCGTAGCTGCCGTAGAGGACCACCTTGAGGATGCGCCCGCGCTTCTTCCACCCCTGGGTCGCTAGCGCGGTCTGCGCCTCGAACTCCTCGAACAGCACACGCACGACATGCGCCAGCTCGCGCTGCTTGGATTTGGGGAGATGATCGAGATTGGTCTTCATGGGCGTGGCTTTCCGATTTGCCGGGCGAGCGGCAAAGGACAAGTGTTTTTCCAGAGAGATCTGGGGATGAGCCGGGCCGAAGAGCGACGACCCGGCTCAGGCAAGTCTCAGCCAACCGTCGCCATCGCAGGCGTCGCGCGCTTGGGATGCGTGCCAAGCGGCCCCCGGCGATCGACCACCGCGATGCGCTGGGTCTTGGCCTGGACCACCAGCCGCTCGAGCACGCCGTTGCCGGCAAACGCGACGACGTAGCGGGGCTTGAGCCCGAGCATCTGCTCGTTGCGGCGGAACCCCGCGCGCCTGCCGAGCCGTGCATCGAGCGCGAACGCAACCTGGACGATCTTGCGGTTCTCGGCCCACGAGGCGGCGATGCGATCGAGCCCCTTGCCATCGCCGCCATGGACCAGGACCATGTCAGCGACGCGCTCGCGGACCTTGTCGAGCGTCGCCCAGACGCTCTCGCCGCAGGTTTTGGCATCCTCCGTGCTCGCAAAGGTCAACCGCCCGCCGGCGAATACGACCGGGGTGCCTTCGGGCAAGGCGGCGCGGTGCCGGGTTTCGGCACGGGCGTTGAGGAATGCACGGCCATCGACCACCGCGGAGGTCAGGTGCGCCGAGTGATTGAGCCGCGACCCGGTAGCGGGGCGCCAAGATGATCCGGTCTCGCGCGCGTACAGCGCCGCCGCCGTCTCGCGAAATTCCTCGAGCCCGAGCATCGCGGCTTCGGCGCGCCGGGCGCGGTCGATCTGCTCCTCGAGTTCGACGCTGTGGACCTCGGAACCGTCGGCGCAAGCAACCAGGCAGCGGATCTCGTCGGTGGCGCGATCGACCTGGTTGGAGCGCTTCGCAGCGGCGCGGTGGAACAGGTTGACCAGGCCCCAAGCGATTTCCTCGGCGTCGTCCTCGAGCACGGTCTCGGGGAACAGCATGAACAGCTCGGACCAGATCGCGGCGAGGGTCTGCTCGATCGCTTCGCTGCAAGGCGGGTCGATCGCGGTGTTCTCGAACCGGCGGACGCTCAGATGACCGAGGTCGAGCCGGGCGAGCTGATGGGCGAAGCTGAGTGGCATGACGGTACTCCTCGAAGGGTCACGCCGGCCTGTCCGGCGCGCCAGGCGGCTACCGGCCCGGCGCTGCACCGCCCCGCACCGAGCGAAGCGAGGGGAACCCCCGGCGCGCGGCTGGCGCGGGCAGCGGCGAAGCCGCAACCCGGGCCGCGCACCGGCGGGTTGCGGGGACGTTGCAAGCCGGGCCACGGGCGCTCTCTCGCGCCGGGCCGGGGTGCTCCGCGATTGGAGCACCCGATCAGGTGACGATCATGCCGGCCGCGCGCGCGGCGCGGGCGTAAGCGCTGAGCGGACGATCGGCGACGAAGGCGATGTCGCGCTCCACGGGCAATCCGAGCCCGCCCCGAACCTCGGCGATCTCGGACAGCGAGACACTCCCGAGCTCGGGAAAGCCAAGCCCCAGGTCACACAGGCCGAACGCGATATCCGGGCAGTCGGGATCGAGCTCGCTCAGCAGCCAGGTGGCGTTGGCGTCGGGGGTGAACAGCTTCACCACCGGAGGCGGATCGTGATCCTTGCCGACGGCGGAACGCTGGCCATTCTCGAGCATGCGCAGGCGCAAGTCGGCGGGAATGAGTTCGGGCATAGCAGGTCTCCTAAAGAACTCGGGCGATTTCGGTCCGGAGGTGAAAGGTCTGGAAAGAACTGGGCACCGGGGCGTCGCGCTGGTCCACGGGGACGCGAGCGCTTGAAGTCGGGTTCGAGTTCGCGTGGGGCTATCGCCAGAACTGCCACCAGGGACGCGCAGCCCGGCTCAGGCACACGTCGAGCTTGATCAGTGCAGCGACTACGCGCGCCTCGGCGGCTTCGGCGCTGAACCCGAGGATCGTGCCAATTGCGGCATAGCTCAGGCGGTCGCGTGTCTTGAGCATGAAGGCCTCACGCTCGACGAACGGCAGGCGCCACAGCGCTCGCTCAAGGCGCTTGGGATCAACTTCGCGTAGATTGTCGGCGGCAGGTCGGGTGATCGGAATGTCGGACATGGGATTCCTCCAGTCCGGCGGCGGTCGAGATACGGTGGGGAGTCCGGGCCGCGGTGACCGCGCGCCAAGTTCCGATTGCCGATCTCCGGCTCGCGACGATCCTCCGCCCGCTTCCGGATGCGGGCATGGTGGGAGACCGCGCGGCAAGGTCACTCGGCTGGACGGCGAACGCGCGGACGACCGCGGCGGATGGTGGGAGCGCGCCCGCATGTCGCGTTGGACGCGCCCTGCAATCGCTTGTGACCAGGTCCGGTACACCGTAT
This sequence comes from Novosphingobium sp. Gsoil 351, assembly GCF_009707465.1. Lineage (NCBI taxonomy): Bacteria > Pseudomonadati > Pseudomonadota > Alphaproteobacteria > Sphingomonadales > Sphingomonadaceae > Novosphingobium > Novosphingobium sp. Gsoil 351. The sequence continues at coordinate 1,159,845 of NZ_CP046120.1, forward strand.
TCGACCGCCGCCGTGGCAGGCTCCGGACGGCACGCCGACAAAGCGCGCCGTCCGGTACTTGGGTTGGTGTCAGGCGGCGAGATCGACCGGGATTTCGGCCGAAGTGCCGACCTCGTCCTCTAGGTCTTCGGGCTCGTCGGACGCTTCGATGTCGACATCGTCGTCGCCGATTCCGGCCAGCGTGAACGTCACGCCCTCCAGGTCGGGATCGTCGGACACGAAAGTCACCGCGATGGGTTCGGCCTCGGGTGGCATTGCCGTTTCGGTGCCCGTTGCGAGCGTGCAGTCCGCATCCACCGCCGGGACGCCGTCACCGACATCTTCTGCTGGCGCGAGTTCATCTGGCGTGAGTACCGCGTCTCCGCCGTCGCTCGCGGCATCGGTCACTGCCGTCTCGTCCGAGATGACGATGGCGCCATCGCACAAGGCGTCGTCGCCTTCGCTTTCGCAGCCATCCGCGTCCGCTGCTTCGACATTCCAGGGCGGCGTGCCGTCGTCGAACCGCATCGGCTCGGGCACCCAGGCCAGCGCCCGCGCCTTGAGGTCCGCCTCGATGATCGAGGCACCCGCGAACACCCGCTCGCACGCCTCGGCGATCTCGCCCTTCTTGGCCTTGAGGTAGCGCTGGCCAAGCTCGGTCGCCCCGATCTCGGCAAGTGCGGCGAGGCATTGCGCCTTGGCCACGCGGTCGAACCAGTTGAGCGCGGTCGGCCGCCACCACGTCGCGACGTCGATCCCGAGCAACCGGCCGAGGTGGTCGTGGAATGCGCAGGCCTTTTGGCTGCCGCCGAACAGGCTGGCACCGCCCACACTGGCTTCCAGCGTGCGCGCCACTGCATGCCCGAGCCAGGCCTCGCGCTGGTCTCGGGACAGCGCGCGGAACGCGTCGAATCGCTCGGCCATGCTGGCGTGGTCGAGCCAGGTCCGATCGAGCGCCTCGCCCGTCTTGGCCCGAGCCTCGACGATCGCCGCCGATGCCGCTGGCATCGCCGAGATCAGCACCGGATCGGAAGGTCGGCGCGCGGTCAGGGTCGAGCCGGCACCGTCCCAGGTGTAGCCACCTTCGTCCGCAACCATCAGCACGACCGCGAGATCGAGCGCCAGCGCGGGATCGGCAGCAATGTGCAGCGCGAGTATGTCGCGGCGCTGCATGGCCAATTCATCAACGAGCCGCTGCGACAGCTTGGCAGACTTCGGTTCGGCCACCGCTGCCGATCCGCCGATCCCGACGGGGCCGCCTTCAGCGGAACTGCCAGTACCGCCATTCTCCGACCCTGCCCGGCCTTCGGTCAATGCGCTCTCGCCATCGGGCGCGCCCGAATCCTCGACAACTGGCGCATAGACTGCCTTGTCGAGACGCGGACGCCCTTCGCCGTCGATCAGCAGGAACACGCCCACGTTGGGCCTGAGCGCGGGTTCCACCTGCATCGGCTTGTCCGAGATCGCATCGATCGCCGCCTCGAGTTCGCAGATCTTGGTCTCGGCCACGTCGCGCGCGTGATCGTCGGCGTCCTCGTCTTCGAGCACCGCGATCTGCGCCTCGACCTCGGTCTCGAGCGTGGCGACCGCTTCGAGCTCTTCCTCGCTCAACGGCTCGGGTTCGACCGACAGACGCCGCAAGTCGTCGTACTGCCAGCCGTTGACGTGGAGGTCGAGCGTCGGACGGACGAACCCGTAGCCCAGTGCCTCACACTGTCGCTCGGCCTCGGCCTCGAGCTTTTCGATTGCGAGACGCTCGAGAATGGCGATGTCGAGCAGGCGCGCCTGGCTCTCGTCCTCGAACAGATCGCGTTCGATCCGGCCACCGGCGGCGACGTAAACCTCTTCGCCGACGAAGCGGAAGCGGCGGTCGTTGGCCGGGACGGTGGCGTTGACCATCATCCGCCGGATCGAGTCGGGATGCGCCCCGCCCCAACTGTTGTTGAGCTGGTCGAACACGTAAGCCTGCCGCTCCTGGTCGGAAGTCGCGGCGTAGGCCTTGGCGGCGTCGAGCGTGATCTCGCCGGCGCCGAGCGCCTCGAACACCACGAGTGCGAGGTTGGCGAGGCGTAGGCGGCCCTCGACGAACCGGACGGTGAGCCCGAACCGACGGGCGACACCCTCGACGTCCGCGCCTTGCTCGATCAGCGTGCCGAACGCGAGGCACTCGTCGGCGGGGTTCATCGCCAAGCGGTGGAAGTTCTCGGCGAGACTGGCCTCGGTCGCGGCCGCGGCGTCGGTGCTGAGCACGAGACACGCGACCTTGTGATCGACCGGGAGCACGCCGTCGAACTGCAACTTGTGCAGCGCGCGCAGGCGCCGACCACCCGCTTCGACCGCGAACATGCCTTTGGGGCGGGAGGGTGTGACCACGAGGTTGTTGAGCAGACCGCGCGCGGCGATGTCGGCGGCGAGTTGGGCATCGGCGGCTTCGTCGCTCACCCGGCGCACGTTGCGCTGACTGATCGTCAAGTTGGCGAGAGCTAGGGACTTGATCATGGGAACGTCCTTTTTCACAAAGTGAGCCGGTCCGGACCATCCGCACCCGTCGCTCACCCGCGTTCCCGCTCCCTTCCCTCTCCCGCGGGACGGTCGCCCCGGGCACCTTCGCCGGCCTCCGCCACCCGCCGCCCGCCCAGCCGCAGCAGCAGGTCGGACGCTTCCTCGGCCCGCGCCGCCGCGGTGAGGATCGCGCGATCGTCGGACCGCAGCAGCGTGAGCCAGTGATCGATGTACGACGCATGATGGTCGAGGTGCGCGACGGGGAGCCCCAGTTCGGCCCCGAGCATCGCAGACGACAGCTCGGCGATCAGCTCTTCGGCGGCGTAAGCCGACGTCCCGAACCGATGCTTGAGATTGCGATTCAGTCGGCTCTCATGCCCCGAAAAATGCGACATTTCGTGCGCGAGGGTGGCGTAATAATGGTCGTAGCTGTCGAACAGGCTTGGCGGCGGCATCGTGATGCGGTCGATCAGCGGCTCGTAATAGGCCTGATCGCCGCAATGGCGGACATCGGCCGGGATCGCGGCGAAGAACGCATCGAGCGCGGCCTCGCGCCCGGCCGGCTGGGCCACGCCGGCGTCCTCGGGTTCCGGTAGAGCGAACCGCGCCGGAAGCCCTTCGATTTGGTCGGCGTTGAAGATCGCATAGGACTTAAGCACGCGGCGTTGTTGCGACTGACCGTCGCCCTCCGCCCCCAGCTCGACGCAAGCCTCTGCGTCACCGTTGCGCTGGGTGTAGCACTTGTAGAAGACAGCGATGCTGGCGTGCTCGCCCTTGCGGACTTGGCCGCCCAAAGCCTGCGCTTGGCGATATGTCATCCACGTTGGCGACCGATAGCCTTGGCAATCGGCGACGAGCCACAGCCAGAAGACGTTGATCCCGCGATAGGGCGTGCCGCAGGCGCGCAGCGGACGCGCGCTCGCCGCGCAGCGCCAGGGGCGGATCCAGGGCTTCACCCCGGCCTCGAGACGGGCGACGATCGCGGCGGTGATCGTGGCGGCGGGTGACGGTGCCGCGGATTCGGGGCGGCGGGGTTTGAAGGTGGACATGGCGGCTCTCCGGCAAGGCCGGCCGGACGATCCGGCCGATCCCGCGAGAGCGGTCGCTCACCTCTTCCTCTCGAGTGCTTCGCAAAAGCGCAGCGCTTCGGCCGAATTCTCCGAGGTCCCGCTCACCGGCGCGAAGCGCTCCGAAATCAATCCGCTCGCCCACGAATGCTTCGCCCGCTGGAAGGGCCTATGAAGCCGCCAAACGGGTCGATCTTAACGGCCACCGAGTTCGACAAACAGCGATTGGCCGCGTCGGTTTGCGCCTTCGGGTTCATCGTCCAAAGGCGGCACGCCGGTATCCCGCCGCAAAACGAACAGGCCATGCCCACGTGTGGGCCGTTGCCCCTCCAACGCTGATCCTGGCGAGATCGACGGCGCAAGGCCGGTCGTCCGGACCAGATAGAGTCGGGTCTCGCCGGGGAGCGACTGGCGTCCGGAAAGATAGGCCGCATAGCGTTCCGGGCCCGCGTTGTACGCCGCGAACAAACCAGGATAGCCAAACCGGTCGCGCATCGCGCGCAAGTAGGCGGCGCCGGCCAGGATGTTGGCGCGCGGTTCATGGGGATCGGTGCCAAGCGCATGCCGCCGCGTCAGCATCGCCCAGGTCGCCGGCATCACCTGCATCAGGCCCATTGCGCCTTTGGGGCTTGTGGTGGGGCGGCCGGCGATCCGGGTTCGTCCGCCGCTTTCGGCACGCATGACCCGTTCGATCCAGCTCTCGGGAATGCCGAAGCGTTGCGACGCCTCGGCGATATAGCCGCGCCATTGCTCGAAAGGCTCGGCCCGGACCGGCGTCGCGGCGACCAGCGCCAGCGACAGCGACAGGCCAAGCGGTATCAGCGCACGCACAGCGGATGAGCCCGGCCGAGAATCGAGGCAGTTTCGCTCGGGCCGAAATAGCGCCCGTCGAACGATGCCGCCGCATCGGCCATCAGGAGGAAGATCTGGTCCGGGCGGACGGTCGTGCAGCCTTCCCACCACGGGAGCGGGCGTCCGGCCGCATCGCGGCGGCGACGCTCGACGACGCGTCGGCCATTGATGCTGATGACCGGGCCGGTCGCGCAGACCGTGTCGCCGGGGACGGCGGCGATGCGTTTTACTGCCGGGATATGGGCGGGGAGATAACCGCGCCTCGCCGCCAAGCGCCGCGCGCCGGTGGGAAAAACGGCGATTACCATGTCGCCCCTGCGCAAGGGAGCATCGACCCCGACGCGATACAGACCAAGCGGCGCGCTCGCGCTGGCGTTCCAGACCAGTTCGGCCCGCGGTTCCCACACCAGGGTCGCGAGCGCCCCGATCGCTGATGCTGCGGCCAGGACGAGGATGCCGCACGGCAGGCGCGAGCGCGCCTCGTCGGCGTCGGCTGGATGAGCCTCCGCCCAGGCGAACAGCGGCAACGAGGTAGGCTCAGGCACAATCGCTGCCGCGCGACCGGGCATTCGACCAAGCCTCGATGTCGTTGATATGATAGCGCCAGGCGCCTCCATGCAGGCGACCGCGCGGACCGGCGGCGTGCAAGCGCAAGTCCTTGAGCGTGCCCGGCGCGATGCCAAGGTAGAAGGCGGTTTGCTTGGCGGTGAGGAACGGGCAGGTCTGGCGGGCGGCCTGCGCCCGGTGAGCATCGTCGTCCATCGCTGGCTCCAGTCGGTGCCGCCAACGCGCGGCACCGTTGCGTCTGTGCCGAAGCCCGGCGCCGAACTGGAAGTTCGAAAACGTGTATACACGAATTCGTACGGGGGCCGGCCTCGCCTCGCTTGGAATGCGGCATTGGTGGCGCAGCACGTATGCTGCCTGGGACAACACCACCCGCCCGATGAACAACTAGGACGATGTCAAAAGATTCTGGGCGCCGCACCGCGCTTCGGAGCGGCCCGGCGCGGGCGCAGTGTTGGGCGCTAGAGGACGATCGGCGGGCTAGACCCGCGGCCTGCGCATCAGCATCCGCCATGCTCCGCCACGCAGCCGGGCGGTTTCCGCCACGAGGCGGTGGATTCGCAGCCGCAGCGATTCCCTAACTTCGAAAGACGCCGTGCCGGCGTCCCACAGCTCTTCGGCGATCTCGCGGTTCGTGGCGCCGGCGGCGAGTGCGTCGGACACGCGGAGCGCAAGAACGTGCCGCTTGAGCCTCGGGTCGCGCACCACCAGGGCCTTGCCGAAGCGACGGTTGCGGACCAGCCAGATCAGCCTGCGCAGCGGGAGGATCTTGGACTCGGCCGAGACGATTCCGCCGATGCGATAGTGCAGCACCACGGGAGTGCCGGAGAGCAGGCTGCCGTTCTCGACGTCGATGCGGACATGATGCCGCCCATCGGAGAGGACGGCGTGTTCGATCCCCGCTGCATCAACCGCGGCGTTCAACCACGGCAGCAACTCGGCCAGGGCGAGCGCATCGGGATCGTTGGGCTCGGCCGCGACTGCAACCGCCGTGAGCACACCGGGGTCGAGATCGGCGCTCCAGATGATCCGGGCATCGCGGGCCGAGATCGTCGGATCCTCCGCGAAAATGGACCCCCCAGTGCCGCGCTTCGGCGGCTGTCGGCAACACGCCCCCGCCGGTCGCGGCGGTGGCCTTGATATGCCAGGCAAGGTAGGTCTCGTCACGGCGCAGCCACTCCCACATCAGGCTCGCACGATCCGCGCCAGTCAGCCACGAATAGGCCGAAGAGTTGCGCCAGTTGGGCAGTTCGAGGGAGGTCCAAGCGTCCACGCTATGGCGTCCAGAACCCGCGCCGCGCCGGCGAGCCGGCGAAATAACCAATATATTTGAAGAATATATTTGAATGGCTCCCACATTTTAGGCAACTTGTCCGGCAACAAACGGGCGCGTAGGCACCGGTGCAGCAGCGGAGTGAGATCCCGCCGGCGTACCCCAGGACAGGGGAAGGAACGAGCGCAGGGGATTTGGCGACTTGAGGCGCCGCCGGTGCTCGGTTGAAGGATCGATGGACGAGTTCCGGATGTCCGGCGAGCTGTGCCGGATTGTCGAAGCTGCAGGCAGCGTCGACGACCTCGCCGTGGCAATGACCGCGGTCGCGACCAAGCTCGGCTTCCAGTTCTACGCCTTGTCGCACCACGTCGACATCGCGCGCGCCGGTGGCGATGCAATCCGCCTGCACAATTATCCCGCACGCTGGGCCGACTACTACGACAGCCGATCGCTGAGCGTGTCGGACCCGGTCCACCGCGCCAGCCATGTCACCAGCTACGGGTTCTGCTGGTCGAACATGCCGGCGATGATTCCGCTGACCTGCGAGGACAAGAAGGTCCTGGCGCTCGGCCGCGAGCAAGGGATCGGCGACGGCTTCACCGTTCCAGCCAACGTGGCCGGCGAGGCGCGTGGCTCGTGCTCGTTCGCCAACGAGGCGGGCAGGCCGATGCGAAGAGAACTGTTGCCATTCGCCCAGTTCGCCGGCGCGTTCGCGTTCGAGGCGGCGCGCAGGCTCATCACTCCGCGAGGCATCATAGGAGGATCGCCCATGCCGATGTTGACCGATCGCCAGCGCGACTGCGTGATGTGGGTGGCGCGGGGCAAGACCGACTGGGAGATCAGCCGGATCCTTGGCGTGACCGAGGAGACGGTGCGGCGCCATATCAAAATGGCGCGTGAAAAGCTGGGGGTGGGAAAGCGCACACTGCTGGCGGTCCGGGCCCTGTTCGACGGATCGCTGACTTTCACCGATGTTTTGAAATCCTGACATTCCCCGTTCGGGGAATAGGCAGCCCGAGCGTTCCTGCCGACCCTTGCGCGATCACGCCCAAGGGAGGCCCCGGCCATGCTCCACCAATTCGCGTTTTTGACCCAACCCACCGAAGACCATGTCCTGCGGTCGATGTTCGAGGCGCGCAAGCGCGTCTTCATCGACTTGCTCAAATGGGACGTTCCCGTCCTCGAGGGTCGCTACGAGCTCGACCAGTTCGATGATGAGCACGCCGAATACCTGGTGATCCAGACGGCCGAGGGGCGCCACGCCGCTTCGGCCCGTCTGCTCGAGACGACCCGACCGCATATTCTCGGCAACCTATTTCCCGAGCTGTGCCAAACCGAACTGCCGCAAGGGCCGCGCGTCCGCGAGATCACCCGGTTCTGCCTCGATCCCGAGCTCACGACGCTGGAGCGCCGCGAGTTCCGCAACGTCCTGGTGTCCGGCTTGGTCGAGCATGCGCTCGCCAAGGGCATAGAGACCTACACGGGGGTCGCCGACATGGGGTGGATGCAGCAGATTCTCGCTTTCGGCTGGCACTGCCACCCTTTGGGGCTTCCCCAGGTGCTCGGGGGCCGGATGCTCGGCGCCCTGTCGATCGCGATCGATCATGAAACGCCCGCGCTGCTTGCGCAAAGCGGGATCTACCGGCCCGTGGCCGCGGCCGCCGCGCGCACGCTCGAGCTGGCCTGAGCCGATGGAGAGCCCGATGACCCAACCCGCTTGCGACCAGGCTACGATCGACCGCTGGGCGGCCGACCTATTCGGCGACGGCTATTGCGTGATCCCGGACCTCGTCCCGGCGCGCGACATCGCCCGTCTCGACGAGGATCTCGCACCCGATTTCTGCTTCACGCCGTTCTGCCAGGGGAAGTTCTATGGTGAGAAGACCAAACGCTTCGGTCGGGTGCTGGCGCGCACCGACCATGCAACACCGCTGGTCATGCATCCGCTGGTGCTCGGCGTGGTCAAGCGCGTGCTCGATCCCTGGTGCGACACGATCCAGCTCAACCTGACCCAGGGAATTTCGATCTATCCGGGCGCGCTCGCGCAGATGCCCCACCGCGACCAGGACATGTGGGGCGGCCCCAAGGGCAAGGTTGAATATCTCGTCAACGTCATGTGGCCGATTTCGCGATTCACCCGCGAGAACGGCGCGACGCGGATTTGGCGCAACAGCCATATGGCGCGGATCAACGACAATTTCTGCGAGGGCGACGAAGTCGTTCCCGAGATGGCGCCCGGCTCGGCGCTGCTGTTCCTCGGCTCGACGCTTCACGCGGCGGGTGCCAACTGCAGTTCCGAAACGCGCCGCGCATTGGTCACCGGATATAGCCTTGGCTGGCTCAAGGCCTACGAAAATCAGATTCTCGCCTATCCGCCAATGATCGCGCGAACCTTCGATCCCGAGCTGGCCGCGCTCGTCGGCTACCGCCAGCACCGTCCCAACCTCGGCAACTTCGACGGGCAGTGTCCCTCGGTCTTGCTTGGCCCGATCCCGACAGAGCCACTTGCGGCGATCGACGCACTGCGCCCCGACCAGGTCGCTGCGGTCGATGCGCATGCGGCCGCGCAGCCGCCCACGGTGCCCGTTGCCTAGCCCGGCCCGCGAGCGCGCCGACTTCTGGCCCATGAGCCCCGGCCCCACATTCGACCGCGTCTATCGCGAACTCAAGGGGCGGCTGATGACCGCGGAATTCGCACCGGGCGAGCATCTCGAGCCGGTGGCACTCGGCGAAAAGCTGCACGCCAGCGCCACGCCGGTGCGCGATGCGCTGCAGCGACTGGCTGGCGAGCGCCTGGTCGACGCCCCGTTGCACGAAGGCTTCCGTACGCCGGCGCCGACCGAGCCGGACCTTCGCGATCTGCTCGAATGGAGCGCCAAGCTCGTCGATCTGGCGCTGCGCAGGGTCGCGCCAGCTGCGGTCGCGACCTCGGACAACGCGCCTTTCGCGACGCCGCACGCGCCCGAGAGCGCCGACGAGATCTTCCTGGCCATCGTCCGAACGACGGGTAGCGACGAGCATGTGGCCGCAGTGGCGGGGCTGTTCGACCGGCTCGCGGCGCTGCGCACCGTCGAGCATTTGGTTTTCGACGACGTCGCGGAGGAATACGCCGAACTTCACCTAACGTTCGCCAGCGGCAATCTGGTCGAACTCCGCCGCGCCGTGGCCGCCTACCACCGCCGCCGTCAGCGCGCCGCCCCTGATCTCCTTGCCGCCCTGCGTCGCGAAACCGGGCGCAGGCGGTGACGAGCCCCGATCTCGCAAATCGTGGAGCCGACAATGACCCATCGCAATGAGGCGCAACGCCGCTGTCCCGGCGCCTGGCTTGCTGTGTCCCGATCAAAGCGAGCCAGCGACGGCGCGTCAGTCCTCGAAAGAGCGGGGCCGCCCACCGCGGCCGGGCGACCTCCGGCCGCCTCGATCCGGCGGCTGCTTGCTCTTGCGCGCGTACTCTTGCCGCGAGCCATGGCGCCGTGCGCGGGCGCGGTCGGCACCGCGCCGCCGACCCGTGATGCGCGACTCCACGCGCTTGCCCGCAAACTCGAGTCCATTCTCGACGAGCTCGACGAGCTCGGCGCCCAGCGCGTCGCGATCGACGTCTGCATGGCGTTGGAGCGGATCAAGGTTCAGCTGGCGGATGAAGGCGATGCGCCTGCGCCCTTCGCCGAGAACGGGAGCGCGCACGCCGAGATCTGACCCGCTGGCGGGACGCTCGGACGCTTCGATGTGACACGGGCGTGTCGGCCCAGCTCACCCGGATTGGGGCGTTTACGTCGCGATTCCGGGCATTAGGGCGGTTCCGCCAACATTCGAAAAATCCTCGCCGTATAGGTTTCGTATATCGAGCCGCCCGGCCCAGCCTTCGCCTTGCTGCACTCTCGCAGCACAGGAGAAGAACGATGACCTTCGAACTCGACAACACCAGCGAGCTGATCGACCTCGGCGCCGCCACCGCGGAGACCCATGGGGGCTTCGGCCCGCCGATCGACGATGCGCAGCAGTCGCTCGGCGGCGGTCTCAGCGACGACTGACCGGGACGAGGCGGAGCGGTGGTCGGTCGGCCGCCGCTCCGCACGCTGCGCCGATGGCCTACGGTTTTTCTCCTGGAGTGAGTGGTTGCGTCGCCGATGGCCGCCTGATCATTCTCGATGTCGCAGCGGACCGCTACCGGATGCTGCCGCCAGCAGCCGAAACGGCCATCTTGCGGCATTTCCATGGCGACGGCCTGCAATGTGGCGACGAGCGCGCGCTGGCGCGCTTGCTCGCCAATGGCATCTTGCAGGTTCAGCCCGATGGCGTTGGCGGACAACTTTGCGGTCACGCGCTTCCGGAACTCAGCTTCTTCGACGATCCATGGCGGACGCCAGGCGCGGTGGCTGTCGCACGCGCCGCGCTTTCGGTGGTGCGCGCCATGGCCGACCTGCGCTTGCGCGGCCTCGCGCGCACGCTCGAGGCGTTCCCGCGCTCGAACTCATCACCCGCAGCCGCGCTGTCCTGCTCGCAACGTCACGCTGCCGCGTTCGCGGAATTGCGCCTGATCATGCGGACGCTTGACCGCTGCCTCCCACTCTCGATCGCGCTTGCGCGAACGGCGCGCCGCTCAGACGGCGACATTCGCCTGGTCATCGGCGTCAAGCTTGATCCGTTCGGGGCGCATGCCTGGGTTCAGCGGGGCAATGTCGTCCTCAACGATCGCCTCGACGCCGTCGTCCCGTTCACGCCGATCCTGGTCCGGTGAAACGTCCTCGGTTCGCTGTCTGGGTGCCGCGGGGGCGATCGTTCGCGGAGCACGAGACCGCAGAGTTCGAGCGCAGCGCTGGCGATGCTGGCTTAGTGGCCCACATGCTCGAAGGGGGCATGCTGGTAGCCACCGATCCTGGCTTGGCGGCCTTCGCGCCTTCGTCGGCGCTGATCGGCGAGGTCCACTGGCGGGGCCAGGCGCGTCTTGCCGATCGGGACGATGTCCTTGCGGAGGTCTGCCGACTGTCCCCGTCCCAGATCGTCGATCGCATCTGGGGTAGCTACCTCCTCTTTCTTGGCGGCAATGGGCGCGACGCGGCACGGATCGTGAGGGCACCCTTCGGCGACATTCCGTGCCGGTGGATCGATCAGGACACGCGCGTGCTGGCCGTGTCGTCGCCTGGCCTGCTCAAGGCATTCGGCACTCCACGCCCGAAGGTCGCCTGGACCGAGACGCTGCTTTACCTGCTGGCAACCGAACTGCCGCGCGCGACCACCTGCCTTGCCGGGGTTCACGAGCTTCCCAGTGGCGCCTGCCTCGAGGTTGCAGAGGAGGGCGCGAACGTTCGCCCGGTGTGGTCGCCCTGGCCCTTCGCCATGGACGCCGTCGCATCCGACGATCCCGGTGAGGCGGCCGAGCGTGTCGCCCGAGCCGTCGACCTGGCTGTCGCCGGCCGCACCGCGGCCGCCAAGGCAAGCGTGCTGCTGCTGTCCGGCGGTCTCGATTCGGCGGTCGTCGCCGCAGCGATGGCCAGGGCCGGACGAAGCTTCGCGTCGCTGAACATGGTAACCCGCCAACGCAGCGGAGACGAGCGCGGGTATGCGCGCGCCGTCGCGGACGCGACCGGTTCGCCGTTCATAGAACGCCTCCGAACGACTGAAGCGATCGACTGGGACGATCCTGCCCCTGCAAGCTTGCCGCGGCCATCGCATCGAATCTTCCGTCAGCCATCGCTGGTCGCGGCGCGCAGCGTCGCCGCGGAGCATGGCGCCGATCTCGTGATCGACGGCGGCGGCGGCGACAACATGTTCTGCTCGCTGCAGTCGGTCGCTCCCGTGCTCGATCGCTTGCAGGTCGCTGGCCTCGGTCGCGGCGCCTGGCAAAGCGCGCGCGAGATGGCCTTCCTGTGCGATGTCGGGCTCGGCGCGATCGCGTGCAAGCTCGTCGAACGGCTGATCACCCGCCGGGTGCGCTTCGGCTGGCTGGTCGATCCGTCGTTTCTGGTTCGGGATGCGCTGGATCTGTCCGGCCAGGCGACCGCGCACCCGTGGCTGGAACCCCCGGATTCGGCTTTGCCGGGCCAGGCGGCGCACGTCGCGCTCGTGCTCGCGGCGTCCAGCCTTGCCGACAATCTGCCTGCGGATGGCGCCGCCGCTGTCGTCTCACCGCTTGTGGCGCAGCCGCTCGCCGAAGCCGTGCTGGGCGTGCGAAGCTGGCTGTGGTTCGCCAACGGGCGGAACCGCGCGCCGGTTCGTCAGGGCTTCGCCGGGCGGTTGCCGGCGCGCAGTCTGGCTCGCCAGGGAAAGGGCACGCCCGCGGGCTTCATGGCGGAAATCGTCGGGAGCGAGCGCGCTCGCCTTCGCGAGTTGCTCCTCGACGGGCTGCTCGTGGCGAACGGCGTCGCCGATCGCGCCGCGCTCGAAGCCTTCCTGAGCGACTCAGGCCCGCCGCGGGATTTCGACTTCGCGCGCGTCCTTCAGATTGCGGACGCCGAGCGCTGGGCGCGGCTATGGACCTGACGCGATCGGCGTCCCGCCCGACGTCTTGAGCGCACTCCACCGGCGATATTGCGCGGCCTTAACGGGATCGGGATCGACCCTGCCCTGCAGCCAGAAGGCGAACCAGTCGAGGTTGCGCGAATAGATCGCGGCGCGATGGACCGGCTGCCACTTGGTGTGATGCTCGCCCGGGAACACGTACATCTCAACCGGCTTGCCGTGTTCGCGCAGCGCGGTGAAAGCCCCGAGCGCCTGGTGGTATTCGTCGTCGGAAATCTGCATCAGCAACGGCGTCCGGATCGTCGCCGCATTGAGCGTCAGCGACATCGGTTTCCAAAATCCAGCATCCGGTTGGCTCGACGGCGGAAATCCGAAGCTCCTGAACCAGTCGGCCTGGGCGATACCGCCATCAACCATCACCGAATATGGCTCGAGCCCGCAGGTGCTGATCGCGGCCGCCAAGAATCGGTCCGGCGCATGGATCAGCGCGTAGCGGGTGGTCATCGCGCCGTCGCTCAGGCCACTCAGACCAAGGCGCCGACCATCGATATCGCCGCGCGCCAAGACCAGATCGAGGCCCGTCATCAGGCTTTCGTGGACGCTGCGGCGATCGGCCCAATCCTTGTAGACCGCGGCGACCAGGCCATCGACACCGTTCGCGCGCGTGTCGAAGTCGGGTCGCTCGAAGCTGAGCACGGCGATCCCGCGCGCGGCGAGCGGGAAGATCGGATACTCGTCGCCGACGCCGCCGCGCAGAAAGCCGCTGCTACGATATTGGACGACGACCAGCGGCCAACCCGAGGCGGGCGGTTTGCCCTTCGGCAAGACGAGATCGCCCCACGCCTCCAGCCCGAGACTGTTGCGCCAGCGCAACCGCTCGACTTTCGGTAACACCAGGCCCGCCAGTTCAGGATTTGGATCGAACAGGACGCGCTCGCCGCCGCGCCGCACGTCGATCGTCACCAGACGGCGCGGCTGCCGCGAGGCTTCGCTCAGACAAAGCACCCCGACCCGAACGCCGATGCAGCCGGTCAGCCGGTCCGCTGTCCTCTTGAGCAAGCGCATCGTCCCAGTGTCCGGCGACCAGGCGTAGAACGCGCTGGTCTCGCGGGCCCATCCTTCCCGGCGAAGGAATAGCACTTGCCCGCCGGACCAGATCACCGCGGCGAGTTTGCCGGTGCAGGCCTCCATGGCGCAGACGATGCGACGACCTGCGGGAGTCTCGGCCCAGAGCCGGCGAGCCGCGAAGTAGGAATTGTCGACGGCGTCCGCGCCCGCCCGCCAGCCGCGTGAATCGCCAACCGGCCCCAGGTCGCTGGCGCCGAGCGGTGCGAGCGGACTGAACTCCGACACCTGCGCCGCCGTGGCCTCGGCCGCCAGTCCGCCCGATGCGGGCACCGTCATTATCGCCTGGGACAACACCTCGGGCAGCTGCGGCTCGGCGCCCACATGGGGCAGTACGCGCGCATCGTAGAGATAGCCCTGCGCCGCCTCGGCATTGCGCTCCGCTTCGAGATCGCTTCTTCCCGGCCGGACCGCGTAAAGCAGCGTGGCGCCGTCTGCGCTCCATTGCACGCCTTCGACATCCTGCGGCGAGCTGGTCACCTGTCGGGCCGACCCGCCAGCGATGTCGACCCGCCAGACCTGTGTGCGACCGCCGCCTCGCTTGCGATAGGCAAGGGAGCGTCCGTCGGGCGACCACGCCGGGCGGTTGATGTCCGGCACCCCGCTTTCACGTCGCACCCCGCGCAGCGCTTCCTCCGCAAGAATGCGATGGCCGCCGCTGTCGAGGGCGCGCGGCGCGCTCTTCGTGGACAGGTCGAGCACGACTAGGGTGTCGCAGTAGTCGTTCGCGGCGAGCGAAGCCTGCGTGACGAAGAACGCGACCCGCTTGCCGTCGGGCGAGATCGCCAGCGGGCTCGGCGCCGACTGGGCCGCCTCGGGCATGCCGATATCGCGCAGCAGCAGCAGATGCTCGGCGTCGAGCTCAGAAGTTGCCGAAACCGGCGCGCGCGGTGGCCACACCGAGGGACATTGAGCCTCCCCCGCGCGCGCCGGGGCGGCGTGGAATGTTGCGATCATTCCTGCGCCGGCCAGCAGGGCGACCCGAAAGGCCCCGCCGATCACCACTTCTTGCTCAACGAGACCGAGACGAATCGGCCGACCGGCGAGTAGTTCGCGCTGTCGTAGGGGTGGTCGTAGGTGACGGTCTGGGCGATCCGGCCGGGCGTCTGGTTGAACAGGTTCTGCCCGGTCAGCACGAGTTCGATGCCCGCGAGCAACCCCGACGTCTGAGTGCTGCGGATCCGTGCGGTCAGGTCGTACGTGGTCATGCCCCGCACCTTGATCGGGGTGGCGAAGCGCGGATCGGTCACGCCGCCGATGCGGTTGACCGCGCCGGTCAGCGCGAACGGGCCCTCGCTCCAGCCGAGCACGCCGCGCGCCCGGAAGTGCGGGGGGTTGAACACGAGTCCCGCCAGCTGCGTGACCGGTTGCACCGAGGTCAGCTTCTGGCTGCTCTCGAGGTAGCTGGCGTTGAGCGTGGCGGTAATGCGCGCCGGACCGTCTCCGACCGCGCGCGAGATCGTCAGCGCGCCGTCGATCCCATGGATGTGCTGGCTCGCCGCATTGACGTTGGTGTTGTCGACGATCGCCACGACCTTCGCCGGATCGTAGGTCGCTCCGGTGACGTTGAAGAACTGCGCGGCGTTGGCGAGGACTTGGGTGAGCAGCGCCGCGCTGGGCGAGCGCGTCACCTGATCGGCATAAATCGGATTGGTCAACGCCTGGCGGCTGAACACGACCGGCGCGACGATCCGGTCGGTGTAGCGGATGTCGAAGTAGCTCAATTCGAGCCGCGCGCCGTCGAGCGCGCGCGGATGGATGTCTGCGGTCACCGACCAGCTTCGCGCGCGTTCGGGCTTGAGGTCCTCGCGCCCGCCCGTGAGGCCAAGCACAGCCGATCCCGCGGGCAACCCGCTGCCGCCGAACGACGCAGCCGGCTGCAGGACCGCGACCAGGGCCGAATAGCGCTGCAGGAAAGTCGGCGCGCGGAACGACTTCCCCCAGCTAGCCTTGAGATCGAAGTCGGGGATCGGCGAGACCACCAACCCGAGCTTTGGCGTGACCACATCCACGATGTCGGCGTAGCGCTCGTAGCGCAGCGCGCCTGTCGCGCGCACCGCGACCGCGCCATCGCGACGCGCCAGCAGCGGAACGCTGGCCTCGCCGAACGCGTAGGCACTGGACTGACGCTCGGCGATGTTCTGCGGGCTGCCGACCCCGCGGAAGCTGACGAAGCCGACGTCGCGATGGCCGACCCCGGCCGCCAGTCGAACTGGGCCGGCCGGAAGCTCGAACAACGGACCGTCGCCCGACAGCTCGACCGTCTTGAGATCGTTGCAGTAGCAGCCGACCAGAGCGCTGGTCTGCACGCCGCCACTGAAGACGTTCGACTGATAGCGGACCTTGTCCTCGCCGTAGCCACCGGTAAGCTCGGCGCGCCAGCCGCCGCCAAGCTCGGCGCGCAATGTCGGCGCGATCAGGAACGACTCTGTCCTGCTCGGCAGTTCTACGCGGAGGAGCGCACGGTTACCCGTCGCGTTGGCGGCGTAGATCTGCAGGCTGCGGCGATTGTTGTAGAGAGCGTCGAGCGAAGCCGTCAGCCAGCCGAGGTCTTGATGGACGCTCAGCGCCGCGTTGTGGCGCCGGGTCTCGGGCAGCAGGTCGAGTCCGCGCGCGACGGTCGCGGTGTAGTCGCGCTGACGACCAACGACCGGCGTGTTGCTGCCGTACTCGTAGGCGACGATCCCGCCGCCACCGCCCCAGCGCAGGCCGGCTGACGCACTATAGGTCTGCTGGTCGTTGCCGCCATCGGTCGAACCGCCCAATCGCGCCGTGGTGACGAGCCCCTGCATGTCGCGACGCAGGATGATATTGGCGACGCCCGCGACCGCGTCCGAACCGTAGATCGCCGAGGCGCCATCGGCGACCACCTCGATCCGCTCGACGATGCCAACGGGAATTGCCGAAAGATCGATGCTCTGGCGCGAGGCGCTGTAGGCGAGCCGGTGGCCGTTGAGCAGCGTCAACGTCGCGTCGCTGCCCAATCCGCGCAAATTGAGCGAGGTGCCGCCGCCAACGTTGACCCCGCTTGCCGCCGGGACGGCAAACCCGACCCCGGGGTTCTGCCCGCCACCGAAATTCTGCGGGATCGACTGCGCGGCCTCGGTCGTGGTGGCCAGACCCTGGTCCCTGACGGTCTCGAGGTCGACCGTGACCTTGGGCGAGGCAATCGCCGCGCCGCGGATGCGGGTGCCGGTCACCACGATTCCCGGATCGCCGACCGTCTCTGTCTCGGGAAAGGGGGCGGCGCCCGCCGGGCGGATCACGAAAGCGCCGTCGACAACGCGCCACCTCAGGCCGGTTTGGACGAGCAGGCGTTCGACCGCTGCTTCGGCGGATAGGGAACCACGCACCGCGCTGCTGCGCTTGCCGACCAAGATGTCGCTGTTCGCCACGACCTCTCGGCCGGAAGTTGCAGCAAACGCCTCGAGCGCCGGCGCGAGATCCTGCGCGGCGATGTCGTAGCTCCTGAGCGGCTCGGCCCAAGCCGGTGAAGCCAGCACCGCACAAACCGCAAACGCGGAAATTCCCAGTCTCGTCATATCCGTCTCCCTCCCATCCCGCGCTCGTTTTCGCGGTGTGTGGGCGAATTGACGGTCGAGGCGGTGGAGCGGCCCCCTCCCCCCTGGAAAAGTTCTTGCACGGGCAACCTGGAGAGATTCGTCCATTCGATCGGGACGCGGCCGGGCGGGACCGCCAAATCCGGCCAATCTCGGCCGATCTCGGCCGATCACCACCCTGTGCCTGGTGGATGCGATCGGCGAATTCTGCGCGTGCCGGGCTGCTCCGGCAGGAGCCTTCCCCGTGACCCCGACCAAGCTGCTTCTCGGCCAGATCGCGATCGTGTTCGCCCTCGTGATCGGGGGCGTCTGGGCGGCGACCCAATGGGCGGCGGTAATGCTCGGCTACCAGCCCAGGCTCGGCCTCGCGTGGTTCGGCCTCGCCGGGGTGCCGGTTTACCGCCCGTGGCAGCTGTTCGCGTGGTGGTACCACTACGAGGCCTACGCACCGCAGGTCTTCGACAAGGCCGGCATGCTGGCGGGTGCCAGCGGGTTCCTCGGCTGCGCCGCGGCCATCGCCGGCTCGTTGTGGCGCGCCCGGCAATCGCGTGACGTCACCACTTACGGCTCCGCGCGATGGGCATCGGCGGCCGAAGTCGCGAAGGCCGGGCTGCTCGGCCACCGCGGCGTGATGCTAGGCCGCTACTACGGGGATTTCTTGCGCCACGACGGACCCGAGCATGTCATGGCGTTCGCGCCGACCCGTTCGGGCAAGGGCGTGGGGTTGGTCGTGCCGACGCTGCTCGCGTGGACCGGCTCGGTCATCGTCCATGACATCAAAGGGGGAGAACTGGGAGCTGACCGCGGGATGGCGCGCGCGCTTCTCGCACTGCCTGCTGTTCAACCCCATCAATCTTCAATCGGCGCGCTACAATCCGCTGCTCGAGGTCCGCCGCGGCGTCGCGGAGGTCAGCGACGTCCAGAACATCGCCGACATCCTGGTCGATCCCGAGGGTGCGCTCGAGCGTCGCAACCACTGGGAGCGCACTGCACATGCGCTGCTGGTCGGAACCATCCTCCACGTGCTCTACGCCGAGCCCGAAAAAACCTTGCGGCGGGTCGCCCGCTTGCTCGCCGACCCCCAGCGCAGCTTCGTCGCCACGCTTGGCCGCATGCTGGCCACCAACCACCTGGGCACCGCCGAGAGCCCGCAAGTCCATCCAATCGTGGCCGAGTGCGCACGAGAGCTGCTGAGCAAGTCGGAGAACGAGCGTTCGGGCGTGCTTTCTACCGCGCTGTCGTTCCTGGCGCTCTACCGCGATCCGCGGATCGCGCAGATAACCTCGGCCTGCGACTGGCGGATCGCCGATCTCGTCGAGGGGCCCCGCCCGGTCTCGCTCTATCTCGTGGTGCCGCCGTCGGACATCAGCCGGACCAAGCCGCTGATCCGGCTGATCCTCAACCAGATCAGCCGCCGGCTGACCGAGGAAGAGAACCCCACGACGCTGGCAAAACGCCGCCGCGTGCTGATGATGCTCGACGAGTTCCCCGCGCTCGGCCGGCTCGAGTTCTTCGAGACCAGTCTCGCGTTCATGGCGGGCTACGGGATCCGCGCCTTCCTCGTCGCCCAGTCGCTCAACCAGATCGAGAAGGCTTATGGCGAGCACAACGCGATCCTCGACAACTGCCACGTCCGCGTGGCCTTCGCGACCAACGACGAGCGCACCGCGCGGCGGATCTCCGACGCGCTGGGGACCGCGACCGAGCAGCGCGCGATGCGCAACTACGCCGGGCACCGCCTCGCGCCATGGTTGGCGCACGTCATGGTCAGCCGCCAGGAAACGGCCCGCGCGCTGCTCACGCCCGGCGAGGTCATGCAGCTGCCGGCCAACGATCAGCTCGTCCTGGTCGCGGGCACGCCGCCGATCCGCGCGCGCAAGCTGCGCTATCACAAGGAACCGCTGCTTGAGGCGCGCTGCCTGCCCGCGCCCGCGCTTGGCGCGAACGGATTCGCCGACCTGCCGCCGCCGCGGGGACACGACTGGACCAATCAGGAGCGGTTCCACGACACGCGCCTTGCGGCGGACGCCCCCGACGGCGGAGAAGAAGCCGGGGCCGATCTCGAGCGGCAACAGGCGCCCGATTTGGGCGAGCACGACCCAAGCGCCCAAGCCGAACGCGAGCCGGACACGTCGAGCGACGAAGACGACGTCGATCAGGCGGCGACGACTCGCCTCGCCGACCTGACGCGCGGCCCGAACCTCGGTGCCACCGCGCATGGGCTCAACCAGACCGAAGAACCCGACGGTCCCCCGACCGGGTTGGCGATATGAAGGTCCGGCAGAACCTCTACCTCGACCGCGCGGTGACCGACGCGCTCGAGGCGCTGGCCAGCGCGCCGGGAACCAACAAGTCGCGGATGGTCAACGATGCGCTCGCCGCCTGGCTCGCGCGACGCGCGAGCCACGAAGCCGACACGCTGTTCCGGACCCGGCTCGATCGGCTGTCGCGCGAGATCGCATTGACCCGCCGCGATCTCGAGGTCGTGCTCGAAAGCCTCTCGCTGTTTATCCAGCACCAGCTGACGGTCACCGCGCCGTTGCCCGAGGGCGACGCCGCCGCGATCGCGGTGGGACGCCGCCGCTTCCAGGACTTCGTCGCCGAGGTCGGCCGCCAGATCGCGGGCAGCCGCCGGGCGCTGGTCGCCGAAGCGTCGGGTGACGCCGGATGAGCGAGCCGCTTGCCCTCGAGCGCCGCCGCGCGATGCTCAGGACCGCGCTTGGTCCGGCGATCGAAGCCGCGTTCGCCGACAGCGCCGTGATCGAGATCATGGTCAATCCCGACGGCGCGCTGCGCCTCGACCGGCTCGGCGAAGGCGTGGTCGACACCGGCGTGCGCCTCGAACCCGCCCAGATCGAGCGTATCATCCGCCTGGTCGCCGCCCACGCGCGTAGCGAGGTCCATGCCGGCGCACCGATCGTCTCGGCCGAGTTGCCCGCCCATGGGCGCGGTACGGGCGAGCGCTTCGAGGGCATCTTGCCCCCGGTCGCGAGCGCGCCGTGCTTTGCCATCCGCAAGCCCGCGACCCGCATCCACACGCTGGCCGACTATGTCGCCGACGGCATCATGACCGCGCACGCCGCGGGCGTGCTCGCCGCCGCGGTCCGCGATCGCCGCAATATCGTGGTCGCCGGCGGGACGAGTTCGGGCAAGACGACGCTCGCCAATGCGCTGCTCGGCGAGATGGCAGGGCGCGACGAGCGGGTGATCCTGATCGAGGACACCCGCGAGCTTCAGTCGCCCGCCGCCGACACGGTCGCGCTGCGCGCGCGGATGGGCGCGGCGACGATCGCCGAACTGGTGCGCTCGACGCTGCGACTGCGTCCCGACCGGATCGTGGTCGGCGAAGTCCGCGGCCCCGAGGCGCTCGACCTGCTCAAGGCATGGAACACCGGCCATCCCGGCGGGATCGCGACGGTTCACGCCAACAGCGCGGCCGCGGTGCTGACCCGGCTCGAGCAACTCGTCCAGGAGGCGACTCTCGCCGTACCGCGCGCGCTGATCGCCGAAGCCGTCGAGCTGGTCGTGTTCCTGGCCGGCCGCGGCGCAGCGCGCCGCGTCGAAACCATCGCCGAAGTCGCGGGGCTCGACGCAGCCGGAGCCTACCGCCTGCGCGCCCTGCCGCTCGAACCCCACCCACCAGGAGAACACCGATGAACCGCCAAGCCACCCGACCAACCCGTCTTGCCCGCCTCGTCGCGGTCCTGGCCTGGGCGGCCTGTGCCGCGCCGGCTTGGGCCAGCGGATCGGGAATGCCGTGGGAAGAGCCGCTCCAGAAAGTTCTGGAATCGGTGCAGGGTCCGGTCGCCAAGATCGTCGCGGTGATCATCATCATCACCACCGGTCTGACCCTGGCGTTCGGCGAGGCCTCGGGCGGCTTCCGCCGGCTGATCCAGATCGTGTTCGGGCTGTCGATCGCGTTTGCCGCCTCGTCGTTCTTCCTCTCGTTCTTCAGCTTCGGCGGCGGGGCGCTCGTCGGATGAGCCGGATCGAGGGTTTCGAAGCGCCGATCCATGCCGCGCTGCATCAGCCGATCCTGCTCGGCGGCGCGCCGCGCGGCGTCGCGATTCTGAACGGGACGATCGCCGCGGCGCTCGGGCTCGGACTCCAGCAATGGCTCGCCGGTCTCGTGGTCGGGATGCTCGGGCACACCCTCGCGGTGTTCGCGGCCAAGCGCGATCCCGACTTCGCGCCCGTGCTCGTCCGTCACTTGCGCCAGCGGGGGTACCTGGGATGCTAGCCTTGCACGAATACCGCCGCCGCGGCGACTGGCTCGCCGACCACTTGCCCTGGGCGGCGCTGGTCGCGCCGGGCGTGGTACTCAACAAGGACGGCAGCTTCCTTAGGATGCTGGCCTATCGCGGGCCCGACCTCGAGAGCTCGACCGAGGCCGAGCTCGTCGCGATCTGCGCGCGAGTCAACAACGTGCTCAAGCGGCTCGGCAGTGGCTGGGCGCTGTTCTTCGAGGCCGCGCGCCGCGAGGCTGCCGACTATCCCGCGAGCCGGTTCCCCGACGCCGCCTCGTGGCTGGTCGACGAGGAGCGCCGCGCCGACTTCGAGGCCGCGGACGCGCACTTCGAAAGCCATTTCCACCTCGGCCTCACGTGGATGCCGCCCGCCGATGCCGGCGACGCCGCCGGGCGCCGCTTCGTCGAGCGCCCCGAAGCCGACGGCAGCCGCGACTGGAGCGGCGCACTCGCCCGGTTCGTCGCCGAGACCGACCGCATTGCCGACCTGCTCGCCGCGCTGATGCCCGAGGTCCGCGCGCTCGATTCGGGCGAGCTCCTCACCGCACTCCACGCGACGGTGTCGGATCGCGCGCACCCGGTCGCCGTCCCCGAAACCCCGATGTACCTCGACGGGTTGCTCGCCGACACCCCGCTCATCGGCGGCCTCGCACCCCGCCTCGGCGGGCACTGCTTGCGCACGCTGACCGTGCTAGGCTTTCCCAACGTCAGCCGGCCCGCGCAACTCGACGCGCTCAACAGCGCGGCGTTTCCCTATCGCTGGGTCACCCGGTTCATCCCGCTCGATCGCGCCGACGCGATCAAAACCCTGACCAGGATCCGTCGGCAGTGGTTCAACAAGCGCAAGTCGCTGACCGCGGTGCTGCGCGAGGTGATGTACAGCCAGCCCGCCGCGCTGACCGACAGCGACGCCGACAACAAGGTCGCCGATGCGGACTGCGCGCTCCAGGCGCTGGGCGGCGATTACGTCGGGTTCGGGTACCTGACGACCACGCTGACGGTGTGGGACGCAAACTCCGCGCGCGCCGACGACAAGGTCCGCGCGCTCGAGCGAATCGTCCACGGGCTCGGGTTCACCTGCGTTCGCGAAAGCGTCAACGCGGTCGAGGCCTGGCTGTCCTCGCTCCCGGGCCAGGTCTATGCCAACGTCCGCCAGCCGCTGGTCCACACCCTCAACCTCGCCCACCTCATGCCGCTCTCGGCGGTCTGGGCGGGCCCGCCCCGCGACGCGCATCTTGCCGGGCCCCCGCTGCTCCATGCGCGCACCACCGGCTCGACCCCGTTCCGGCTGTCGCTCCACGTAGGCGACGTCGGCCACATGCTCATGGTCGGACCGACCGGTGCAGGCAAATCGGTGCTGCTCGCGCTGCTGACCCTGCAATTCCGCCGCTACCCGGACGCGCAGATCTTCGTCTTCGACAAGGGCTGGTCGGCGCGCGCGGCGATCCTGGCGATGGGCGGCGCGCACTACCCGCTCGGTCTCGGCGGCGCCGACGAGCGCATGCTCGCGTTCCAGCCGCTGCGCGGAATCGACGCCCCGGGTGAACGCGCCTGGGCGGCGGAATGGATCGCCGCCCTCATCGCGCACGAGGGCGGCGCGGTGACGCCCGAAGCCAGGGACCAGATCTGGCTGGCGCTCGAAAACCTCGCCACCGCGCCCCCCGAAGAGCGAACGCTGACCGGGCTCTCGCTTCTGCTGCAGTCTAACGCCCTGCGCACCGCGCTCGCGCCCTACACGCTCGACGGGCCGTTCGGCGCGCTGCTCGACGCGGCCGAGAGCGAGGTCGCGCTGGGCGATGCGGTGTGCTTCGAGACCGAGGCGCTGCTCGGCCACGCCGCGGTGGTCGCGCCGGTCCTCGCCTACCTGTTTCACCGCATCGAGGCGCGCTTCGATGGGCGCCCGACGCTGCTGGTACTCGACGAGGCCTGGATCTTCCTCGACCACCCGCTGTTCGCGGCGCGGATCCGCGAATGGCTCAAGACCTTGCGCAAGAAGAACGTCTCGGTGGTCTTCGCCACCCAGAGCCTCGCCGACATCGCGCGCAGCAGCATCGCTCCCGCCATCCTCGAGAGCTGTCCGCAACGGATCTTCTTGCCCAACGACCGCGCGGTCGAGCCGCAGCTGCGCGCCGCCTACGAGGGGTTCGGGCTCAACGATCGCCAGATCGAACTTGTCGCCCGCGCCACGCCCAAGCGCGACTACTATCTGCAATCG
Organism: Novosphingobium sp. Gsoil 351; assembly: GCF_009707465.1. Classification (NCBI taxonomy): domain Bacteria; kingdom Pseudomonadati; phylum Pseudomonadota; class Alphaproteobacteria; order Sphingomonadales; family Sphingomonadaceae; genus Novosphingobium; species Novosphingobium sp. Gsoil 351. The sequence continues at coordinate 1,183,688 of NZ_CP046120.1, forward strand.
GCGCGTGGGAACCGGTTGTTCTCGCTCGGCCTCGGCCCGGTCGCGCTGGCGCTGTGCGGTGCCTCGGACCCCGACAGCCAGCGCTTGATCGACCTGGTCCGCGAAGAAGCCGGGCCCGACGACTTCCTCCACGGATTTCTCACGCTGCGCGACCTCGACTGGGCGGCGACGCTCGCCCCCGCGTTCGACCGCTCGGCGGGCCTCCCTGCCGACACCTTCCCAACCCCGACCACCAAGGAGATCGGACAATGACCACGCGTGCCTTCTTCAGCCCCCGCCTCGCTTGCGCCCCCGCGCTCGCGCTGCTCGCCGCGACCACCACCGCGTTGCCGCCGTTCGCGCCGCCAGCGCGAGCCCAGATGGCGGTGTTCGACCCGACCAACTACGGCCAGAACCTGCTCTCCGCGGCGCGCGCGCTCGAGCAGATCAACAACCAGATCCAGTCGCTCCAGAACGAGGCGACGATGCTGCGCGACATGGCGAAGAACCTCAGCAAGGTCGACTTCGCCGAAATCGGCGAAGTCGAACAGGCGCTCACGAAAATCGACGGTCTGATGGCGCGCGCGCAAGACATCGACTTCGACAGCGCGAAGATAGAAGCGCAGTTCAAGAAGTTGTTTCCGGGCAAGCCGGGCCAGGCGCCGGCCGCGACGCGTGTCGCGGCCGCATCGAGCCGCCTCGAGGCGGCGCGCGAGGCGCTGCGCCACACGCTCGAGGTTCAGGCAGGCGTGGTCGGCGCCGTCCAGGCCGATGCGCGGACGCTGTCGGCGATCGTCGCGCGCAGCCAGGGCGCCGAAGGCGGCCTCCAGGCCGCGCAGGCGACCAACCAGCTCCTAGCGCTCGCCGCCAAGCAACAGTTCCAGTTGCAGGACATGCTCGCCGCGCAGAACCGCGCCGACGCGATCGAGCGCGCGCGCCGCCTGCAGGGCGAAGCGGACGCCCGCGCGATGACCGCCCGCTTCCTCGGCTCGCGCCCGGCTTCCGCACCCCCTCGGTAGGCCGGACTCAAGCGGCGGGCCGTTCCTCTCGGTCCCGCCGCCGCCGCGGGACGTGCGGTGCCCCCCAACGCGCGTCCCGCGGCATTATCCCCCGTTTTCTCAAGCAGGTTGCTCAGAATGCAGGACCTCGGCGTCATCGACCAGTTCATGGCGGACTTCATCCGCTACATCGACAGCGGGTTCGGCCTGCTGGGCGGCGATGTCGCGTTCCTGACGTCGGCGCTGATCGCCATCGACATCACGCTTGCCGGCCTGTTCTGGGCGATGGGCGGCGAGCAGGACGTGCTCGGGCGCTTCCTCAGGAAGATCCTCTACGTCGGCGCGTTCGCCTTCATTCTGGGCAACTTCGCGCGGCTCGCCGACATCGTCTTCCGCTCGTTCGCCGCCGCCGGGCTGACCGCGGGTGGTGGGACGATTTCCGCCGACGACCTGCTCAAGCCGGGACGGCTCGCCCGGATCGGGTTCGATGCGGCCTGGCCGCTGCTCGAGCAGGTCTCCGAACTGGTCGGGTTCACCACCTTCTTCGACAACTTCCTGGTGATCGCGGTGCTGCTGTTCGCCTGGGCCATCGTGATCCTCGCGTTTTTCGTGCTCGCGGTGCAGCTGTTCGTCACGATCATCGAATTCAAGCTGACCACGCTCGCCGGGTTCATCCTGGTCCCGTTCGCGCTGTGGAACCGCACCAGCTTCCTCGCCGAGCGGGTGCTGGGCAGCGTGGTCAGCTCGGGCATCAAGGTCATGGTGCTGGCGGTCATCGTCGGGATCGGCTCGGGCTTCTTCGCCCAGTTCACCACCGCGCTGAACGGCCAGGACCCCGACATCGGCCAGGCGATGAGCCTGGTCCTCGCCTCGCTGGCGCTGTTCGGGCTCGGCATCTTCGGCCCCAGCCTGGCCTCCGGTCTCGTTGCGGGGGCGCCCCAGCTGGGCGCGGGCGCCGCGCTCGGCACCGTCGCGGGCGCCGCCGGAGCGACGTTTGTGGCGGGAGCCGGCGCGGCCGGAGCCGCGCGGTTTGCCGGCGGCGCGGCGCTCGGGGCGATCCGCTCGGGCACGACGATGGGTGCGGCCGCCCAGACCGCCTACCGGTTGGGTCAGGAGACGAGCGGCTCGCCCAGCGTCGGCGCTGGCCTGAAGGGCGTCGGCGAGGCCGCAGGCAGCGCGCTCAGGCAGCGCGCCGATTCTGCCCTCGGGCTGAGCGAAGCGGCCGCGACCGGTCGCCAGGCCGCGTGGTCGGCGCTCAACGACAACCGCGACGGCGGCCTCGGCCAGTCCGCGGCGACCGACTCCGCGCCACCCTGGGCGCAAGCGCTGCAACGCCGCCAGGACGGCCGTCATCATCGCCAGGTCGCGCTGCACGCGCTGCGCGAAGGCGACCGCGGCGGCGCGTCCGCCACCCCCGACATCAAGGAAAAGGAGGACTAGCAGATGATCTTCAAGCGCAGCGTCCAGCGCTATGGGCGCACACCCGCGCCCGAGACGCCATTCCAGCGCGCCGGGCAGTTGTGGGACGACCGGATCGGTTCGGCCCGGGTTCAGGCGCGCAACTGGCGATGGATGGCGTTTGGCGCGCTCGGCCTGTCCGCGGGGCTTGCCGCAGCGTTCGCCTGGCAATCGGCGCAGAGCCGGGTCGTGCCGTACGTGGTCGAGGTCGACAAGCTCGGCGCCGTCCGTGCGCTGGCTCCGGTGGTTCCGGGCCACACCCCGAACGATCCGGAGATCGCCTGGCACTTGTCCGAGTTCATTCGCCACGTCCGCACGGTGTCGCTCGATCCGATCCTGATGCGGCGCGACTGGCTCGCCGCCTACGATTTCGTGACCCCGCGCGCCGCCACGTTCCTGGGTGCCTATGCGCGCCAAGCCCGCCCGTTCGAGGCGATCGGCGAGCAGACGGTCTCGGTCCAAGTGACCAGCGTGGTCCGCGCCTCGGAGCGCTCGTTCCAGGTCAAATGGAGCGAGACCGCCTACGCGCGTGGCGACGAGGACGGCACCAGCCGGTGGACCGCGATCCTCGGCGTAAAGATGCGGCCACCGTCCGACGCCGAGACGCTCCGGAAGAACCCGCTCGGAATCTACGTCGATGCGATCGACTGGAGCCGCGAGCTCGACGGCCCGGCAGTTCCAGGCACACCGCCTCCCGCAAACCCCTCCCAAGCCCCCAACGCGCGCGATGGTCTCGCCGGTCGCGCCGCTCCCGAGGAGACCGATCGATGATCGCCCACCGCTTCCCTCCCCTCTTTCTCGTCGGTGCCGCCCTGGCGTGGGCGCCAGTGCCCGTAGCCGCGAAACCGGCGAAACCGCGACCGGCAGTTGCTGCGTGGACCGGTGACAGCAGCGCCGTCAGGACATTCGCCTTCACCAAAAACGCCACATATTCAGTGGTCACTGCTCCGGGCCGGGTCACCGACATCGCGCTCGAGCCAGGGGAGACTCTCGGTGCGGTCGCCAGCGGCGATACCGCGCGCTGGGTGATCGGGGACACCACCAGCGGGGCCGGCGGCGACCTGCGCGCGCACGTCCTGGTCAAGCCGGTCGATGCCGGTCTCTCGACCAACCTGGTGATCACCACCAACCGCCGGGTCTATCATCTCCTGCTGACCAGCGGCGGCGGCGCGCCCGTGGTCGCAGTATCCTGGACCTATCCCGCCGATGCCCTGCTCGCGCTCCGACCTGCCCCGACCGGCATGGCGCGGCCGATCGCGGCGTCAATCGGGGTGTCACCGGACCGCCTGAACTTCGGCTACGCGATCAGCGGCGACAAGCCGACCTGGCGTCCGCTCCGGGTTTTCGACGACGGTCGCCAGACGTTTATCGAGTTTCCTGCAAGCCTCGCTTCGGACCAGGCGCCGCCGCTGTTCGTGACCGGGAGCGATGGCTCGCCCGAACTGGTCAACTACCGTCTCATCGGGCGCCACTACATCGTCGACCGGCTGTTCGATGCCGCCGAGCTGCGGCTCGGGACAAAGAAACCGCAAAAAGTAAGGATCGTGCGTGCCCAGGGCGCCCACGACTCCGCTCGAAAGGAGAAGGGGGCGTGACCGAGGAAGCAGGCGATAGCGCCACCGCCGAGTCCCAGCAGCTTCCCGAAAAAGTCGATCCCGAGACGTTCGAGCTGCGAGGGCGCCCTGCTAGCGTCGTGCGTTTTCGCCGCGGCCTCATCGTGGGGGTAGCGGGATGCGCCGCAGCCTCGCTGGTCGCAATTGCCTGGTTCGCGCTGGATCCTCCAAGCCTTGCCACCGCCACGGTCGATGATGGCGGCCGACTGGAGACGGCAAAGCCGGGCGACGCGCTCGCGGCGCTGCCTGGAAGCTATGGCGACGTGCCCACCCTGGGTTCGCCGCTGCCCGGCGATCTCGGTCGGCCGATCCTAGACCAGGCGCGTGAGGATGCTGCGATGCGCGCACCTCCCATCAACGACCAGCGCGAGAGCGAAGCCGCTCGCCTGATCCTGGAACGGCGGGAGCGCATCGCCGAAGCGCGTCGCGCTGCGAGGTCCTCGGCCGTGCTCGCCAGGGTCGGTTCAGGCCCCGCCGGCGGTAATGCGGACGTGTCCACAGCGACCGCGCTAAGTTCGCCCGAAGCGAGCGGGCAGGTCACCTCGCTCGCGGACAACCCGCGGCCACGGCGCGCCGGCCTTGCCCAAGCTGTTGGCGGAGCCAGCGCGCACCAGCTGGAGGATGCGGCATCCCCCTTTGTGGTGGCGGCCGGAAGCGTCATTTCGGCCAGCCTGATTACCGGTCTCAACTCCGATTTGCCCGGCCTGGTCACCGCGCAAGTCACCGAGCGGGTCTACGACAGTCCGACGGGACAAGTGCTGCTGATCCCGCAAGGGGCGAGGCTTCTCGGCACCTACGACAGCGTGGTTGCCTACGGGCAGCGCCGCGCGCTGATCGTCTGGCAGCGGCTGCTCCTGCCCGACGGCTCCTCGCTGGCGATCGACAACGTGCCCGCGACCGATGCGTCGGGATACGCGGGACTAGCCGATGGCGTGGATTTCCATACCTGGGCGCTGCTCAAGGGGGTCGCGCTTTCGACACTGCTCGGGGTGGGAGCGAACCTGTCGATATCCGGCGAGAGCGATCTCGTTCGGGCGGTGCGGGAGTCGATCCAACAAGGAGGCTCGCGGGCCGGTGAGCAGGTTGTGGCCAAGGGGCTGGATATCCAGCCGACGATCACCATCCGCCCCGGCGCTTCGGTCCGACTGCTGGTCCATCGCGACTTGGTGCTGCGCCCGTGGCGAGGGTAGTCCCGATGTCGAACCGCGAAACGCGAAGCGCCGCGCCAGCTGTGTCGGCTCGCGCGAGTCAGCAGCTCTGCGTGCGCGTCGATCGGGCGATGGAGCTGCTCGATATCGGCAAGACAAAGCTCTACGAGCTCATCGCGTCGGGCGAGCTAGAGGCGATCCGGATTGGACGTCGCACATTGGTACTGAGAGAGAGCATCGAGGGTCTCGTCGTCCGACTAAGGAGGGCATCGACGCCACCGCGCTAGGACGCCTTTGCTAGCTTGGCTTTGCGTTGCGCGGATTAGGCTCTTTGCAGTCCGTTCGCAAAATCGGCCCATTCCGACATTAGGACACGGCGCTTCTCGAGACTGCGTCCACGCCGGTATGCGCGCTCGGCCTTGGAGGCGATCGTATGGGCCAAGGCCATTTCGACGTCTTCCCGCGCATGAGACGTGACGTCGCCGGCCCAATCTCGAAAGGTCGAGCGAAAACCGTGAACCGTAATGTCGCCTCGTCCCATGCGCCGCAGCAGTGCGGTCATGGCCATATTGGATAGCGCCTTCTTCGGCTCCGCCCCGAAAACAAAGTCTTCCAGCATCGTTGCCTGCGTCTTCATCGAGCGGAGAAGCGCTGTCGCGGCTGCATCCAATGGCACCTCGTGCTGGACGCGTGCCTTCATCCGATCGGCGGGAACAGTCCACAATCGGTTCTCGAGATCGACCTCCTCCCAGCGCATCCCGAGTACTTCGCCCGAGCGCGCCGCAGTGAAAATCGTGAATTCGAGGGCTCGCGCTGCGGTGCCTTGGCGTTGCGCAAGGTCCTTCATGAAGTTTGGGAGACCGCGAAACGGAAGGGCGGCATGGTGAGCCACGGACTTGTCCTGACGTGGCAGCAGCAGTTGGAGATTGCCCTGCCATTGTGCGGGATTGTCCCCTTGACGCAGGCCCCTGACTTTCGCCGCATCAAGGATGCGAGCCACGCGCTGTTGGACGCGGCGGGCAGTCTCGGGTTTTGACAGCCAGATCGGACGCAAAACCTCGAGTATGTTGTCCCGGCCAACCTTGTCGATCGGCGTGCGAGCAAATGACGCCGTATAGGTTGCAACCGTCGTCTGCCATTGCTGGCGGTGCTTTGCATTGTCGAAGCCACCTTGGATGCTCCGGATGTACTCCTTGGCAAACTCTTCGAACGTGACGGTTGTGGGCGCTTCTGCGTCGCTGAGACTGTTTGCGGGCACGAGGTCGAGCCCGTTCGTCGCGCGTGTGCGAAGGGCTTCCGCGCGCTCACGCGCCAAGGCGAGCGACACGTCGAGAGCTGAGCCCAGGCCCAGCTCCCGCCGAAGGCCTTTTGACGTTCGGATGAATAGCCACGACTTCGACCCACTTGGCCTTACCCGCAGATAGAGGCCTCCTCCATCCGAGTAGACGCCGGGTTTCTTGGCCGCAGCCACGCCTTTGACCGAGAGCTTGTTTCGCACGGGCATCGCACCCCGACTGCTCGCACAGTCCGCCCAATCCGTCCAGTCATAAAGATGGTCATAATCTTGGACGCGGAGACAGGCGAACCGTGGCGAACTGCGGCGGGCTTCGATTTTCAAAAAATCGCCGTAATTCTGCAAGATTTGCGCGACCGCTGGCGTTCGTCAGCGTTCATCGAAAATCGATATTTGGCGGAGCGGGAGGGATTCGAACTAGCTTAGTTTGCGACCCTTTTGCGGGCAATTCGAGGCTTACTGATCTCGCGACCCTAACAGTAACCCTAACGCCGTCCGTTGCGGCGCAGGCAGGCGGCGGCCAAAACGCACCGAGGTGCGCAACCTCCCAGGGTGTTGAAGCGGCAACTTGGCGGTCGGCTGGCTGAACCATAGCGCCTGGAGCCACAACGTAGACTTCGCTGGCCACGGTTCACGACCCGGGCGGCGTTGGCCCCCTGAACTGCATGGTTGCGTTGTTCGTACGCCGAGCGTTCACGCAGGTGTGAACAGCTCGACAGGCTGGGCGATGCCCTTGAGTGTAAAGCTGCCCACGGATGTCATCTCAAGGCCTGATTGCTGGCCGACATCGCCGGTGCAAAGTACAGTCCGGCCAGCTTCCTTTGTCAGCCCCTCGATCCGCGACGCAAGATTTACCGTCGAGCCGATCGCGGTGAAATCGAGCCGCTCGCGCGCACCGATATTGCCATAAGAGAAGGTTCCGCTCGCCAGACCCACCCCGTGGCGAAGGAGCGGTTGGCCGGCATCGCTTCGGCGGGCATTGATCCGCTTCAGCATCTGCGTGCCATTTCGTGCAGCATCGAGGGCAGCCCGGCAGGCGCTGCCCGGGTCGGGGTGGGCTCGATAGGGAAACACCGCCAGAACCGCGTCGCCGATGTATTTCAGGACCTCACCGCCCTGGGCATAGATGGCGGGGACAACCGCGTCGAAGTAGTCGTTGAGCGAGGTCACCAGACCCGCTTCATCAAGCGTTTCGCCGATGGTGGTGAACCCACGCAGATCCGAGAACCATACGACCGCCTCGTCGGAAACGATGGCACCGCGTGAGATCATCCCGTCGCAGACCCGCCTTCCCGGATCGACGCCGACATAGCATCGCGCCAGTGTCTCCTTGGCAATGTTCTCCATCACGGTGTCGAGGCGAAGCGTGAAGAGGTCGAGGCTCCAGCGCAGGTCGGCGAGCCGCGCCGGGTCTAGCCCACCGGCACGCATGGTCGACAGGCCGATCTTTTGCAGCAAACCAGCAAAGTTCGTCAGGCGCCGCGCATAGTACGCGCTACATCCAGCTTTCGCGAGATCGTCGAACAAGGGATAAGGCTGCTGTTCACCCGTGGGCCGGACCAGCTCGTAGAGTTCACCAACCTCCTCCACTTTGGCGAACGGGCTCGCCAGGTACTGGGGGTTGCGCTGCGAGCCGGTGTTGAACAGGATCTCATCGACCATAGCTTCGCCGAGCTGAAACTGGCGGCGCGCGATGATCACGGCGGGATTGATCGCCCCCGGGTCGGCCGAGTGAGGAAACCACACGTGCCGGGTGTTCGTGACCAGAGGATGGACAGCTTCGGTCGCCAAATTGCAGCGATGGATTTCGAAGCCTTCGCGGTTGAGTAGGCTGCACCAGCCGTCGAGGAGGTCGGGGATTGAGCGAGCACGCGCGCCCTCGCCGATCAGCCACGCAACAAATCGCTCGCGAAATGCCAACGAGTCTGGGCTCGCCTGCTCCATCAGCGCAGCTTGCTCCAACTACGTGCGATAGCAATGGGTAGAAGAACAGACCGGCCGCTCAGCACAGGCATATCGGCCGTTGCCGTTCATGAGTCCGGACCGGTGAGCCGACAGTCCGCTTTCCCCGTGAAGGAAGTGAGACACGGTGCTTGCGAAGGCCGAATTGACAATCAAATTCGCGCCAATTCGGTTGCGCAATCGCGGCGGCATTTCGGGCCGTGGGGCTGCGTTCACGCCGCTATCCGCTGCCCCCGGCCAGATTCAGCGCGGCGAAGCGCACGCGGGCGGCATCGATGAAGGCGCGCACGTTGACCGAAGTGCGGCGGTTTGCCTGATAGACTAGGTGTACGGGCAAAGGCGGAGGAGCGAAATCCTCGAGTACGGGAGTTAGGCGACCAGCGGAGATCGCATCCATTGCCTGGTAGGACAGCACGCGAGCGATCCCGACGCCGTCGATTGCTGATGCTATCGCGGCATCGGCGGTATTCACGGTCAGTCGCGGTTCGATCCGGATCGCGGGCTTGCCCATGGGGCCGAACCGCCACTCGTCGGCCCGGTCTAGCTCGGTAAAGGCGACCAGCGGATGCTCATGAAGCGCGGCGACGGTCGTCGGAGCTCCATGCACTTTTAGGTAACCTGGACTTGCCACGAGCACGCGCCGCACTTCGGCAACCCTGAGCGCATGGAGCGAAGAGTCCGACAAGTCGCCGATGCGAACCGCTACGTCGATCCCCTCGTCGACCAGCCGCACAACCCTATCGATCAGGGTCAGTTCGATCCTGAGCGCGGCATGCTGGCGCAGCAAGGTGTTTACGATGGGCAGGATATGGAGCCGCCCGAACGTAACCGGCGCGGTAATCACAAGCGTTCCGCCAGGTTCTGCACCGTCGCCGCGGAGCGCCATCGCGGCATCGTCAAGGTCGGCCAGCGCGCTCCGGCACCGCTCGACATATCGTGCGCCCTCCTCGGTCAGGCGTACCGAACGGGTTGTGCGACGCAACAGCGCAGTGCCGAGCGACTGCTCGAGCGTGGATATCGCGCGGCTTGCAGCGGTTGGCGATATCCGCAGTTGCCGCGCTGCCTCGGCAAAGCTCGCCCGGTCGGCAACCGCGACGAATGTACGAAGCATTTCGAGGCGATCCATGATTATCCCGAATTTGGCAGGAATGATGTGCCAATAGAGAATATTATCACAAAAAGGTAATTGGTGCACTTCCGAACCGCGGACGGCATCCAGCGGCCCGCGCTTCGGAGAACGCCATGACCCGCCTGACCATCCCCTCCCGCGAAAATGCCCCCGCCAAGTCGCAACCCCTCCTCGATGCGGTCGAAAAGCAGCTGGGCATCGTACCCAACCTGTTCCGCCTAGTCGCCACCAGCCCGGCCGCGCTCGAGGGTTTCCTCGGCCTCAACGGCGCGATGGGGCGCACGCTCGATGCCAAAACCCGCGAACGGATCGCGCTGGCGATTGCCCAGGCCAACGGCTGCGATTATTGCCTGTCGGCGCACACCTACCTCGGGTTGAACCTCGCGCAGATCGACGAGACCGAGATCGCGCTCAACCGGGCTGGCCATTCGGGTGACGCCAAGGCCGATGCGGCGGTGGTGTTCGCACGCAAGGTGCTCGAGGCGCGCGGTCGGGTCAGCGATGCCGATCTGGCCGAAGTCCGCCTTGCCGGCTTTTCCGAAGCCCAGGTGATCGAGATCGTGGCGGCTGTCGCGCTCAACGTGTTCACCAACTACGTCAACAACGTCGCCGAGACCGACATCGACTTCCCGGTCGTCCGGGCTGCGCAAGCCGCCTGATACCCCCGCCGTCGGCGGGTTGCTTCCTCGCTCGCCGACGGCCCTCAATTTCCGGACCCTCGCTATGGCAAACGCCTTTCTCGAGATCGCCACCACCCCCGCCGTCCTCGCTGCGCAGGTCGCGAACGGCAGCGCCGGGCTTTACGACAATGTCGGCAAACAAAGGCGCTCGGATCGCTTCACTCCGACCGAGGCGGAGTTCATCGCGGCGCGAGACAGCTTCTACATGGCCAGTGTATCCGAAAGTGGCTGGCCTTACGTCCAGCATCGCGGCGGCCCGCTGGGGTTCCTCAAGCTGCTGGACGAGACCACGCTGGCCTTCGCCGACTTTCGCGGCAACCGGCAGTATATCAGTTTGGGAAACTCGACCGCGAACGATCGCGTCGCGCTAATCCTGATGGATTATCCGCACCGCCGTCGCTTGAAGCTCTACGCCCGGATCGAGGCGCGCGATCTTGCGGCCGATCCCGACCTCGCCGCCAGACTCGACCTGCCCGGCTATCGCGGCATTGCCGAGCGCGCGTTCGTTCTCCGGCTCGAGGCGTTCGACTGGAACTGCCCGCAACACATCACGCCGCGTTTCACCGCGACCGAGATCGCCCCGCTGACCGCGCGCATAGCCGAACTCGAAGCCGAAAATGCAGCACTTCGCCAATTCGCCGCAAAGAAGGACCCGTCCTAATGACTGACGTCGAAGCACCGCGCCCACCGCTGCCCCCGTTCACCCGCGAGACTGCGCTGCGGAAGGTCCGCGCGGCCGAGGATGCCTGGAACAGCCGCGATCCAGCGCGGGTGGTGCTCGCCTACACAATCGACAGCGAATGGCGGAACCGCGACACGTTCCTTTCGGGACGCCCCGCAATCGTCGCCTTTCTTGCAGAGAAGTGGCGTCGCGAGGAGGAATATCGCCTGATCAAGGAATTGTGGGCCTACACGGACAACCGGATTGCGGTGCGTTTTCAGTACGAGTGTCGGACAAACGGGCAATGGCTTCGCTGCTACGGCAACGAGCTGTGGGAGTTCGCCGCGAACGGGCTCATGCGCCGCCGCGAGGCATCAATCAACGACGTCGCCATCAACGAAGATCAGCGTCGGTTCTGCTGGGATACCCCCGGACCGCGTCCCGAGAAGCACCCCGGGCTGATCGGCTTAGGCGGTCGGTGATCACTTATAGGACGGCCGCGCTGATTATCCGCCCGCCGTTTCTCATCTGAACGATCACCGCGGTCTTGAGACCAGATTCGCGTGCAATTGGGAGATGGGCTGCGAAGCCCGCACCGTTCCAGCTTCCCAACTTGACCAGCTGGCGCACGATGTGGCGGTGGAGGAGCGTTCGACCGCCATTCTCGCCCGTGCGGATGGGCATCTGGCACAGCGCGCCGGTGCTCATAGGAGCGCCACTTGGCCGGCTCATCGTTCCGCACGTGGTGCGTTGGTGACAGCTGAATAACCTACCGCGCGCTGTTGGCCGCAATATGGGCCTTTGGTGTTTGGCCATATGCGCGGACAAGCCCCGTCATCCCCTGGCACGGCCGACTTGGCGGGATGGCCCGCGATGGCGCACCGGACTGACGAGGTCATGGACGGCTGCGTCCGGAGGCGACCATTACACCCCGAATAACAATGGGCGACTCCAAAGAGTGCGCACGTTTGATGACTTTGTGTCGCTGCGAGAATTGGCGTCTGCACCACATCGCCAAGATGGGTTCTTGCCGCACCCGAAAATGCGATCCGACGTCCCTTCCCAAAACGTGGTATGATCAGTGGAACCCAAACGCTGTGCCAGTCGTTAAGGCTCCGTCCTTCGGGGGCGGAGGGATCTTTGGATCAGAAAATCTCGATCATGGTGTTCGAGGATGAACCGCTCGTCGCGATGTTTGTCCGGGAAGCACTTGAAGCCGAAGGCTTCGAGGTACTCCTCTCCAACAGTCCCGCTGAGGCTGAACAGGCTATCGAAACGAGTATCGAGGCGGTGTCCGCGCTGGTCACCGATATCCGCTTGGGCGCCGGGCTTAGCGGGTGGGAACTCGGTCGCCTGGCACGGGAGAGATGTTCTGATTTGCCGGTGATCTATGTCTCGGGTGACAGCGCGATCGACTATAGCGCCCAAGGTGTTCCGGGCAGCACCATGATCCAGAAGCCATTCGTTGCAGCGCAGCTCGTGACGGCTATCGCCGGATTGTTGAACCAACAGGGCGGATCGGCCTGAATTTCGCCGAACGCGCGAGTGTGTGTCCGGCAGGTCGTTCATGCCGCGCGGACTTCGTCAGGGATAGACCGTCGTATAGGTGATTAGATACTTCAACATTGCCGCGTCGCGGTCAGGGAGGCCGGATGGCGGAGCAGACACACCCGGAAAGCATCGGCGACGCTGTCCATCAAAGACTTGATGGGGTCGCGCCGTATCGCTGGTGGCACAGCACCATTGTGGGCAGCGTCGATCACGCGGAGGTGATCGGACGGATCATCGAGGAAAGCGGCTGGTCACCGCGGTACTTGTTCATGACGATGATGTCAGCCGGCATCGCGGTGCTCGGTCTACTTCTGTCGTCACCCGCGGTCGTGATCGGCGCGATGTTGATCTCCCCGCTGATGAGTCCCATTCTCGGTCTGGGTTTCAGTCTTGCGTTGTTCGATTTCAGCGAGATGCGTCGCGCGCTGATTGCGCTCGTGGCCGGCTCGGTGTGTGCGGTCGCTTTCACCGCGCTGATCGTCGCGCTCTCGCCGCTCCAGGCGCCCACGGCCGAGATCGTCGCGCGCACGCGGCCAAATCTTTTCGATCTCGGGGTGGCTTTGTTTGCGGCGCTCGCCGGTACTTTTGCGATCATCCGCGGGCGCGGCGACACGGTCGTCGGTGTCGCCATCGCCACCGCGCTGATGCCACCGCTGGCGGTGGTCGGCTATGGTCTCGCTACCTGGAACCTCGCTGTGCTGGGAGGATCGCTGGCACTGTTCGTAACCAACTTCGTCACCATCGCGCTGTGTGCAACGGTGATGGCCAGGTTTTACGGTTTCGGCCATTTCCTTTCGAGCCAGCAGAGCTGGACGCAGACGGTCGTTCTCACGCTTGTGTTCATTGCGATGGCGATACCGCTAGGACTTTCGCTCAAGCAGATCGCGATCGAGGCCGTCACCGTCACGCAAGTTCGGTCGCTCCTGTCCGACCGGTTCGGGGCTGACGCGCGGGTGACCCAACTCGATGTGAACTTCGATGCCTCGCCTATTGTGGCCCGGTCTGTGGTCATAACCCCGCGCAAGCGGATGCAGCGGACCGCTGCGCTTCAGGCCGACCTCGAGAAAAAGTAGGCCAGCCGATCCGCCTGCAACTAGACCAGGTAGTGCTTGAGCCCGGCGCAGGCGCGATCGATGCCCAGCGTGAGGAAATGCGTCAGGCGGGAGATGCCGGATCCGCGCAAACCGCGCAGATTGCCGCGCTTTCACAAATGCTTGCCCTAGCGGCCGGCGTTTCGCCAGACGACGTGATGATCGACCGCGATCATCGCCGGGCGAGTGTCGCTGCGGCACCCCTTCCGGGAGCTTCTGTTGCAACCTATCGTGCCCTCGAGCAGCGCTCGCACCAGGAAGCCGACGATTGGGATATTGCGATCAACCCGCCGCAAGGTCCGTTGCCGCTCATAGCCTTTGCCGACAACGCCGACACGCTCGATCCCGCTGCGCGTGACGCGGTGTTGACGTCGGCGTGGGCCGCGCGGCGATGGAATGTCCGCGCGCTTGCCGTGCCTGGGCTACCCGAAACGACCGCGAAATCGCCTAACCTGACCCAGCGACGCGCGCTTGCCATTGCGGCAATTCTGAAAAGCTCTGGAATCGGAGCCGTACCCACCGCCCCGGCCGGACAATCGTTTCGCCTGTCGGCTGCTGCACGGGAGGGCGCGCCATGATCGGGGGAGTTGCCCTGACGCCATTCGATGCGGCAGCGATCCTGATCGTCCTGGCCGCCACGCTGGGGTATCTGAACTTTCGCTTCCTGAAATTGCCGCCATCGGTCGGGCTGACGATTATGGGCGCGGTGTCGTCGCTGATTGTGGTCGGCCTCGACCGTCTGCTCCCGGGAAGCACCGCGGGTGCCGATGTGGCGCGGTTCCTCGCAGGGATCGATTTCCACACGACGCTGATGGACGGCATGCTTTCTTTTCTGCTGTTCGCGGGCGCGCTCCACGTCGACTGGAGTGAGATGAAGAAGGGGCGCTGGCCGATACTGGTGCTGAGCACGATCGGAGTGCTGATTTCGACCGCACTGGTCGGCGCTGGCTTCTATGCCCTCGGGCGACTGGTCGGGCTGGACGTCCCGCCGATCTGGTGCCTCGTGTTCGGTGCCCTGATCAGTCCGACCGACCCGGTTTCGGTGATGAGCGTGCTGAAGCGGGCGAAGGTCTCGCCGGTGCTCGAGGCAACCGTCGCGGGTGAGAGCTTGTTCAACGACGGGGTCGGGGTCGTGGTCTTCGCAATCCTGCTGGCAACCGCAGTTTCGGGCGAACCGCTCTCGCTCGCCCGCGCGGCGCACCTGTTCCTCCTCGAGGCGGGCGGGGGGATCGTGCTGGGCTTGGCGATCGGCTGGATCGCCTTTCGGGCCATGCGCTCGATCGACGAGTACAAGGTCGAGGTGATGATCACGCTCGCCGTTGTCATGGGCGGCTATGCCCTGGCGAGCGCGATCCACGTCAGCGGACCCGTAGCGATGGCAGTGGCCGGCCTCGTCATCGGCAACGCCGGCATGGCCTACGCCATGAGCGACACCACGCGCGAGTACGTCCACAAGTTCTGGGCACTGATCGACGACATCCTCAACGCGGTGTTGTTCTTGCTGATCGGGCTCGAAGTGGTCACCATCCCGGCAGATCCGCGACTTCTGGTGCTGGGCGGTCTGGCCATTCCGCTGGTGCTCGCCTCACGAACTGTCGCGGTCATGCTACCGCTCACGCTGATGAAGCGACTGCTCGATCTAGGCCCGCTGGCGGCGCCGACGCTGATCTGGGGCGGGCTGCGCGGGGGCATCTCGATCGCCCTCGCGCTCGGTCTGGCGAGTGAAGCGGCGCGCCCGGGTCTGCTGGCCGCAACCTATATGGTGGTGTTGTTCTCGGTCATCGTCCAGGGCGGGACGATCGAACGGCTGCTCCGCCGCGTCGCTGCGCGGTCCAGCACGTGATGAGCAGCGCGGCCCTCAGCGCCATCATTCTCGCCAGCGCGCTGATCCTGTTCGTCAGCGAGAAGGTTCGGCATGATCTGGTGGCGCTGATCGCGCTGTTAGCCTGTCTCGCGGTCGGGTTGGTTACCCCGGCCAAGGCGTTTCTGGGCTTTGCCGATCCGGCTGTCCTGGCGGTCGCGGCGATCCTTGTTGTCGGTCGCGCGGTCGAGCTATCGGGCATAGCTTCGGCTATCGCCAAGGTCGTAATCCCGCAGCGCGCCAGTTTCCTGTTCCGCCTCACCGCGCTGCTGGCCGTGGCCATGGTACTGTCGGCTTTCATGAACAACATCGCGGCGCTGGTCATCACCATGCCGATCGCCACCGAGATCGCGCGCGACGGCCGCCTTCCGCCCGCGGCCACGCTTATGCCGCTTGCCTTCGCGACCATTCTCGGCGGGATGACGACCTTGATCGGCACCCCGGCCAACCTGATCCTGTCCTCGGTACGCGAGACTGAGCTCGGCGCGCCGTTCGGCTTCTTCAGCATGTCTGCGGTGGGCATCGCGGTCGCGCTGCTGGGGTTGATCTACCTCAGCTGGATCGGCTGGCGGCTGCTGCCGATCCGCGAAAGCGCCGAACGGGCGAAGCGCCCACCGTGGCGGGTGTTCGAGGTTGCCCTGTCGGAGAACATGGGACGAACCGAACTGCTAGATCGTCTGCGAGCCGCACGCGCGCGGTTGCTCGCGTGCTTCCGCGAAGGCGCGGCCCCCAGTGAGGGTTATCTTGCCGGGGATCGACTGCTGGTACTTTCGCGCGCCAACCAGTGGACGGTCGCCGAGCAGACCGGGCTGGAGACGATAGCGCAACGCTCCGGAGGATCGGACGCCGTAACGGCTCGTGTCGCGGTGGCGCACGGCTCCACCCTGATCGGAACGGGGTATGACCAGATTCGCAGCCAGAGCGAAGGCACTCTCGAGGTGGTCGCTGTGGGACCACGCGTGGCGCGCGAGAAGCAGCCACTGGTGCGAATGCAGATTCACGCCGGAGACCAACTCTACATCCGCGGCGCGCAAGTCGATTTGGCCCGCTTCGTTCCGCGCGCTCGGCTGCTGGAGATCGATCGTCTCGACCCGGCTCCGGTCGCACGCACCCGCGCCTTCCTGATCCTCGCGATTTTCGGTCTATCGATAGCCAGTATCGTGTCGCTGGGGGTTTCGCCCGCCATAGCGTTCCTCGGCGCGGCAGCGTTGCTCGCCGGGCTGAGGCTCCTGCCCGCCGAGGAAGTCTACAGGTCGATCGACTGGACCGTTGTGATATTGCTCGCCGCGATGATCCCCGTTGGCCAGAGCTTCGACGACAGCGGAGCTGCGGCAATCGCGGCGCATTGGTTGGGGGACGCACTGGCCGGGATGCCGCTTGCGGCTACGCTGGCCATCTTGTGCACGGTCACGATGCTGCTCTCTATCTTCCTGAACAATGTTGCGACCGCCGTGATAATGGGCCCGCTGGCGATCGATGTGGCCCAGCTTCTCGGGATCAGTCCCGATGCGGCGCTGCTGGCGGTGCTCATCGGGGCTTCGTCGGATTTTCTCACCCCGATCGGGCACCAGAACAACCTGCTGGTGATGGGGCCGGGCGGTTATCGCTTTACTGACTATGCGAGGATGGGGGCAGGTTTGGTTGTGATCGTAGTGGCGACTGCGTCGATCACGCTGGCGCTGCTTTACCGCTGATCTTCAAGAAAATTGGCTGACCCGGTTTCAAACAGGTCCGTCATTGTCTAGAGCCACTCATCGGCTCTGACATTTGCGCAAGCACTCTACCGGTCGGGCAGAACGACCGGGGTCGCCCAATGATTGTCACAGTTGTAGCTCTCGCAAGCGCAGTCGCCGTCACCGCCTTCCTGTCATTCGGGCGTTTCGCGCGATCAGAATCATGGCGCGCGACGGTCACGCCGCTGGCCTCGATCATCGGCAGCGGGTTCCTCATATGCGGTCCGATCCTCGCGCGGGAGTTCGGCCAGGCGGCCATCCTCGCCGAGGCGGTGCTGCTCGCGATCGCTTATGCGGCGGGCGCGGTGATCCGATTCAACATCGTTCACGTCGAAAGTTATCTGGAACGGGCCACGCTTCACGATCCGGTGGCGTGGCTCGCCCGGATCACCCAAGCCGTGCTCGCCATCGCCTATGCAATCTCGGTAGCCTACTATCTCAAGCTGCTTGCGGAGTTTCTGCTCAAGCCGATCTCCATCGGTCCCGCGTCGCACAGCCTGGTTTCGAACGCGCTCGTAACTCTGATCCTCTTCGGCATCGTGGCGCTGGCGTTTGGCAGCGGGCTACGTCGGGTCGAGCATCTCGCGCACGGCACCGTCTCGCTCAAGATCGGCATCATCGCGGGCATGCTGGCGGGACTAGCCTGCTGGTGGCTGACGAACACCGCTTCCGACCCGCTACCTCCCGCGAAAATCGGATGGAACAGCATCCCGCTGCTGCTTGGACTGGTCATCACGGTACAGGGCTTCGAGACCTCCCGCTATCTCGGACAAAGCTATTCGCAGGATCTACGCATCCGGACGATGCGTCATGCGCAATGGCTCGCCTCGGGCATCTATCTCGCGTTCCTGGCCCTGCTGACGCCATTTCTGGGACGCGCGGCGGATGCCGAGGGTGTGGCGGGGATTCTCGATATCATGACCCTGGTCGCTCCCGCTCTAGGCATCTTCGTGCTGATCGGCGCGCTCGCCAGCCAGCTCAGCGCGGCGGTCGCGGACTCGATCGGTTCCGGCGGGCTACTCAGCGAGGTCACCCAAAAGAAGCTGAGCGTCCGTGCCGCTTTTGCGCTTGCCGCGGGTCTGGCCGTCGCTGTGGTCTGGCTGACCGACCCATTCGAAGTCGTCGCGATCTCGTCGCGGGCGTTCGCGCTGTATTACGCGTTTCAGTGCGTGCTCGCGTTCATGGTGGCGCGCAAGACAGACGTCGCCACGCCGACAAGATTGGCGGGATTCGCGATCGTTGGAGCGATCTGCCTGGTGGCGACCCTGGTCGGCGCGCCAGCGGAGGGTTGAGGGTGCGCTTGCATCGACTTACCCCGCGAAGGGCTCGCGCCCTGCTGCGCCGGCATGGTCCCGAGGCCCTGGTATGGCGACGGCGAATCGCCATTCTCGGCGGGGCGATCCTGATTGGCCTCATCGCGTTGCTGTTCGCACGCCTGTCCGACTGGGCTGGCGAAATATTCCTGACGATCGAGAGGCGCTGCTGGTGGGCACCGCTGCTTGCGACGCCGCTGGGATTCGCGGGCTTGGTATGGCTGACGAGATTACTGGCACCCGCGGCCGGCGGATCTGGAATACCACAAATCATCGCCGCCTCGCGCGATCCGGAAGCCGCGATAAGGACACTCGTTTCCGCGCGCACGGTCGCGGCGAAGTTCGTGCTGACGATCGGGGCACTGCTGTTCGGCGCTTCAGTCGGTCGCGAGGGACCAACTGTTCAGATCGCAGCCTCAATCATGGGCTACGCGCATCGCGCGATGGCGATCCCGCTGCGCGCTTCGGTTTACATCGCAGGCGGCGCGGCGGGTGTCGCCGCAGCGTTCAACACCCCGCTCGCCGGAGTCGCTTTCGCAATAGAGGAACTCGCTGCGGCCTATGAGCAGCGCATGACCCTGTTGGTCATGGCGGCGGTGCTCATCGCCGGCATGGTCAGTTTGGGATTGGCGGGCGACTACGTTTATTTCGGGGTGATGCGCGAGACCTTGAGCCTGGGGGACGCCCTGGTTGCGACCCCGGTAGCGGGAGTTTTCGGCGGGATCGCCGGGGGGCTGTTTTCGCGGCTGATGCTCAGCGCCGGAAAATCAACCGCCTTCGCACCGGTACTCTGGCTGCGGGCGAGACCGGTAGCATTCGCGGCGGCCTGCGGGATCGCGGTGGCGGTCCTGGGCGTAGCCACCGGCTTGACCTGGGGAACTGGCTATCGAACCGCCAACGCGATCATTTCTGGAGCCCACGTTCCGCTGTGGTTTGGGGCCGCCAAGTTCGTGACGACGCTCGCGACGGCTGTATCGGGCCTTCCTGGCGGGATTTTCGCGCCCTCGCTTTCGGTGGGAGCGGGCATTGGCGACGTGCTGCGCAGCGTATTTCCCCATTACCCGGCTGGCGCGATTGTGTTGCTCGGGATGGTCGCCTATTTCACCGGGGTCGTCCGCGCGCCGCTGACCGCTGTCATCATCATCTCGGAGACGACTGCAAGCCGCGGACTGATGCTGCCACTTCTCGCCACCGCTCTGATAGCCGATTTCGCCGCTCAACTAGTGAGCAAGGAACGGCTTTACCATGGTCTCTCCGAGCGGTTCCTCAATCGGTCAATGTCACCGACAGTCGTCAAATCCGAGAATTCCGGACACTTGGGGGGAAGTTAGATGGGGCCACTCGTCTACTCCGCCAGGCGGTGAATGAAGAACCGCAGCCATGTGGTCATGCAAATCTGTCGGAATAGAAGAACTCCCGCCGCTCCAGCTGAGTGCGAATCCAGACCGCGGGCACAGGCAAACACCCCTCCAGCCCAGCCGGAATTTTGTAGTCACCGCCTCAGTATTTCCCGATTTGACTCATTTCAGATGTGCTCGGCTCATCGCCGGACAGTTACCGAAGGCAAGCCCATTTGGTCCTTTTATCCCATGGCCTATTTGGCCGATGACCATGCCCGCTTTGCTGACTACGGTGACATGATCGTCATCGACGTTCGCGACGTACAGCTTTCCATCCGGGCCAAGGCGAACATTTAGAGCACCCTTACGCGTGAAGAAGAACCGCGGCGCTCTCGCGTGTTTGATCCAGACGACCCCGCCATCGGCAATTGATGGGGCAACGAGCGTGCCATCGGGCAAGCTTTCGAGGTAAATTAGTTGACCTTTGACTGGCGAAGCCCAACGCCGCGCAGTCTTCAGTGTCAGAGGATTCAGCAGCGTGATCTCCCCCTTGCCCGAAGCTGCGAGTTCGCCTTTGCGGGTTAGGCGCAGGCCCCTCACCGACGTATCAAGTTTGAGGGTCGCGAGCATGACACCGGTCTCGGACTGATATTTGGAAATCCCTCCACTCCGGCAAACGCGAAGAGCGAGAGTCCATCAGCCGAGAAGACGAAATTGTGAGTGCCTTTTGCCAAGGGGAATGTTCGGAGCAAGCGGCCGGTACCGGAATTATACACGAGCATCGTATCGCCGCCGGACTCCGCATTGACGAATAGCTCGTCGGTGCGCGGGCGAAGCTTGACACCATGTGGCGCTCGCAGGCCGTCGGGAAGCGTGAAGCGTCCAGTCTCCCGAGATGATCGCAAGTCGATGCGGCTGACGTGATCGCCGGGAGTGCCGATGCGGCTGTCGTAGTCGGTTATCCCGAATTGGGAGATGTAGGCCGTCCGGCCGTCGGGGCTCACCTCAACCTCGTGCGGCCAAGTACCAACTTCGACCCGGTCGATGAGTGTTCCGTCAGGATCTACGATGGCGAGCGCCGTTCCCTGCTCTTAGGCAATCAGGATGCAGAACGGTGTCGTGAGCGCCGCCGCCAAGACGGCACTGGCCAGCAACTGAAACATGAGGTGTTCCTCCAGCGAGGTGTCCGGGATGGACTAGCATCTCAGCCGCAACTGGCCCAACGCCGCCTGCGCACATCTGACACCTTTATGATCATCGTCGCCCACCGCGGCAGGAAGCGGACGCTGCTGCGGTTCTTGGGTAACGCACGCACGCGGTTCTAACTCCGAGAGCATACTCGCGTGCCTGGCTAATGCAGCACTGCGCGTTCGCGTCAGGGGTTGCGAAGATGCGCTCGTCGTTTACCGGGTAGCGAAGTGCCAACGCCGGAGCCTATTGCCAGCCCCTCGGCAGAGGAGGCCGTCGAATTCATTCGCGATACGTTTCGGTCGGTCTGGTCGATCGAAGTGCTTGGTCAATTGCGCGCTCATGTCGATCGGACGATTGCCGAAGGCGACCTGGTTCGCGAAATGCGAGCAAGTTTGCTTGTTGTGCGGCAGAGCCTGGAAAGCTTGATGGCCGCGGGTCTGGTGTCAATCCATGGCGATGACACGATCTGCTATGCCCCCGCCACCCCTCGTCTAGGTGCGCTCGCAGATGCTGCGCTCGAATATTATCGAAAAAACCCCGATGCCGCCCGCAGGGTGATCGTCGCCGCCTTGAACCCTGGCGCAACCGCGTTCGCTGCCGCATTCAAGCTGAGGAAGGATTGATGGCCCCTGCAGCACCGACCTTGGTGTACGTGCTATGCCTTGTCACGGCGGCCATCTGTGCTTGCCTGCTAGGACGGGGATATGCACGCAGCGGCCAACCCCTGCTGTTCTGGAGCGCGATCTGCTTCGTCTTCCTGGCTCTGAACAGCCTGATCGTTGTAATAGACCTGCTGCTCGTGCCCAATATCGACCTGCGTCTATTGCGATACGCGCTTTCGCTCGTGGCGGTAGGTTCAATGCTCTATGGCCTGATCTGGAACGAACGATGACGGCGCTGTTGGCATTGCTCGCGGGAGCTATAACATTTGGCTTCGGCGCCATTGGCCTGTTCTTTCTGCGCTATTGGCTCAGGTCTAAGGACGGCCTGTTCTTGGCCTTCGCAATCGCGTTCTGGCTGCTCGGAATTGGTCAGGCCCTGACGACGCTTTCCGAGTGGCCGGTCGAAGAGCGGAGCTGGCTTTATTTGCTTCGATTGGCAGCCTTCCTTCTCATTATCATAGCGATCTGGCGCAAGAATCGCGGGGAATTGCGGTAGCTGGCGTAGCGGCTCGGCCGTCAGGAGAGGCGTCCTCAGCTGATACCGACATCGTTTGCAAGACGACGCGGACTCGAGAGGCGAAGAAGCTTCGAAAGATCGGACAAAGCTTCGTCGAAAGATATTTGCGCGGATCGCGCCTGGGGCGGCTGGTGTGGCCGTCGCATATTTTCACCGCGTCCGCGATCGGTAGCGAGCTTAGCGACCGCCGGCTATCAGGCAAATGTCACGCCCATCTTCTGGCATGGTGCCGGGCGAATGCCGGTCGATTAGAATGGCGAGAATTCAAGGGCTGGCCCTTTTGAGCGGCCCGGCCGGAACCGGCCCCATTGCCCGTGACCCGAGTGACATCGGGCGATCGGCGGGATAGAAGGCGATAATTTCGGAACCCGGAAACGCGGCATCGAGGTGGGCATGGAGCCGGTTCAGAATTGCACTTTGGTTCCGCAATACCGATAATTTGTTCCGCTCATGCGAAAGTTGCTGGGATTCCTGATGGTGAGGACCGTAAGGCCACCCACTATCACGTCACCGCTTTGAATATCTCGACACTGATCCCCGAGCGTGAAGACGTTGCCTTTCTGCGTGACGGTCTTGATTGAGCATTCGCCCTGGGAGGCGCCGATGGAGCTCTTGCCGCCCCAGTAGGTCACTATCTCCGCATTGGACGCCCCTTTGCAGGGTCGACCAGTAGGCACATAGATGCCTTGCTTGAGGGGGAGAAGGTCGGCCGCGATCGCTCCGCTTGAGGCGAGCAGGGCAACCACGAAAGCAATGCTGGCCGGCAAGCGCATTGGCGATCTCCGAGGGGTGAAGGAAGTGCGACCGCGCCTACGTTAGCCATTTCCTGCCGCCAAGGGAACCGCGACACCCAGTTTCCGCCCAGGTAGCTGCGGATCGACCGCTATCGCGGCCTAAGGGTCCGAAAGCGGTTTGTCGGCCTGCGGCCCCCTCGTCGGTCAATCAGGCTTGGGAACGCTTAGCCAGCTGGCCTGACTGCCTGCGGGCACAGCTCCAACGACCGCGACTGATTAAATGAAGGTGGATAGCGGGCATAGGCTCAACGGGGAGCTTGGGTCGCGCTACCGCCGCCCATTCCTTAGTCTTGGCGACCCCCTCGCGAGAAGTGCATCAGTGGCAGGCATGGCAAATGTCTACCGCATCAGAAAGACAACGTGCGGCGTCACTCGATGCTCCTTCCGTGGAATCTTGCACGCCAACTTCCACAATCACTTCAACCAGGGACGTCACTGGGTTGAGGGTCAGACCCACACCCGTCTCCGTCGAGCCGGCTGAGTGACGGACGCTTCACCGAGTATCTACATCTCGGGATTTCTTCGATATTGCTAACACGCCTACACGCGTTTGAATCCGAGGGAGACCATGTCTTGCCCGCAAGCCTGACAGACGAACACTATCAAGCACTAGCCAATTTTCGCTACGCTTTACGAACCTTTCTCGCGTTCAGCGGGTCTCAGGTTGCAAGATTTGGCCTTACTCCTCAACAACATCAGGCGCTTCTTGCTGTCCGCGCAGCGACACAGGAAGCCGACATCGGATATGTCGCGGAGCGCCTGATAATCAAGCCTCACAGCGCATCAGGCCTTGTCGCGAGACTTGAGGCCACTGGGTTCGTAACGAGCCAAAGCTCCCAGAAAGATCGCCGCCAAAGGCTTATTGTTCTCACCCGAAAGGGCCGCGACGTCCTCGAGCGGTTGTCAGTCATAAACCGGGGGAAATCGATCGCCTACGCCCGATTCTTGAAGCGATGCTAGATACGCTGACCTGATCAAGCCGGACAGGCTTGCCGGATATATCGCTCTATGACATATCTCGGCAAGAGAGGCACTCCTATGTTAGCATCCGGATCGCTTTCCTGTGGCCACATTAAAAGCGAGATTGCCGCGGCCAGCCTCTCGGCACGCTTTCCTCGACCCCGGCGCGCGCGAGCTGGGGGTCAGACGAAAGGACGCG
Source organism: Novosphingobium sp. Gsoil 351 (assembly GCF_009707465.1). Taxonomy (NCBI): domain Bacteria; kingdom Pseudomonadati; phylum Pseudomonadota; class Alphaproteobacteria; order Sphingomonadales; family Sphingomonadaceae; genus Novosphingobium; species Novosphingobium sp. Gsoil 351. The sequence goes on from NZ_CP046120.1 coordinate 1,207,822, forward strand.
GAGTGGCCGCGATCTTGTTAGCTCTGATACTGATCCCTCCATTGGCGGCCTGCTCCAAAAGTGACCACGTACCCCGCCAATCGACTAGCCTAACTTCGCATGCCGAGAGAGCGGGTTCCTTCAACGCCGCACCAGGTGGAAATGACGGCGACTGGACGAGCCAAGCAAAGGACTTCGCCAATAGCCGGTACTCCACGCTCGATGACATCAATGTGGCGAATGTTTCCCAGCTGAAGGTCGCTTGGACGTTTTCAGATGGCGCCCTTTACGGGCACGAGGGTGCGCCTCTCGTTCAAGGCGACGCCATGTATCTTGTCTCGCCTTTCCCGGATCGCGCTTACGCGCTCGACCTTACAAAGCCGGGATCCCCCATAAAGTGGGCGTTTTCTCCCAATCCATCACCGATGGCCATCGGCAAAGCTTGTTGCGACGCGGTACTCCGCGGCTGGGCCATCGGAGGAGGAAAGTTAGTCTACAGCCTCCTCGACGCCCATGTCGTCGCAGTCGATCTTAAGACGGGCAAAGAAGTTTGGCGCACCAAGATGGCGGACGTCGCCAAGGGCGTCACGATGACTAGCCCAGCATTTATAGCGGGCGACAAAGTCTTCGTGGGCAATTCGGGCGGAGAAATGGGGGTCGCCGGCTGGATGGCCGCACTTGATCTGGGAACCGGTAAGGAGCTGTGGCGCGCCTATTCGGTCGGCAACGACCAGCAGGTGAAAATCGGAGCGCGGTTCAAACCTTTCTACCCGCAACTGCGCGGAAAAGACCTTGGTATCACCTCCTGGCCCGTGGGTATGGCGCAGCACGGCGCTGGTGCCGCTTGGGGCTTCTTCAGCTACGATCCTGAAACAAACCTGGTTTTCTACGGCACGTCCAACCCCGGTCCGCGCGTTCCCGTGCAGCGCCCGGGCGATAACTTGTTCTCCAGCGCCGTGTTTGCACGGGACGCTGACACGGGAGAAGCGGTCTGGGCCTACCAGTTCACCCCGCACGATGAATGGGACTACGACGGCGTCAACGAGATGATGCTGCTCGACCTTCCGATCAACGGCCGGATGCGTAAGACCATTGTGCACTTCGATCGTAACACCTTTGCCTATGTACTAGATCGCCAGACAGGCGAGGTCATCAGAGCAGACAATTTCGCCTACCAGAACTGGTCGACCGGGTTCGACTACAAGACCGGCCGCCCGATCGTGAACCAGGCCAGTGAACCGCATCCCGAAAAGGCGCTCGACCGGGTCTGCCCGCCCGATATCGGCCAGAAGGACTGGGAGCCGCCGGCCTTCAGCCCGCAGACGGGGCTCGTCTACGTCGGCGCGTTCAATATCTGCATGAAGCTGACCGATCACAAAGTGAGCTACATCGCCGGCACTCCCTATGACGGAATGGAAATGAAGCGCATGAGCGTCGACGGTCCGGACGGCGACTGGGGCCAGCTGATCGCATGGGATCCCGTCAAGGGTCGCGCGGCTTGGCGTATCCCTGAACGGTTCATGGTAATGTCCGGCACGCTGGCGACCGCGGGTCACCTAGTCTTCTACGGTACCAGTGATGGCTGGTTCCGCGCGGTCGACGCGCGGATCGGCAAGATCCTTTGGCAGCAGAAGCTATCGAGCGGAATCATTGGCCAGCCCATGACTTATCGGGGTCCGGATGGAACTCAGTATGTGGCTATCGCCAGTGGGGTGGGTGGCGCTGCGGGCGTTCAAGCCGCCCGCGACGGGTATCCGCCGCGCGGGTCCACGCTTTACGTCTTCTCGATCGACGGCAAGAGCGTTTCCGGCACGCAAAGCGGCGCCTCCCGACCACAGGGCGATACGGTGTCGGGTCAGGGACCGGGGAGCCGCGGCTGATGCGCCCGGCTTGCGTGGTGGCGATCGCGCTGGCGTCCGCGGCCTTCGGCGCGGCGGTCAGCGGCTGGATCCTGCGGACCGCGCCTGACACGCGGCTAAGTGCCGCCGTTCTCTCCAACACCGGATACCAGGGGCCGGCATCGGTGCCGCTGGGCGATATGGCCGGCGGAGCCGCAGCGCATGGCGCGATCGATATGCCCAATCCCCGTGGCGACTCGGACGCGGTGGTCGCCGAGGGCAAGCAACTATTCCGCCAGATGAATTGCGCGGGCTGCCACGGCTATGACGGCGGCGGCGGCATGGGACCGCCGCTAAACGACGAATACTGGCGCTATGGCGGCAAACCGGCCCAAGTCTACAAGACATTGTTCGAAGGGCGCCCGCAGGGCATGCCCGCCTGGGGCGTTGCGCTGCCTCCCGACAAGTTGTGGGCACTCACCGCCTATGTCGAGTCGCTCGGCGGGGGCATCGAGCCGAAGGCCGGCGTAGCGGCGCGCGATGGCGATGAGCGCAAAGGCAGCACCGCAAAGGGCGGTTCGCCGATCCTGGAAGGCCAATGAGCGGCAGCGCTCCGCTCAGCTACATGGCGGGCGGCGGCAGCCGAAGCGCCCAGACGCTGCAGACGCTGGCGTGGGGCTTTAGCGCGATCTGCACCGCGGTCGTGGTCATTGTCGCGGTGCTTATCCTGATCTCAATCCGCCGCTCGCGCCGCGCGGCCATTGTGGGCCCGGACGGAATCGCGGGCGAGGGCGACGGTCTGATGCTGATCTGGTGGGGCCTGGGCCTGTCTTTCCCGGTGCTGGCGGCGATGGCGGTGTGGAACTTTCTGGTCACCCGCCAGCTGGCGGAACCGCCGAGCAAGCCGGGTGTGACGATCGAGGTAACCGCTCACCAGTGGTGGTGGAGCGTGCGCTATCTTGCGGGGGGCGCAAACATCTCTGCCGCCAACGAGGTGGTCATCCCCACCGGCGTTCCAGTTCGGCTCCAGCTCGCCAGCAACGACGTGATCCACGATTTCTGGGTGCCAAAGCTGGGCCCCAAGATGGACATGATCCCGGGCCAGACGAACCAGACCTGGCTCGAAGCGGACCGGCCTGGCGTCTATCGCGGCCAGTGCGCTGAATACTGCGGGCTCGAGCACGCGCGCATGGCTTTCACGGTGCGCGCGGTCACGCCCGCCCTCTTCCGACAATGGCTGGCGCACGAGGCGCAGCCCGCCTACGGCACGAACGCGGCGTTCGACAATGCGGCGCATTCGCCGCCCAGTGGAATGTCCCCGTCAGGTGTTCCGTCCGAGGGCCCCGGCGCAATGCTTCCGGAACAAACCATCCAGGCGACTTTTGAAAGCCGCTGCGGCGCCTGCCACGCCGTGCGCGGCACATCAGCCGGAGGCATCGCGGGGCCGGACTTGACGCACTTCGGCTCGCGCGGAACGATCGCTGCCGGATGGATGGCGAACACCCTGGCCAATCTCGATCGCTGGCTCCAGGATCCGCAGGCGGTGAAGCCCGGCGTCAAGATGCCGCGGGTGCAACTGACGCCTAATGAGCGCGGGCGGATGGCCGCGTGGCTCGAACGCCTGTCATGATCAGACCTGAACGCACCGCTCCGGAATCGCGGCGCGCGCGCGCACGGCCCGGTCGACACCAAGCCGCCCCTTTCGCCGATCCCTGCCGATATCGGCGAGGCTCTGGAGGCATCCTGGGGGGAGGCGCCCGGGCTAAAAGGTTGGTTCGGCACGGTCGATCACAAGGCGATCGGCATCCGCTACCTGATCACGGCCTTCGTCTTCCTTATCATCGGCGGGCTCGAAGCGCTGATCATGCGCATCCAGCTGGCCGAAGCCGACAACACGCTGCTCACGCCCGAACAGTACAATCAACTGTTCTCGATGCACGGCGTGACGATGATTTTCCTCTACGCGCTGCCCATCCTCTCGGGCTTCTCAAACTACCTTTGGCCGCTGATGCTGGGAAACCGCGATATGGCGTTCCCCCGGCTCAACGCGCTGAGCTACTGGCTTTTCTTGGCCGCAGGACTGTTCCTCTACATCAGCTTCCCGCTGGGCGCGGCACCGAACAGCGGCTGGTTCGACTACGTCCCCCAGGCTTCCGCGGAGTTTAATCCGGGCCCGAACATCGATGTGTATTGTATCGGCCTGATATTCCTGGGCATTTCCACCACTGTAGGCTCGGCCAACTTCGTAGTGACGCTGCTGCGGATGCGCGCGCCGGGCATGAGCATCAACCGGCTTCCCATCATCGTCTGGGGCACGTTGACGGGATCAGTCGCCAATCTGTTCGCGGTCCCCGCGGTCAGCCTGGCTTGCGTGATGCTGTTCATGGACCGCAACCTGGGCACCCACTTCTTCGAAGTGTCGGGCGGGGGCCAGCCGCTGCTGTGGCAGCACCTCTTCTGGATGTTCGGTCACCCCTGGGTCTACGCCATCGTGCTGCCGGCGATGGGCATGGTCAGCGATGGCTTGCCGGTCCACTGCCGGCGCCCGCTCGTGGGCTACACGTTCGTCGCGATGGCGACCGTGGCGACGATGGTCGTCGGGTTCGGCGTGTGGGTCCACCACATGTTCGCGACCGGCCTGCCGACGCTGGCAATGAGCTTCTTTTCGGCCGCCAGCTTCGTGATCGCGATCCCCAGCGCGATATCGGTTTTCGCCTGGATCGCCACGATCGCGACGGGCCGCGTGCGGATCACCACGCCGTTCCTGTTTTTCGCCTCGGTCATCCTGCTGTTCGTGATCGGAGGCGTTTCAGGCGTGATGACCGCCAGTCTCGCGCTCGATTGGCAGCTGACCGACACCTACTTCATCGTCGCGCACCTTCATTACGTGCTGATCGGCATCAATCTCTTCGCGGTCGTGGGCGGGATCTATCACTGGTTTCCGAAGATGACGGGACGGATGATGGACGAACGCGCGGGCAAGTGGGTCTTTGCTCTGATGTTCACGGGTTTCAACGTGGCGTTCCTGCCCATGCACTGGCTGGGCATGTTGGGAATGCCGCGGCGGGTCTACACCTACGCCGCCGGGATGGGCTTCTCCGGCGTCAACATGGTGATCACCGTGGGCGCGTTCCTATTCGCGCTGGGGCTGCTGTGGTTCTTCATCGAGATCGCCCGCGCGCGCATCTCCGGGCGGCTCGCCGGGCCCAACCCGTGGGACGCTCCGACGCTGGAGTGGTCGATGACCTCACCCCCGCCGATCTACAATTTCGCGATCATTCCCGTCGTCGCATCACGGCATCCTTTGTGGGAAGACCGGCTTGAAGGGGGCGACGAGCGATCGGTCTTTGCCGAGGGTTTCTTGCTTGATCGCGGCAAGGAAACGCTTGCGGTCACGCCCCTGGACGGGGAACCGGACGTGATCCTCAAGATGCCCGGCGACAGCTTGCTACCGGTGTTCCTGTCGCTGGCACTGTTCGTGACCTTCGGCGGGATGCTGTTGCTCTCGCCCTGGATCGGCGGGCTGGGGATGCTCGCGGTGCTGGTTGTGCTGGCAGTCTGGTTCCGGCCCCATGCGGTGACCGCGGGCACCGAGGATGTGCGAGTCTATGGCTGAGGTGCGCACGCTGAAGCAGACGTTGCCCGTCCACGGCCAAGGGCTTGTGGGCACGCCGTGGTGGGGCATGCTGTGCCTGATCGCGACCGAAGGCATCCTCTTCGTCTACCTGATCTTTTCCTACGCCTATCTGGCGACGCAAGGTCCGGCCGGGCCCTGGCCAACGACCGGCGGTTCCCCGTCGCTGACGCTCGCCATTCCGGCGACGTTGATCCTCCTGGGGTCGAGCGTAACCGCAGAGTGGGGCAAGCGCACCGCCCGCCTGGGCAAGCTGGGGACCGCGCGGCTGGCCTACGGCCTGACGATTTTGCTTGGCCTGGTCTTCATGGGGCTCAGTGCCAGGGAATGGGCGGACAAGCCCTTCGGGCTGGGCGACAGCAGCTACAGCTCGATCTATTTCCTGCTCACCGGAACGCATCTCAGCCACGTCGCCATCGGCCTGGTCGCGTTGATCGTCATGCTGGTCTGGAGCCTGCGTGGCAAGATCCACGCGGGGCATGACCAACACCGCACGCTGGCGACCCTGTACTGGCACTTCGTCGATGCGGTGTGGATCTTCGTCTTCATCACCATCTACGTGTCGCCGCGGATCGCATGAGCGACCTGCACCCTCTCATCAGCGCCGTGTCGCACCCCGCGCCGCTCAAGGGCACCCTGCCGCGCTGGCGTATCGTTCTCGGTCTGGTACTGGCGCCGGGCGCCTTCGCCGCGCAGGTGATCGTCAGCTACGCCCTCGCCGCCATTTCGTGCGACGGGGGCGGCGCGTCGCGCCCCATCATCACGGGGGTCAATCTCCTCGCTCTTGTCGTGATCGCGACCGGTCTTATCGTTTCGGCCGGAAATTTCCGCCGCACTCGCGGTGAAGGCAAGGGAGGCCATCGCAAGGTTCAAAGTGAGGGCGATGGGCGGACGCGATTTCTCGCGTATTTCGGCCTATGTGCCAGCATCGTCTTCGCCCTGGCCGTTATTGTCCAGTTGACCTCGCTCATTATTCTCCATCGATGCCTCGGCCTGCCCACCTTGCCCTGATCGCGGTTGGGGTCCTGTGGCCGCTCCGGGCGCTGGCGCATGGAGGCGAGGCGCCCGCCCCCTGGAGCGTCGAACCAGTTGCGCTCGCTCTCCTACTCATGTCGGTGACGCTTTACGCAGCCGGTCTCGCGCGGATGGGACCGCGGCAGCGCGCCGCCATCGCTCCGCGGAGACGAGTCCTAGCGTATGCTGGCGGCGTCGCCACTATCATCGTCGCGCTCTTTTCACCGATCGACGAACTCGCGGATGCCAGTTTTGCGTGGCACATGGCGCAGCATCTCTTGCTGATGCTGGTGGCTGCGCCCCTTATGTCGATGGGCAACGCCCATCTCGTCGCGCTGATGGCCTTCCCTATAGCTCCACGTCGAAGGATCGGACGCACGGTCAACCGCACGCCCGGCGTACGTTGCGGCGGATCAAGTCGCGCCGCACCCCCGCTCGCGGGGCTGGCCTTCGCAGCCGGGCTATGGTTGTGGCACGCCCCGCGCATGTACGACGCTGCGCTAGCCGATCCTACATTGCACACGATCGAGCATCTGACGTTCCTGGTGACCTCGGCGGTTTTCTGGCGGATGATTTCGACCGCTGGCGACCGACGGCTTGATGGACTGAGTGCCGTCGTCATTGTCACTCTCATCGGCCTTCAAGGCAATTTGCTCGCCGCTCTGATTACGCTTGCGCCACTGCCACTTTACCTCCCCTACGCCGCGAACGGGCTTTCAGATCAGCAGGTGGCTGGCCTTTTGATGTGGCTGCCGGCCGGGATGCTGTATCTCGCATCCTCACTCCGTGCGATTTTGATGATACAGTCCGAGCGTTCGCAGATGAGACGCCCTGAAAGTTAAAGGTGAGGCTCCGATCATTTTCACGAAACTAGAATCATCAACGGCACTCGCAGTAATTCGCACTTGCAAGCGCGAGGCAAAACTAATCCTTCCCTTCTCGAAGTAGGCACTTTTGTCCTTCCCTAAAAGGGCATGCCGGATAATGAGGTAGATGCCCGCCGCTTTCGGGGACGGAAAGTGGTGCTCTGCCACCTGAAAACTGGATCGTTTTGAGCTAGAGTCTTTGGCCTCAGATTTCCTTGGCTGGGCAAGGAGGCGTGGCATGAAGGCATCGAAGTTTACGGATGCGCAGAAGGCGTTTGTGATTAAGCAGGGCGAGGAGGGAACGCCGGTGGCGGAGGTCTGCGGCAAGGCGGGGATCAGCCAGGCGACCTACTTCAACTGGAAGAAGAAGTACGCGGGGCTGTTGCCGACCGAGATGCGGCGGCTGCGCGAACTCTAGGAGGAGAACGGCCGCCTCAAGCGGATCGTCGCTGACCTGACGCTCGACCGGGAGATGCTGCAGGATATCATTCGCCGAAAGCTCTGAGGCCGGATCGCAAGCGCGAGCTGGTCGGCGGGATGCTGGCGGACTGGGGCGTATCGATCCGGAGGGCTTGCAAGGTCCTGCCGTTCGACACCTCGAGCTACCACTACAAATCCCGCCGCACCGATCCGGCCGTACTCAAGAAGCGCATCAAAGCCATCTGCGAGACGCACGTCCGCTACGGCTATCGCCGCGTCTATCACATCCTCCGCCGGGAAGGCTGGGTCGTGAACGCCAAGAAGGTCTACAGGCTTTACAGGGAGTTGGGCCTGCAGCTGCGCAACAAGACGACCAAGCGGCGGGTGAAGGCGAAGTTGCGCGAGGATCGTGCGCCGGCCATCCGGCCGAACGATGTGTGGGCCATGGACTTCGTCCATGACCAACTAGCGACAGGTCGCAAGCTGCGCATCCTGACCGTGGTCGACACGTTCAGCCGGTTCTCGCCGGTGATCGATGCGCGGTTCAGTTACCGTGGCGAGGATGTCGTGGCAACGCTCGAGGCGGCCTGCCGGACGGTGGGCTATCCAAGGACGATCAGGGTGGACAATGGCAGCGAGTTCGTCTCGCGGGACATGGATCTATGGGCTTATCAGAGGGGTGTGACGCTCGACTTCTCGCGGCCTGGGAAGCCGACAGACACGGATGTTGTAGAAAAGCCCTTTCATGCAGATGCTGGCATTTTCCTCTCCATGCGTGATCTGGTGCGAGGCCTGGTTCGCCACTGGGAGGTGAAGTCGGCGTACGACTCTTCTGCCTTCTCGACGCGCACTCGCTCGGCCGCTCGCTTCTCCGGGATGTTATAATCGTAGGCCGCGCCGCGCTTGGCGTGCTCGGGCGGCAAGCCTGCCTTGAGCTCGATGCTGCGGAACTTGCGAGCGAGCAAGGCCGGCCGCACCCAGATGTAATCCTCGCCTTTGGTGAGCATATGCCAGATGATCATTGCGAGCTTGCGCGCAGTGGCGACCGCAGCGATCGGCTTGCCCCGCTTCGCCGCCACGCGCTGGAAGAACGCGCGCAATGGGCCCGGCGATCGCGCTGGAGCCCATGCGGCTTCGACGAGCATTCCGCGCGCTTGGCCGCGACCCTGCTTGGTGATGCGCCCATGGTAGGCGGGCCCTTCGCCAGACTGGCGCGTACTCGGGTTGAGGCCGAGATAGCCGACCAGCTTCGTTGGATCGCCGAAGCGCCGAACGTCCCCGATGGCCGCAGCTACGCCCGAAGCGACCGCCATATCGACGCCCGGTAGCGTCATCAGCCGCCGGATGACCGGATCAGACATGGTGGCCCTTGCGATGTCGGCCTCCACGTCCTTGAGCGATCCTTCGATGAGATCGATCTGCGCTAAGTGGCGCTGGACTGCGGCGCGTTCGTCGTCGGGCAGGTACTGGGCGGCGATCCACTTTCGCCCGCTGATACCGGTAAGGTTGCCATGCGGGCACGGTGGGATCAGATGCGCGTGCAGGATCGACTGGATGAGGTTCTTCAACCGCACTCGCTGGCGGATCAGTTGCGTGCGGCGCGCCACCTGTCGTCGGAGGGCGAGCGTTGCCTCGTCGGGAATCCACACCTCCGGTAGGAAGCCGGTTGCGTACAGTTTGGCGAGCACCGCGGCATCGATAGCGTCGGTCTTGATCTTGGCATGCGCAATCAGTCTCACCTGCTTCGGGTTGGCGATGACGACGCGTTCGACGTGAGGGGCCAGCAGCTCGACGACGGCCGCTGCGTTACCTGTGGCCTCGACAATCAGGTGGTCGTCATGCGTGAGCTCCCTCCTGGCGAACTCCTCTAGCCGCTCGCGTAGCATGGGGATGCGGCCGAGCTTCTCCAACTTGCCATCGAGCAGCGCCACGGCCTCGGCCGCTACCCGGTGGATGTCCATGCCAACAATCCGCATAACCTCCTCCTTGGTCCAACAAGGTTGAGGGAGCTGGCGGGCAACACGACAATTACGGATCCGCGCTCGCAGCGCATCCGGGCTAGTCGCAGGGGCGGCCAGATAACGACCTCGAGCTCGCAGCTCATGTCAGTGCGACGGCCTGCCCGCACTCTCTGTGCTCCCGGTGCCCCATGGCCCGGATCAGCGGAACCTAGCAGTTGCCACTGACGTCAGGAACGGGTCACCGTCATGCATCATGCCGGATAATGCGTTCGTGGAATCGTTCAACGGTCGCCTGCGCGACGAATGCTTTAACACGCACTGGTTCCTGTCGTTGGAAGACGCTTGCGAGAAGCTGGACCGCTGGCGTAGACACTACAACGAAGAGCGACCGCACAGCGCGATCGGGAATATCCCTCCGATCATGCTGGCAAACCCGGCCGGGGCCACCAGCCTCCCGGACCTGGGCCAGGCGGAAAACTCTAGACCAGAGTGGTCCAAGGTTGGGTAGCAGTGCACCTTGGGGCAGACTCTACATCAGATCGAGGGAGCCAGCGGGGGGCAGGTCACGCGCAGAGACCTTCTTCGGATCGGTTCTTTGGGGCGGGATGAGCGCGATCATGATAATCGGCGCCACGCGCCGGGCAGACGTCCCTACCAACAGCTTTCTTTTCTTTCGCCTGTTGGCAATCGCGTTCCTGGTCCTCGATCTCTTGAAAGGCGTGGCGACCGGGGAGTGGGCCGGGATCGAGTTTTTGCTCTTTGTCCTCACAGCAGAATATGCGGCGATAATTCGCACAATCCCACCGAGGGAAGCAGGCAAGTCGGCCAGAAAGATAGTTACGGCCAAGTAGGCCCGAATAGATTGGTCGGCGCACGGTGGTTGCCCAACATCGCAGCGCCGCAATTGATCCGGCCGCACGTGCCCGCCCGAGGCTTACAGAGGTTATGATAAGGGCGGTGACGACTGTTCCCAGGTTTTCGGGATAGGCATCTTATCTCGCTGCCTTGTATTCAGTCGGTCCAAGGGCAGAGAGCGCTGCTTCCACTAGTTCGCTCAGTTCTCCTCGTGGCGAAGGGATCGTTGGCGGCGACGATCCAGGTAAGGCACGACCTGTTCGCCGGATTTAACCCACCGCAATGCCTCTTGGTGCGAAGCCAGGACGATCCGCTCGCCCACGTCGTCGCAAAGCGGTTTTCCTTCGGCGTCGATGATTATGAACGGCATCGCTCTTGCCATCATATGCGAGGGCGGCTGAGGTGTTTCGCCTACCCCAACCGCCCACGCGTGCCCCGGCAGTGCTACGACCCAAGGGCCGGGCGTTCAACCGAAGTGACACGGAAAACGGTCGGATCACATTACGACTCATCAAGTTCGGGCCGGTTCCCATGCTGAGAGGCCTCAGCAATTTCGGGCCGGGGCCAGAAACGGAAGGCCCCACCAGCGGTGACAGCGGTCGGCGAAGAGGTGGAATTCGATGTGCGGGTCTCGGGTTCCGAAAGCGAGGTATCGTCCCTCACAGAAGAATGACCCTTCGACCCTCTAAGCAGTCGCGTCGTTTGTTGAAACAGTCGACCGCCTCCCGAGCCGTGCTCGCGAGGCGGGCGACTGTCCATCACCGCTTGCCGGTGCAGGATGGTCCGCACTTGCATGTCGGGCCGCACTTGCAAGCGTTCGGTTGAGTCGAGCACTGGCAGGTGGGAGAGCAAGCGCAGGGATTGCATTTGCAGGTCATTGGTGAACTCCTTTCGTCGGGCCTTGGGAGCTAGCCTTTTAATTCGTCTCCAATCCGGACGATTGAACGTAGCGGCTGACGGGGCGAGTATATTTTGCGATGCCATCGCTTCCCGGGGCGACGCCGCCAGGATTGAAGGACAAGATCATCGCACTTGTGGGCCGTGGCCAGATCGTCGTGTGGGAGGGAGCTGCTCTGTGGCTGCTCGAGGGCACGCAAGACAGAGCTGAGCTCCGGCCGCATTCCCACCACGCGATCCAGGTCACTTTTGCTCTAAAAGGCGATTTCAAGATTGGCGTTGCTGGTGAGGACCTTTCGGGTCCGGTTGCTGCGGTTGATGCAGATGCAAGCCACACCTTCGAGGCAACCGGCGTCGCTGCCTTCCTGTTCGTTGCGCCCGAGAGCGCCGCGGGCAGAGCGCTCCAGCAAGGCATCCTTGCGGGCAGGCACGCGGCTAGCGTCACGACCGGGCCCTTGGCATCGGCCCTCGGCGGGCTTCGCAATTGTTATGAGGGCGGCGCCAGTGGTGCGGAGATCCGGCAACTGGGGCAAGACATCGTCGATGCGCTCCCGACCGCGGACGAGGGGAGTTTGCCCGATCCCCGTGTCCAGGCCATGATCGACTATGCTCGAAACCATCTGGACGGTTCGATCACCCTGCCCACTGCAGCACGCCTTGCCCAACTGTCCGACGACCGCGCGCGGCATTTGTTCGTCAAACACACTGGTCTGCCATTCAAGACCTTCGTGCTTTGGCTGCGGCTCGAGCGCGCGGTCGCAAAATATGCAGGCGGAAGCTCGTTGACCGAGGCTGCCCACGACGCCGGGTTCGCGGATTCTGCGCACCTCAGCCGGACTTTCCGGCGCACGTTCGGTTTGCCGGCTGCGGCGCTTCGGCTCGTCCAAGCGCTGGCGACGATTCCAGTGACTGCAAATCGAACCCATGAAGGGCGGTACTTCCATTTCCAGCGTGCGACAGCTGCCATGCCGGAAACGGCCGCGTAGCTGCAATTCCTGTCCGCCCAGATCACCAATTTGCCGTTCATTAACCATGTTCAGCTAACGGACCTGGCATGATCGAGGGGCAGGCTCAAGCGCGGATATATCAAGCGTTATGCGCTGTCGGCGTGGGCGACGCCCTGCCGCCTGGTGCGCTGGGCGCAATCTACGGCGAACTGTCCCACTTGCGCTGCGCCGGCGGCCCACCCGATCGAGCCGACATCGCCGAAAGGATCCCCGTGAAGCTGTTGCGACTGGAATGGGCCTTGCGGCTCAGGAACAAGCCGGGTGTGGAACGATATCGCGACGATCTGCGCCAGCTATGGTGGGAGTGGCTCAACCAGCCCATCCACGCCACTCTGCGTGCGGCAGAGCGCGAGGACGCGATCGGCCCAGCTAGCTAGCCCGATCTCCAAGCCTCCTGGCGGTCTCGGCCCCGAAGCGGCCTATGTACCAACTCGCCTAGATGTTCCGTTTATGTTCTCATCATGGCATGCGACTCGATCCTGACATTCTCGCCGACACCCTTCTCCTCAAGTCGCCGGGGTGGGCTCGTGTCGGCCTGACCGCGCCCGATCCAGGGATGCGGCACCAAGCGGCCCAGGAACTCGCCCGCGTGATCATCGATGAGATCGGTGACGATCGCGCCGCGCCCGATCCGGCGCAACTCGGGCTGGCCGTGTAATGTGGCGCGCTGGTCGGCGTCCGGGATGCTCGAGGCAACGACGATCCTCGAGACGGCGATCCAGTCCCGCGCGGTGCTCGTCACCTGCGGCTGCGGACGCAGCGCGCGCTACTGGGCGCCCGGCCTGTGGTGGTGGTTTCATCGATGCGGCTGGAACGATGAGTTCGGCCAGGCGCTCGCGCGCTTCCGGTGCCGGAGCTGTAGTGAAAGGGCGGGCCATCGGATCAGGCCGCAACGCATCGAAGTGGTGCGCGAAGGACCGGGCGAGATTCTGTTGCCCGAGCCCGAGCCGCGGGCATGGAAGCGCGCGCTGTCGCGCTTCCGGTAAACGGGAGCCCGTCGATGTCCGTTGATCCTGCTGTCGATGGGCCGGGCAAGCTGGCCAAGGTCCACCTTTTCCGTCGCGACGGAAATGATGCCGCGATTGCCGTGACGCGAAACTAGAAAACCAGGCAATATGGTTCCATTCCGTGCTTTGCGCTGCGGGGGCGGTGACGTCCAACCGAACACTTTTCCTGCGCGTGCGACGGGTCAAACGGGATCGATCTAATGAGCGTGGCATTCCGGCGTGACAGTGACGAGGAACATCTCGAGCCAAAGTTCGAGCTGCCGATCCCGGCTGGCCCTAATCTGGTGACAAAACGCGGCCTGGAACTCATCGCCAGTCGGGTAGCGGAACTGGAATCCGAGATTGACCATGCTGAAGAGGACGCTCTTCCGGCGCTCAAGCGGGACCTGCGCTATTGGCAGACCCGCCAGATCACGGCGGAAGTGATGCCCCCGCCGGCTTCGGACAACGTGGAATTCGGGTCGAAGGTCACCATCTCGCTGAATGGCACACCCAAGACATTTCAGATCGTGGGCAGCGACGAGGCCGAACCCGCGGCTGGCCTCGTCTCGTTCACCGCGCCGCTCTCCCGCGCGGTCGTCGGAGCAGCGGTTGGCGAGGTGCTCCCGTTTGGCGCTGTTGCCGACGCAATCAGAATCCTCGAGATCAGCTCGCCATGACCTTCCCCCAAAGCAAATCACGCTGGCTGGGCAGCGCGACACTTGGCAGGGCCTGAGGCATGAGCCGTAAGAATTCGA